>JALOQX010000492.1 GCA_025459265.1 Pirellulaceae bacterium | reverse complement strand
CGCTCGGGGTTGACCTGCACGCTGAGGCGGGCCACCCAGTCGGTCGCTTCGTCGCCACCGAGCGAGAGGACTTGGAGCAGTTCGTTGCGCGTCGGATCGTCCGCGTTGGGATCGTTCACGGTGGCCCCGGCGCGGGCGATTTCAGCGTCCACGGGATATTTCCCGGCGCCCATCAACGTGTATTCCAGAATCCGGTCGGCGCGCGGTGTCGGCAGCGGGATGGGATCGTACGGCTGCACGTAGTCGTACGAGTCGGGCGGCTCCAGCGGGTAGCAGCCCACGAAACCTTCTCGACGGGGCTGACTCGCGGCCGCCTTCTTCTGCTGAGCCACGCAGCGATTCACCTGCCAGTCCTTCGGAAAGGCGGCAGACGACTCGAACCGCAACGCACAGATATGCGGGATGCACGATTCGCAGAGCAGCTTCACCGTGTGCTTGCCGGCGGCGATCTGCACCGTGCACTGCCGGAACCACTGGGCGTGGTCCGTGTGCCAATTGCCCGTCACGTCGGTAAAGCCGCGAACCAGGGGCTTTCCATCCAGCAAAATCTCGACGGGACGCGACGTTTCCGCCGCGTAGAGCGCGTGGACGGTATACTCGCCCGCGACGGGGAACTCCAGGTCGTACTCGGCCATGTTGGGCATCACGCCGCCGTTGACAATGCACGGGTACTTGCCCGCGTAACTTCGCGCCACGCCGCCCGCGTCCACGTTGCCGCGGTCGAACCAATCGCAGCGGATGGTAAAGCTGTCGGCGAGCGCCCCGCGGACAGGCAGCGCGCCCAGGCAGAAGAAAAGCAGCATCCACAACGCAACGGGCCGGAGGAATCGCACGGGAGCGGTCATAGCGTGGTCTCCTGACGCGGGTTTCGGACGTTTGCCTTGCCTGAGCCGTGTGCGGGTGGCCGAGACCAGAAGGCGCCTCGTCCACGAGTCCCTAAGATAACATATTGTGCGTTGCGGTTCAGCAAGTGGGTGTGGGGGGCGCTCGTGGGTAGCAACAAGCGTAACCATCCCCTGGACGAGCCGGGGGCATTCGCGGATGCTAGAGGTGACGATCGAGGCCACGGTCGCGGCCGAGTCCGTGGTGAAGGCGGGGCAGAAATTCGGATGATCGGCCTGTTGGGAATGCGGAGGTATGCGATGTCGACTCGTAGATTCCTTGTGTTGTTAGTAGCTCTCACGGGCTTGTGCCGGATCGCTCAGGCTCAGCCCGAGCCGCAGGACGGCGAAGCGGCACGGGGGGCCGTCCCGCCCACCGTCGTGTCCCAAGATGACGAGGAGACGCATTTCACCAAGGCCGCAGACTACTCGGCCCAGCATTCCGGACGAGCGTTGCTCATCCAGCGTGATGGGAAGGTGATCTTCGAGCGTTACGAGAACGACTGGGCAGCCAATCGTCCCCACCCCTTGGCCAGCGGCACCAAGAGCTTCACCGGCGTGATGGCCATGATGGCCGTGCAGGATGGCCTGCTGAAGCTGGACGAATTGGCGTCCGACACGCTGACGGAATGGAAAACCGATCCGCGTAAATCGAAGATCACCGTGCGTCACCTGCTGACGCTGTCGTCAGGACTGCCCGCGGGCGATCGCGAACTGGCGGGCGGACGGAGCGGGGCGAGGCTGCTGGGCGAGGGCGCGGCAAAGCGGGCCGAGCGGCTGGGTCTCAACGCCGGCGATCCGCGCCCTGACAATCTCAACGAACGCGCAATCGCCCTGCCGTGCGAGCTGGAGCCGGGCACCAGGTTCCAGTATGGACCCAGCCACTTCTACGCGTTCAGCGAGGTCTTGCAGCGGAAGCTGAAACAGGGCGCGCAACCCGAGAAGACGACGTTGGACTACCTGCGCAGGCGGGTGCTCGAGCCGGTGGGGATCGAGGTGGCCCGGATCGGGCGCGACCGCGCGGGCAACCCCAACCTGCCCGGCGGCATGCTGCTCACCGCCCGCGAGTGGGCAAAGTTCGGGCAGTTCGTGCTCGACGGCGGCTCGGTCAAGCAGCCCGACGGCGCAGGGAAGAACTTGCTGAGGCCCGAACTCTTGGAGCAGTGCTTCGTACCGAGCGCCACCAACCCGAGCTATGGCCTGACGTGGTGGCTCCGCTCGGCGGATCCTGCGGCCGACGTGGAAGGTCTGCTGGGACGAGTACGCCGGCAGGCGGCTCAGAACCAAGCGATGACGGGACCTGACGGCAAGCCGCTGCGGGTGATGATGGCCGCGGGCCTGGGCAAGCAGCGTCTGTACGTGATCCCGCAGTACCAGCTGGTCGTGGTGCGTTTTGCCGAGGCAACCGCCCAGGGCCAGCGGTTCGACGACCGGGAACTCTTGGGGCGGATCCTGGGGAGCATCAACTGAGCGGCGAACTGGCGGCGATCCGCCGGATCGCGGTGCCTGGCTGACCGGGGAGATCCAACGATGGTGGAGGCAGATATGCGGAAGAACTTCAGAGGACTTGCGGGAATCGGCGTGTTGGGTCTCTGGTTGCTCGGATCGGCAACCAGCGCCGGTCGCGCCGAAACGGGCGAGACCTCCGTAACCGACGGCTCACAGAAGCTCCAACGCGATCAGGCCGAGGCCCAGGAGCTGCTCCAACGACTCGCCTGGCAACCGCGCGACAAGGGCAACATCGGCCTGCTCAGCGGTGACTGGCCGGGACAGAATCGCACCGTTATCGACGCCCTCGCGGCGGCCTTGCGCCAGGCAGGCTACCAGCCCACCCTGCTCGATGCGCCAGCCCTCCTGAATCCCTTCGTCGTCAGCCCGGAACGGTTTGATCTCCTGATCCTGACCGGCGGGCGCGAACTGCCCGTCGAAACCGCACCGACCCTGGCCGGCTTCCTCAAGAACCAGGGGAACCTCATCGCCATCG
>JALOQX010000212.1 GCA_025459265.1 Pirellulaceae bacterium | reverse complement strand
ACGAGCGCACCGGCGGGGTGGAATTCCGCGCACAGCACAATGGCGCCGTGATCGAGCGGCGCGCCCAGCGGCGCGCCCGTCGCCGCGCTCCACAGGCGCGCGGAGTGATCTTCACTGCAGGTGAGCACCTGGGTTCCGTCGGGACTGAAGCGCGCGGCACGGACCGGCCCCGCGTGGACCAACGGCTTTTCGGCCGCGACGGCCGCCGCCAGGTCCCACACCTTGACCGTGCCGTCCTGGCTGGCCGTCACCACCCGCCGCTCGGACGCCGCGAAGGCCACCGACGACACCAGGGCGGTGTGCGGCAAAGACGGGCTCATCTCCACGCCGGTCGCCCACGACCAGATGCGCGTCCGGCCGTCCACGCTGCACGTGGCCAGTAGCGTCTGCGCGGGGCTCAGCGCGGCGTCCGTCAACGTGCCGCCGTGATGGATCGCCACCGGCAGCAGTTGCCGCGTCTGAGCGTTCCACACCCGCACCTGACCATCGGACACCACCGCGATGATGCGCGTGTCCTGCTCGGCCCAGAACACGCGGTGGACCGGCGCGTCACGCACCAGCGGTTCGCCCGACGCGACGCCGGCCACGGCGTCCCAGATGCACACCGTGCCGTCCTCACTGCCGGAAACAATCCGTTGGCCGTCCGCGCTGAACGCGGCATCCCACACGTAGGCGTCATGATGCAGCGGTCCGCCGCGTGGTTCACCCGTGGAGGCATCCCACAGGCGCAGCTCGCCACGCAGCGACTCGAGGTGCATCGATCCTGTGAGCAGCCGTGTCGTATCCGGGGAGAATCGCAGGAGATTGACCTGGCTCTCCGCGAGAACGACGGTCGCCACCGGACCACCGGTCTCGGCCAGCCAGATCCGAGCCGTCCCGTCGAGACCGCCCGTGGCGACCAGTCGGCCGTCACGGCTGAAAACGGCCTGCAGCGGTCGTGCGTCGTGCGGAAGTTGAGCGATCCGCTCGCCCGTCCGCGCGTTCCACAACTGGGCAGCATGGTCCATCCCCAGCGACACAACCCGATCGCCGTGCGCGTCGATGACCGCCGCCATGACCGCTGTGCCGTGCTGCATCACGGGAGTGACCGCCGCGCCCGTGTCGATGTCATACACCACGAGTGAGCCGTCCTGTGCCGCCACCAGTACGCGGTCGCCCACGCCGGTGCCGGCCGCACAACAGACCTGATCCGGGCGATCCCACAGTTGCAGGAGTGCGGGGCAGCGATCCAGCAGGAGCCCCAAGCGCAGCGCATGGTGGGTCGAGAGGGGCTGGTCCGTCGCATCCTGCTGAGCGGCCTCGGCTCCCCACAGCAGCGCGGTGAGCACGTCGCCGGACTGCAGGTGCTGCACGCCGTCCTGCAAGTGGCGCAAGACCAGCCGCTCCCGGCTCTGCCGCTCACTCAGCTCCGCTCGGTTCCGTTCCTGCGTCACGACCAGCCGCAGGACGCGCTCGCGCCAGGCCCAGGACGCGGCCACGACGGCTGACGTGAGCAGTAGTGCCGCGATTGCGGCGCACAAACCGGCTGTCACCGGGTTGCGGCGTCCCCATCGCACCAATCGCCCGGTCCGCCCGAGCGGCCGCGCATGAATGGGCTCGCCATTGAGCCACCGCCGCAGCTCATCCGCCAGCTCCCGTGCCGTCGCGTACCGGCGCTGCGGCTCCTTCGACATGGCCTTGAGCGTGATCGTCTCCAGATCGCGCGGCACATGCTCGTTGATCCGGCGCAGCGGACGCGGTTCGTCTTGCAGGACCTGCTGCACCAGCATGCGGCGCGTCCCGTGAAACGGCAGCTCGCCGCACAACGCGTGATAGAGCACCACGCCGAGACTGTAGACATCGCTGCGACGATCGACCCGTGCCGGCTCGCCCGCCGCCTGCTCCGGCGACATGTAGGCCGGCGTCCCGAGCACCTGGCCGTCGAGTGTGATGGTAATCTCCGCGTCGTCGCGTCGAGCCAGTCCGAAATCGGTGACATACGGGTGCCCCTCGGCATCGATCAGGATGTTGCTCGGTTTGACGTCCCGATGGACCACGTGCTGCTGGTGCGCGTACTCGAGCGCCTCGGCCACTGCGATCAGCAATCGGGCGGATTCTCCGAAATCCAGTCGCTGACGCGTGAGCAGATCGGCCAGCGTCTGGCCCTCGATGAACTCGCTGACAATGTACGGCACACCGTGGTGCCGATCGATCTCGTGAATCCGCACGATATGCGGATGCCGCAGCCGTGCCGCGTTGCGCGCCTCGCGCAAAAACCGCTCTTCATCTTCGGCGCTGGCAAAATAGCCGGACCGGGGCATCTTCACCGCGACGTGGCGGGCCAGCAACGGATCGCTCGCCTTATAGACCACCCCGAATCCGCCCCGCCCCAGCCGCTCGACCACGGTGAAACGGCCGATGAACGCCGGCTGCTTCTGTTCCCGGACCAGGCCGCCAATCGCCGAATCGACGTGAAAACTGCTGCCGCAGCTGCGGCACACAATTTCGGACTCACCGGACAACGCGACTTGAATGCGATGTCCGCAGTGCGGACATCGAATCCGCAACGCCTCCTCTCCGGCAATGTGCTCGAGCGGCGTCGCCACCTCGGTGGGTGCCTCGCCCGGATCCGAATGCTCGCCCGACTTGCCACCTGGAAGCTGATCCGCCGACATCGCCTGCGTTTCAAGATGTACCCAGTCGGGCTCCGTACCGCTGGAATGCTCCATCGCGGCTCGGTACACCGCGGCCGCGCGCTCCAGACGCGCGGCCAGATCGGGTCCGCATGCTGGGTTCTGGCTCACCCAGTGCGCAATGACCGGCTGCTCTCCGCGATGCAGCGCAACGAGAAACCGGTGAATGACCTCGCGTACGAGACGCTCGGTCTCGCTCGGTTCGCCCTCCCCAGGACGCGGCGGTTGCTCGGCCATGGGTTTGCCCCCTTCGCGTTACCTGTCACAACCGCGGGATGCACTTGAGCGTGCCCGTGCTGCAGTCGGGCACTTCGCCGACACGACAGGATTTCGAGTTGGGTGGGCAGTTCCCGGTGCAGATCCCAATGACGCCCTTTGCGCTCAAGGTAGCCGGCGGCAATTGCTCGACCGCAAACAGGAATCCCTGGTCTGGCACTTCACTGATCCGCACGATTGCTACATGACCGGGCGGCAACCTGTAGAGCGTCACTCGCGGATCGTTCATGGCGTGCGTGATTGCCGGAAGGATCTCGTTCTCGTAAGCCGGATTCGCCGGGTCCACCGGTAGCAATCGTGTTACAGACTTCCGTCTGTCCGACGACTCCGCGTCCCAGACCGAGACCGACTCGAAAACCACCAGGAACGCCGTTTCGTACGGCCCGAGCACATATCGCTGGTCAATCAGGCCCGTCTGGCTCTCTTCGCAACCAGTCATGGTTCGCCCTCCCCGAGAAAGCACGTGAAATCAAGCGACTTCGTGGATACGTCCGGATCGATTGCTGGTGTGGTTCGCTCGGCCCTCAACCCGAGTGACAGTGACCCGCATTGCGTACGGCATTGTCCCCCCCCATGATACGGACTCGCGTGCCCAAGGCAAGCAAATTCCCGGCACGTGTTGCCAACTCCGAGTCGGCGCGCCGTCGGCGGCTCGATCATCTACAATTGCGGACACGATGCGCTATCTGCAGAAGTCGATCGGCCTGAACATGCGAACCGCCGCGGAGTTTCTCCTGTTTGTGGCTGCCACGGCCGGGCTGCGATCGGCCGCCATCGCGACGCGTGCGGACGCGCTGGAGCGGGACCCTGACGCGTATCGACTGATTGCGGAGAACCTCGTCGCGCGAGGCACCTACAGCCGGTCCGGGCCAGACGTGCCGCCGGTTCCCACGGCGTTTCGTCCGCCGCTCTATCCGCTGCTGCTGGCTGCCACGGCCTGTCACGGGACCGTTTCGCCGCACCAGGTGGCGGTGATTCATGTGCTGTTGGGCACGTTGACGGCGGTGTTGACCTGGTGGCTCGCTCGATCGTGGGGACTGGGTCGCGCGAGTTGGTGCGCCGGCATGCTCGTGGCAGTTGATCCCATTTTGCTGCATCAGTCAGCGGAGGTCATGACGGAGACCCTGGCCACATTATTCGCGGTCGTCGGGTTAGTGTCTTTGACGTGGTGGAGTCGCCGCGCGACAAGCGCGACTGCCGCACTTGCGGGCGGTGTCCTCGGCCTGTCTATTCTCTGCCGTCCCACGTTCCTCGTCTGGGCGGCGCTCTGCGGGATGTTCGTCTTGTTGCGGCTGCAGAACCGGAGAGGCCTGCAGCAACTGGCCGTCTTCCTGCTCGCCCTCGGCAGCATCCTGATGCCATGGGGCTGGCGCAATCTGCGCGCGACCAGCCATTTCACCGTGACCACGACCCACGGCGGGTTCACGCTGTTGCTGGCCAATAACCCGTATTTCTACGAGCACCTGCGCGTCAGTCGATGGGGCAGTGTGTGGGATGGCCAGGAACTGCTGCCGATGTTGCGCGGCGACAGGCACCCAGCCGCTGCGCCAGCCAGTTCGCAGGAAAACGAGTATGACGCGGACCGCCGGTACTACGCGCTGGCCCGGCAAACGATCCGCCAACAGCCGGGAATGTTCGCGTGGTCGAGTCTGGCCAGGGTGGGCTATCTCTGGAGCCCGCTTCCGCGGCAGATCGACCCGCAGGAGTCCTGGCGCGGGAGGCTCGTGCGATGGCTGACTGCCGTGTGGTACACCGGCGTTCTGGCGATGGCGGCCCTGGGTGCCTGGCGGCTGGGGCGGCGCTGGTCGTACGCGCCCTGGGTGTGGGCGGGGCTGTTTCTGCTGGCCTTGACCGCCGTCCACGCGGTGTACTGGACGAACATGCGGATGCGAGCGCCGGCGATGCCGATCGTCTACCTCGCGGCTGTCACGGCCTGTTGCCATCCGCGGAGTTCCAATGGCAATCCGGAAACCGTTGTAGAATAAGCGGTTACGGCGACAGTCCGGTCGCTGAACCTGCCTTGCGACAGACCGGCGACACCTCTATAATCCCGCCGCTTGTTTTTCGACCGCTCGTCTCGCGTCGTTCTCGGCCAGGCTCGCCAGCGGCAGCCGCGCCGAACGCGACACAGATGGCAAGGATGCCGTACCCTGGACGCTTTTCGGCTCGTCACACAGGTCCTGTCCGACCTGCGACCGGCTTGGCCCGACCGTCCGATGACGCGCATGTCGCTGCTGCGACGTGTGTGCGTCCTGGCGGTGCTGTGCGCACCGGTCCGTGCTGACATCCAGATGCCGGTCGCGGACCCGGCCGCCGCGATCGCGATCGCAGGTGAATCGGCGCAACGCTGGCAGCAAGGCGCGCTCGAAGCCTGGGTCATTCGCCGCTGCGTCATTCGGCAAGACCGCATGCTGGCGCGAGGAGACGAAGCGGTTGTGTGGATTGACCGCGCGCCGGCCGGCGGGGGCGGAGAACACCGGGTGACCGTTTACATTGAGGGGTCCGCGGCGGTGGACTACGAACGGGCGGGCAGCGCCCACCCGAGCACCGGCACGGCGGCCCAGTCGATCCGCGACCACACCTGGTTCGGCAGACTCGTTACGCACGCGGCGATCGACGTCCGTGTTGCGGCCCTGCAGGATGTCTCGCCGGATCGGCCCGCTGTGTATCAGCGTGCCGAACGAGCGTGGGACGAAGCGGCGGGCCGCATTCAACTCGCCAATTTCAACTCGCAGCCAGCGCCGGGCACATCCATGGTATTGCCGCAGGTGCCAGCGCCGCCCACCATGACGCCCCCGCCCACATTGCCGCCCACGGCACTGCCGCAGACCCCGTTGCCCCCGCCCACGTTGCCACCAGCGACGTTGCCACCATCCACGCTGGCACCATCGGTCGTTCCCCCGAGCATGCTTCAGCCGCCGGTGCTTCCGCCCGCGGTGCCACCGGCAGCCCCCGAACCCCTGCTGCCCGCGCCGCTGGCGCCTGTGACCGCGCTGGAAAAACGTGTGCAAGTCGGACCGCGCAGCAACGCCCTGATCCACATCAAGAGTTTCCCGGGGACGCTTCCGAACCAGTCGGTGACCGTCTTCAGCAACGGGATCCGCGCCGTGATTGAGGGGATCGAAGCGCCGCGATTCGGGAATCTGGGGCGGATCGTGATCGAGACCGACCGCCTCGTGTTGTGGGGGCCGAATCTCAAGACGTTGTCGGCCGAGGGTTCGGAGGCCGCGGGGGGCGGCGATGTGCCGATCGAAGTGTACCTGGAGGGCAATATTGTCTTCCGCCAGGGCGATCGACTCATCTACGCCGACCGCATGTACTACAACGCCACGTACGAATACGGCGTCGTCATGGCGGCCGAGGTGTTCACACCCATTCCCGACTACCAGGGCATCGTACGTCTCAAGGCCGACGTGCTGCAGCAGCTCAACCGCCAGTCGTTTCAAGCTTTCGGTGCGGCGATCACGACCAGTCAGATGGGAGTGCCGAAGTACTGGCTGCAAGGCGATCGCATCAACTTCCGCGACACGCAGGTACCGCGCATCAACGCCTTCACCGGCCAGGTCGAACTCGACCCCCGGACCAACGAAGCCGCCGTGGACCATTCGATGTTCGCCACGAGCCGCAACAACTTCCTGTATCTTGGCGGCGTGCCCGTGTTCTACTGGCCGGTCCTGGCCACCGACCTGCGGAAACCGTCGTACTACCTGGAACGGTTCTCGATCAAGAACGACGACGTGTTCGGGACGCAGGTGCTGGCGGACTGGGACGTGTACCAGCTGCTGAACATCAAGGAGCCGTTGCCGGGCACGGAACTGCTGTTGAGCACGGATTATCTCAGCGAGCGCGGCCCGGCCGCGGGGTTGACGTTCGATTATCAGCGCGATGGCTGCCTGGGACATCCTGGTCCGGTCGATGGATGGTTCGATGCCTGGGGCATCTACGACACAGGCCGGGATGACCTGGGACGCAACAGGCTCGATGTCCTGCCGGACACCGAGACGCGCGGTCGCGTGTACTGGCGTCATCGCCATGACCTGCCTGAAGGCTGGCAAGTCACGGCCAAGCTGGGTCTGGTCAGCGATCGAAACATTCTGGAGCAGTACTTCGAGAAAGAGTGGGACGAATGGGTCGATCGGGTGACCAGTCTGCAACTCAAACGCACGTGGGCCGACCAGTCGTTGGGCGTGCTGGGGCAAGTGCACCTGAACGAGTACGTGTCCAACAGCGAGTGGTGGCCGCGCGGGGACCATTACCTGATTGGCCGCTCGCTGCTGGATGACCACTTGACGTGGTACGCGCACTCGCAAGCCAGCTACGCCCGGTTCCGGATCCTCGAGCCGCCGACCGATCCGCAGGACGCAGCCGGCTGGAACTACCTGCCCTGGGAACAGCCGGACGAGGAGCCGGCGGGCGGACGCTTCGCCACGCGGCACGAGTTGGACTGGCCCATCCAGCTCGGTGCACTGAAGGTGGTCCCCTACGCGCTCGGCGAAATCGCCTACTGGGGAGAAGGGCTTAACGACCAGCAGGACCTCACGCGCGCCTACGGCCAGACCGGCGTGCGCATCAGCCTGCCCTTCTGGAAAGTGGATCCGACCGTGCAGAGCACGCTGTGGAATCTCAACGGTCTGGCGCACAAAGTGACCCTGTTGTCCGACCTGTACTGGGCCGATGCCAGCCAGGATCTGACCGAGTTCCCGTTGTACGACCCGCTGGACGACGACTCGCAGGAACACTTCCGACGCTATCTCGGCGCCTTCCCGTTCTCGTTCGACCCGCGCTCCTACACCTACCGGTCGAACCTCCAGGGATGGGTGGCGTCACCGACCCTGGAGATGGTCGACGATGTGCTGGCGACACGGCTGGGAGTACATCAACGCTGGCAGACCAAGCGCGGGTTGCCGGGCCAGCAGCGCGTCGTCGACTGGATCGTCCTGGATATCGACGGCACCCTGTTTCCCGACAGTGAGCGCGACAATTTCGGCGAGTACCTGGGACTGGCGGAATATGATTTCCGGTGGCACGTGGGAGACCGCGTCACCCTACTGTCGGACGGCTACGCGGACTTTTTTGGTGACGGATTGCGATCCGCGTCGCTGGGCGCGGCGCTGAGCCGTCCCCAGCGCGGTCAGGTCTACGGCGGGATCGCTTCATTCGAAGGGCCCTTCAGCAGCACACTGCTGGTCGGCGCGCTCAGCTACCGATTGAGTCGCAAGTGGATTGTGGATGTGTCCGGGACGTACGACCTGGGTCCCACGGGGAACATCGGCGAGCGGATTGCGATTACGCGCGTGGGCGAATCGGTCCTGGTCCGGATTGCTGCGCATGCGGACTTCGGCCGCGAGAATTACGGGGCGGCGATCGCCATCGAACCTCGGTTTCTGCCCAAGGGGCGGCTGGGGCGCGTGGCCGGGGTGCCCATCCCGCCGGTGGGCATGATGGGTCTGGAGTAACCGCGGTCCGGGGGTACAAGCAGGGCGGTACAGCGATGGTTGAGCGGTATGGGGGCCACACCCGCACGTGGCGGCGGAAATTTGCGGCGGCGGGCCGCGGCGGTGTCGTGGCCGCGCGCGATCACGCCAGCTTCTGGGTCCACGGCGGCTGCACTGCCGCCGTCCTGGCGGCAGGCGTGGCCCTGCACCTGGAGACCTGGCAGTGGTGCACGGTCCTGCTGTGCATCACGATCGTCCTGGTGGCCGAGATGCTCAACACGGCCCTGGAAGCGCTCGCCCCGGCCGTCGACCCGGAGTTCAATCCGCATCTGCGCGACGCGCTGGACATCGCCGCCGCGGCGGTGCTGACCGCCGCGGCGGGCGCCGTCACGATCGGATTGATCGTCTTCCTCACCGCGTTATGAGCAGCCCATGCTGTTGCCACAGTTGAAGCACAGATAACAAGTCCCGTTGCGGATGGTGATCGCGCCGCACACGTCGCAACTGGGTGCGTCCGTCTGGAACTGTGCAAACTGTTCGCTGCGCGACGAAAACGTTTCCGCGGGGGGGACCGGCTTCAGGGCGACACTGACGCGTTCCCGGGCGGCCGGATCGACCGAACCGTTGCCGCTGGGCACCGCACTGGGCCGGGGCACCGCCACCAGAGGCTCCGCGAGCGCCGTGTTGCCGGAGTTGGTGTCGAGGGGCTTGTCGGCCGTCGGCAGGTTCAAGCCGGCATTCGCTTCCTTGTATCCGGGCAGGAAGGTGATGCCGAGCCAGCGGAAGATGTAGTCCACGACGCTCTTGGCGATCCGAATATCAGAGTTGGCCGTCATGCCCATCGGCTCGAAACGCATGTGTGAGAACTTCTTGACGAGCACCTCGAGCGGCACGCCGTACTGCAGGCTCAGCGAAATCGCGGTCCCGAAGGCGTCCATCATGCCGCCGACCGTGCTCCCTTCCTTGGCCATGGTCAGGAACAACTCGCCGGGCCGGCCGTCGGGATAGAGCCCCACGTTGATGTACCCTTCGTGGCCGCCGACGCAGAACTTATGCGTCAAGGACTGCCGGGTGTCGGGCAATCGTTCCCGCTTGGGCCGCGCCGCCGCCTTCTCCTTCTCCGCTGCCTTGTCCGCCTCCGACTTGGTCGACAACGGCTGGCTTTGCTTCGAGCCGTCCCGGTAGATCGCCAGGGCCTTGAGACCCATCTCCCAGCCCCACAGGTACGCGTCAGCAATCTCGCTCACCGTCGTCTCCTGTGGCATGTTGACCGTCTTGGAGATCGCACCGGAGAGAAACGGTTGGGCCGCCGCCATCATCCGCACGTGCGCCTTCCAGTCGATGCTGCGCTGACCTCGTGCCGGTTTGAAAGCGCAGTCAAAGACGGGCAGGTGCTCCTCCCGCACGTGAGGCGCCCCCTCGATCGTGTCCTGCGCGG
>JALOQX010000211.1 GCA_025459265.1 Pirellulaceae bacterium | reverse complement strand
CTGGACTGGTGAGCTACAGGCGTGCCGCGCCACCACGCTCTCACCCCGCCGACCCTGTGTCGGCGGCTCGCTGGACTGGTGAGCTACAGGCGTGCCGCGTGCCCTTGCGGTTCTCTCCCCACCAGGATCGAGCTTTCCCGCGGGCCGGCCGGGGCGGGCAGGAGAGAGAGGAGAGAGAGGAGAGAGGAGAGAGAGGAGAGAGGAGAATTGAGGAAGAGTGCGAGTAAGGGCGTGCCGGCGTGTAGCGAAGAACGCAAACTACCCCCGGGCAAGCCAGCGATTTTGCGGCGGAGTTTTGTTTGACTCGTGCGGGCGGGCCGTGGCGCGTGCGCGGGGGCCGGTGCGCCGCGCGCCACGCTGGTAGTCAAATTAAATATGGCGTTGAATGGCCGATTGATATGCCACTGATGGCTGGTATGCGGATGATAATACGCCATATTTTATTTGACTTCTGGGCCGCCAAGCGGTAACCTGAGGGCGCTGGCGTCGGTCGTTCCCAGGAGGTTTGGATCGGAGGGATCCCCATGCATTTCGACACGCAGGCCCAGGCTCTGGTCGGTACGCACGGCTCGCTCCCGGTGGCGCAGCGCGATGAGATCACCCGCAAGTTCGCCATGCTCCTCGAGGGCGAGTGTGAAGGACTCGGTCCGCTGCAGGCGGCGCGGAAACACGGCTACACCAAACAGCGCTACTTTCAACTGCGCCGCCTCTACCAGGAGCACGGCGCCGTCGCCTTGTTAAGCAAAGTCCGCGGGCCCAAGACGCACTACCGGCGCACCAGCGAACTGCAGCGGCAGGTCATCCGCCACCGATTTCTCGACCCGCAGGCCTCCGTGGAAGTGATCGCCCAGAAGCTGCGACAAACCGGCTTCCCGATCAGCACGCGCAGTGTCACCCGCGTCATCAGCGAGTACGGGCTGCAAAAAAAAACTCTATCAATGTCGTCCGCAGCCCGCGCCACCGCCCACCGTCGACACCACCGCCAGTCGCGCGCGGCACCGAAAAAGAGCGTGTGATCCGCTCAGTCTGGAACGGGGCGTACGCCAGTTACTGGCCGACAAGGTCAGCGGGAACCTGGCAGGCGTCTGGTTGCTGGTCGCGGAACATCTGCGGTTGGGGACCTGGGATCTCCTGTGCGGCTGGACCGGTCGTCCCACCCCGTGTGTGGAACCGCGTTTGGCGCTGCAGTTGGTCCATGAAGCGGCGGTCTGCACGCGCGGCATTCGGGCCGAACGCACGTTGCATGAGCGCGCAGGGTTCGAACTCACCAACGGGCTCCCGTTCGTGGCGACCGATGTCGCCATGCACCAACTGTTGCGGGAACGGACCGTCGACCAGGCGCTCGCCCTGCAGGTGGCCTTAGGGAAGCTTCGCCGCGCCTCGGGACATTTCCAGGGAAAACTCCTGGCGATTGATCCCCACCGGGTGCGCAGTTACAGCAAACGCCAGATGCGGAAACGTGCTGCCAAGGAAGGCCAGCGGCCCCTCAAGCAGGCCCAGACCTTCTGGGTGCTGGACGCGGATACCTACCAGCCCCTGTGCTTTACTACCGGGACGGCCTCTCGCCATGTCGCCGCGGCCACCCCCGAGCTGATGGACCTGGTGGAAGCGATTCTGCAACCGACGCCGGGCCAGACGCTGGTGGTCGCCGATAGCGAACATTTTTCGACCGACATTATCCACGACCTGCACCGCCGCACCGGCCTCGACTTTCTCGTCCCTTTGCCCCATCAGCCCACGTATGATGCGACTTTCCGGGCCCTGCCCGAGACCTGCTTCACACGGCGCTGGGCTGGCCTAGCCACGGCGAAACTCCCCTTCACGTTCAAACGCCGACAGGAGGAAACCTACTATCAGTTCGTGGAACGCTTCGGCGAACGCGCGGACGAGTGGTCCTACCAAGGATTTCTCTCGACCAGCGACCGCGAGGAGGTGGATGCCTTGACGCGTGATTTTCCCAAACGCTGGCATGTCGAAGAATTCTTCAATGCCCACCAGGCCCTGGGCTGGAATCGTGCCGGCACGATGAACCTGAATATCCGCTATGGGCAGATGACCCTGGCGCTGATTGCCCAAGCGGTTCTCTTCCAACTGCGGCAACGCCTCGCGACACCGTACTGCACGTGGGATGCCAACCACCTGGCGACCGACCTGTTCCACGCGCTCGAAGGTGACGTCCGCGTCACGGACGACACCATCCTCGTCACGTACTACAACGCGCCCCCGGGACTGCAGGAGCATTACGAACATCTGCCGGAAAAACTGGCGGCCGAGCACATCAGCCCCACCGTCCCCTGGCTCTACAACTACGCCCTGGACTTCCGCTTCTGCTGAGCCCCGGCACCGGCCGTGCGGTCAAATTATCCTCCGCCGCAAAATCGCTGGGCAAGCCGGGGGCATTTGGTGGACGTAGGCATCGCTTTCGTTGGGGCTTCCCGACATCTGCGAATCCACGTGCGACTTGACCGCCGGTGCCCCTGATACTCGTGCGTGGGCATTCCCGGGTCAGCACCTCGGCCTGTGCCGGACCCTGCCGTTTGAGGGGCCGGCCCAGGAGGTCGGACCAGGTGTTGCTCATCAGCGGGCTGCCCAAGCGGAAAGTCCCCGCCGACTCGCCTTGCCGCAGGGGACCACTTCCTGGTACAAGTGCCCCCACTCGTCCCCCCACTTGTCCTTGGTGTTGCGCCCTGACTGCGGAATCTCGTCGTGCCATCACTTGTGACTCGGCTGAAGCGGGCATGCTGCGGGCTCGTCCTGCTGCTGGCCGGATCTCCGGTCTTCGGCAGCGACAACGCGGATCTGCGGTTGTTGCCGCCCCTGTCGGAAGAGATCTCGCGGGAGGAGTTGGCCGCGGCGCAGACACCCGAGGCCTCGACCGCCGAGGACATCCCGGAGCCTGAGGAGGTCCCCCCACCGGCCGACGCCGGCAGCCAGGCGGAAGGAGCGGACGAACTCGCCCTGGCACACGACTCCATTTCGTGGCAGGACTGGCTGACCCCTGCGCACTGGCAGCTCCCACCCGGCTGGAACAGCAGCTTCGAGGTGGGACTCGACGGGTCCGAAGGCAATGCGACGACGTTGAGCTTCCGCACGGGCACGAACATCAAACGCAAGGTCGACTGGAGCGACCTCAAAATCGCCTTGAACTATGTGAAGGCCACCGCCGAGTACCGGGAAACGAAGCACAACGCGCAGCTGGAAATCCACCACGACTGGGTCCTCGGCGAGTCCCGCTGGTCTCCCTTCGTCAAGTCGATTCTCGTCTACGATGAGTTCCGTCCGTTTCGCCTCGAATTGACGCTCAATGCCGGTATCGGCTACCGCTTCGTCGACAGCGAGTCAACCACACTCAAAGGACGGTTCGGTTCCGGTGCCAGTCGACGGTTCCGCGGCAGCGACAACACGTGGGAGCCGGAAGCCATGTTCGGCCTCGACCTGGACCACAAGCTTTCCAGCCGTCAGAAAGTGCGGGCGACGGTGGAGTACTATCCCGAGTGGAGCGACTTCGAGATGTACCGGGTTCGCGCCGATGCGGGCTGGGAAGTATTGCTGGACGAGGCCACCAACATGAGCCTCAAGCTCGGCGTGATCAATCGTTACGACACGCGCGACAGCGGCCCGCGTCCCAACGCGCTCGACTACACGCTCCTGCTGCTCTGGAAGCTCTGAGCGGGCCGCTCAGGCCATCACGCACTGCGTCAGGGTCGCCACGCTTCGTCGCGGCCGAAGAACATCATGTGCTGCCAGGGGAGCTTGTCGAACTGGCGGGCGAGGCGGAACCCGTTGGCAGCCGTTTCCTTGAGGATCTGGGCCTGGCTCATCTTGTGCAGCGGCAGGATCGGCACGTTCGGATCCTCGGCGCGGTATTCCACCAGCACGATGAGTCCCTCGGGTTTGAGCGCCTGGCGCATCGCCGCCAGCATCTGTTCCGGGTAGGAGAATTCATGATACACGTCGACCAGCAGGATCAGGTCCACACTGGCGGCCGGCAGGCGTGGATCGTGCCACGAGCCGAGGATCGGCGTAATGTTCTCGACGCCGGCCTGTTCGGCGCGCTCGCGCAGCAGGACCAGCATCTCCGGTTGCGCATCGACCGCCAGCACACGCCCGGTCGCTCCCACCTGGCGTGCCAGCGACAGACTGTAGAAGCCGTTGCCGCACCCCATGTCGCAGATCACCATCCCCGGCCGCACGCCCAGATTGGCCAGCACGAGCGAACAGCGTTCCTCGCGTTCGCGCACGTCGCGGATGAGCCATTCGGCGCCGGTGTAGTGCATCGTCTGGGCGATGGTCCGGCCGAGGTATTCTTGGCGCGGCGGCGGCAGCGCGCTGACCGGGGCCGCTTCCTCCTGCGCGCCGCTGGTCGCGGGCCAGACGAGCGCACCCGCCACCAGCGCTGCCAGGAACAACCGCCGGTGCGGGCCGCGTCGTGTCATGACATCAGCGTCCGCGCGTAAGGGTCCGGAAGCGCGCGGAGAGATCCCGCGTGATCGGACCGGGTCGGCCATCACCAATCGGACGCTGGTCGACCTTGACCACCGGGATGATCTCGGCGGCGCTCCCCGTGAGAAAGCACTCGTCCGCCACGTACACGTCGTGGCGTGTCAGGGCGATCTCGCGCACGGCGACGCCGGCCGCGACAGCCAGCTCCATCACCGCGTCGCGGGTAATGCCCTCCAGGATGCCCGCATCCGTGGGGGGCGTGAGCAACGTGCCGGCGCGGACCAGAAAGATGTTGTCGCCCGTGCATTCGGCCACTTCACCCTTATGGTTGAGCATCAGCGCCTCCACGCAGCCAGCGTGATGCCCTTCGATTTTCGCCAGGATGTTGTTGAGGTAGTTGAGCGACTTGATGCGCGGGTTCAGCGCCGCGGGATGATTCCGCAGCGTGCTGGCCGTGATGATCTCCAGCCCCTGTTCGTAGAACTCGGCCGGGTACAGCGCGATATGGTCCGTGATGATGACCACCGCTGGTTGGGTGCAGAGGTGGGCATCGAGCCCGAGGGTGCCTTGGCCGCGCGTGACGATCAGCCGCACGTACCCGTCGTCGATCCGGTTGAGCTGCAGCGTGGCGTTGACGGCCGCCGCCATCGCCTCGCGACTGAGCGGGATCTCCAGATAGATCGACCGGGCGGAATCCCACAAGCGGCGCAGGTGCTGTTCCAGACGAAACACGCGACCGCCGTAGCTGCGCATGCCCTCGAACACGCCGTCCCCAAACAGGAATCCATGGTCGAAGACACTGATGCTGGCCGATTCCTTCGGCACGTAGTGGCCGTTGATGTACACCTGAAGCGACATGGCGGGGGACGATCCTGGCCCGTTCACGCAGCCTGCACCTGGCCCTCGACCAACTGCACGATGCAGTCGGCTTGTTCGGCAATGGCCAGGTCGTGCGTCACCATGACTATAGTGAGCTTCTCCTCGCGGTTCAAGATTCGCAGGATGCGGAGGATCTCCGCACCGTTGTGACGGTCCAGATTCCCGGTCGGCTCGTCGGCCAGCAGCAGCTGCGGCGCGGCGATCAGCGAACGGGCGATCGCGGCCCGCTGCATTTCTCCCCCGGACAGCTCCCGCGGCCGGTGGTGCATGCGATGCGACAGGCCGACCATCTCCAGCAGGGTGCGGGCGCGCTGCAGGTAGGACGGCTTGTTCCGCCAGTACCGCCACAGACCCGCACCAATCATGACCGGCACCAGGACGTTTTCCAGCGTGGTGAGTTCCGGGAGCAGGTGATAGAACTGAAAGATCATGCCCAGGCCGCGGTTGCGGATGCGGTCGCGCTGCAAGGGAGCCAGATTGTCGATCCGCCGCCCTTCGAAATGCACTTCTCCCTGGTCCGGCGCATCGAGGGTGGCCAACACATGCAGCAGCGTGCTCTTGCCCGAGCCGCTCTGTCCGACGACCGCGGTGAACTGACCGCGGCGGATCGTCAGATCGACGCCGCGGAGGACCGGGATGGTGATCCGTGCCTTGCGGTAGCTCTTGTGCAGCCGGCGCGCCACCAGGTGCTCGGACTCCGTGGCGTGATCGACCCGTGTGACGGTCCGTCCACCGGCGCTGGCGCGCGGGACGGCTCCGCCCGCCGGATACACGACGACCGGACGCTGTGCGGCAGCCAGGGATTTATTCATAGCGCAAAGCCTCCACAGGATGAAGTCGCGCGGCACGGCGCGCGGGCAAGACACTGGCCAGCACCGCAATGCCCACGGCACCCGCCATCACCCACGTCACCGTCGCGACGTCGACGATCGTCGGAATCTCGCGGAAGTAGTAGATGGTGGGATCGAAAATCGGGCGCCCGGTGAGTCGCTCCAGGGCCGCGGCAATCTCGTTAATGTAGCGGACAAACAACAGCCCGAGCGCCAAGCCGACGCCCGAGCCGACCAGCCCCAGCGAGAACCCGTAACCAAGGAAAATGCTCATCACGCCCCGACTCGGCGCGCCCAGCGACTTGAGAATGCCGACGTCGCGCGTCTTCTCGACCACGATCATGTAGAATGTCGCCAGGATCCCGAACCCTGCCACCGCAATGATCAGAAACAGCAGAATGTTGAGGATCGTCGTTTCCAGCTGCACGGCGGCCAGCAGGGGTCCCTGCATGTCCCGCCAGGTCTGGATGCGGTACGGATACTCCCGGATCGGGAAATGACTCTGCAACAGGTCGCGCGCCGCGTTGAGGTCCGTGCCGGGCCGGAGTTTGATCTGAATCGACGTCACGTACCGCACGTTGCGCTCGGCATCGAACATGCCCCGCAGGTTCTGCAGGGCGGCCAGCGGCATGAAGGCGAGCGACGAGTCGTACTCGCTCATCTTGCTCTCGTACAAATCCACCACGGTCAGCAGTTCGTTGACCGCGGTGGGCGGACTGCCCGCCGTCGGCAGCGTGATCTTCACGTCATCGCCCGGGCGGCAGAAAAAGTAATCCCGCACCTGCCCGCGCTCGTCTTTCATCCGCTGGCTGCACACCGCGATCCCCAGAATGACGCCGGTCGCATGCTGGCTCAGCGGATCGAACGCCGGCGCCTCGGCCGCCGCGGCGGCGTGCGGATCCGCCGCGACCGCGGCCGCGTAGGGATCGGCGGCCACCGCCTCCCCCGTGAGCGGCGACGCGGCCGCTGTGGGAGCGTCGACAACGCCCGGCGCCGGCCCGGTGCCGCGGGCCTGCCGCTCCAGGCGCACCTGCTCTTCATAGGCGCGCTCGTACATGATCCGCGCCCGCCGATAGCGCCAGCCGGACGGCGGGAAATCCGGGCGCTCAGGCGCGTACCCCGCATCACGCAAGGCAAAGCTCAGGCGGCCACGGTTGTCGGGGTGGAGCAGGTACTGGCCGAAGTCGCCGACTTCGGCATACGTGGCCTCATCCACACCGATCAGGCTCACCTGCCGCGTCAGATACTGGTCGCGCCCCACGGGAATGCTCAGCATCGCCGGGACGCTGACCGTGGCGGTCATGCCGGCCAGCCGATCGCCGAGAATCTCGCGGATCCGCGCCTTGTGCGCGTCCGGGTCCGGAAAGCCGTTGAGACTGTGACTCTCAAAGACAATATCCGACAGGATCCCGTTGAGCCGCTTGTTCGCTTCGGCCGTGAAACCCTCCATCACCGCATTGACGATGATCAGGGTGGCGACGCCCAGCGTCACGCTGACGATCGAGGCGAGCGCGATGTAACGGGTGCGCAAATACCGCCAGGAGAGAAGCAGTTTATACATCGCCCATCCTTAGGCTATCGCCCATCCTTAGGCTGAGGTCCGATCCATCCGGTCCGCCCTCCGGGGCGGACGTGCGCCGGCCGTTAGTCCACCGGACGCAGCAGCGGAAACAAGATCACTTCACGAATCGATTGCGCGCCGGTCAGCAGCATCACGAGGCGGTCGATCCCGACACCCAACCCGCCAGCGGGCGGCATGCCGTGCCGCAAGGCCCGCACAAAGTCGTGATCCATGCGGGCCATCGACTCGTCCTCCGGCAAGCCCTCCAGCTGGGTCCGGAAAAGCTCCTCCTGCAGGTCCGGGTCGTTCAGCTCGGTATAGGCGTTGGCAATCTCCATCCCCTGGATGAAGAGCTCGAAGCGCTGCGCCCGCTGCGGGTTGTCCCGGCAGCGTTTGGTCAGCGGGCAGATGCTGGCCGGATAGTCCAACACGAATACCGGACCCGTCAGACGCGGCTCGACGTGCTCTTCAAACACGAAGCTCTTGATCACGTCCAGGTGCTTGCCTTCCGGCGGAAAGCCCAGCTCGCGCGCCAGCCGCGCCAACGCGGCGTGGTCGTCCGCGGCGACGCCGGCATGCTGTTGAACCAGCTCGTCGTAGGTCGCGCGGGCAAACGGCGGCGCGAAGTCAATGACCGCGTCACCCCACGGCCGCCGGTAGCCGCCGCCGATGGCGTCGAGCGCCGCGAGGATCATCCGCTCGGTCAGCTCCATCATCGTTTCATAGTTGCCGAAGGCCTGGTACACCTCCAGCATCGTGAATTCCGGATTGTGCCGGGGACTGATCCCTTCGTTGCGGTACACGCGGCCCAGCTCGTAGACGCGCTCCATCCCCCCAACCAGCAGACGCTTCAGATGCAGCTCCAGCGCAATGCGGAGATAAAGGTGGATGTCCAGCGTGTTGTGGTGGGTGATGAAGGGCCGGGCCGCGGCGCCCCCGGCAATCGCATGGAGCGTGGGACCTTCCACCTCCACGAACCCGTCCGCCGCCAGCGTGCGGCGGATCGCGTGCACGATCTTCGTGCGATCCAGGAAGCGGAGCAGGACGCCAGGCGTGTAGATGAGATCCAGATACCGCATGCGTTGCCGCAGTTCGGGGTCGGTCAGCCCATGGTGCTTCTCCGGCGGCGGCTCGACGGCCTTGCACAGGAAATGCAGCTTCTCGGCAAAGATCGTCAGCTCCCCGGTGTTGGTGTATCCGAGCTGCCCATCGACCCCGACGATGTCGCCCAGATCGAATTGCTTGGCCAGGGCGAAGTCGGCCTCGCCGACCTGCTTCTGGCCCACAAACAGCTGGATGTCGCCCGTCCAGTCGCGAATGTTCAGAAAGATCAGCTTGCCCGTGGGACGCTGCAGCACGATCCGGCCTGCGGCCCGCACGGCCGGACCGACAATCGTG
Organism: Pirellulaceae bacterium; assembly: GCA_025459265.1. Lineage (GTDB taxonomy): Bacteria > Planctomycetota > Planctomycetia > Pirellulales > Pirellulaceae > JAAYDI01. Next base: position 722 of record JALOQX010000211.1, on the reverse strand, counting down.
CCGGCCCCGTGCTGCGACTTCCACGCCCGCAGGTCGAACCCCTCCGCCTGAAGTTCCGGCAGCGGTAACTCCCCGCCTGACTCCAGCCGGTAGGTGACTTCAGCCGCCCGCGCCCGGATGTCGCCGATCCACTGCCGGTCGTCAAAACGTCCGCCCCACGGGTCCACACCCAGCGCGGCGATTTCGCGCAGCTTCTCGCGGCGCGAGGCCTCGTGCATGCCCGGGGTGCTGGCCGGTCGTTCCCGTTCCGGTGGCTCGGTCATGTTCCGCTTCGTATCCGCTCGAGGAAGTGCCGCGTTCCGCGTGGTGTGGCTCCGCACAACCGGACGACAGCACCGGCTGCGGGCACCCCCCCCGCAGGCACGCACGGAAGGCCGCATTGTAGTCAAAGGCGTGAGAGGGTCAATGTCAGCCTGGGCAAGCTGAACAGCTCGCGGTGGCTGCCCTGGCCGCTCGCGCACGGACCGACGGCCTCACGCCAGCGACACGCTATCTAATTGACTGCTTCATGCCACCGGTTGTACGCTCTCTGGTTGTGAACGGGGTGGTCTTCTTCGTGAAGGAGCAGCATATGCACAGATTCGGGTTGGCTTCGATGTTACTGGTCGGGTACCTGGCATCGCTGGTCGGTGCTCAGGAGGATCGTCAGCGCGAGGATGAAGCAGCGATCCGCAAGGCCGTGGAGGCTTATGTGACGAGCTTCAATCAGGGCGACGCCAAAG
>JALOQX010000210.1 GCA_025459265.1 Pirellulaceae bacterium | reverse complement strand
ATCGACCTGGCGCGGTCCTGTCACTGGCCAGCACCTGGCTCGATGACACCAATCCCAACACCACCGACACGTTGATCAACGAAGGCACCGTGCGCAAGACCAGTGGCTCCGGCACGGCGACCGTGGAGGCCCTGACTCATAATTGGGGAACGATCACCGCAGAAGTCGGCACCGTCCACTTTTCGGAGTCTGTGACGCAGGAGTCGGGCAGCCTCCTCTTGTCTGGTGGAGGCATGCGTACGGACGCGCTCTTCGATATTCGCGACGGCCTGGTGGCGGGAAGCGGTCAGCTCCAGGGAGCGGTCCGAAACGCCGGCACACTCCGACCCGGTGGCACAGGCGGTCGGTTGAAAATCGTGGGAAACCTCGAGCAGACGGCCACAGGTGTCGTGGACATCTCCTGGGCCGGAGTGCCGGCGGCCCACAGTGTGGTCGAGGTGACCGGCACGGCAACGTTGGCCGGCACACTGCGCGTCAGTGCCGTAAATGGATTCACGCCTGACCTGAATACCACGATCGTTCCGTTGCTGTACGGCGCGCGTGGGGGCGAGTTCTCAGGCGTCCAGGCGTTCGTTGGCAGCAGCCAAGGTATCGGGGTCGACTACCTCTCCACGTCGGCCACGGTGACTGTCATCGAATCGACAACGGCGCAGGCCGACATGGTGCGTCAGCAGTTGGACATTGGCACGGCCGTACTGCGCGAACAAGTGGCCGGTTGGTCACTTCCGATGGGTCTGCCGGACGACTCGCTGCCTCTGCTGGGCAACCAGCTTGACGGCCCGCTGGCGGTGGCCGGTCGCTTCCTGACGACGTTCGAAGCCGGTCTGCCCGCCATCGCCCAGGAAGTCCTCAGCTTCGAAGAACTGCGGACCGCGCTGCAGTCCATCGGGCTGACCGTGCTGTGCGTTGCCGGCGAGCCTGGTTGTGAGGTGGGTACCGAGATTCTCGTGAGGTTCGACCACACTCTGGAGGATATCGTAGCGAACGTCCCCCTGGACGCTCTGACACCCGGCGTACTGCAGGGACTGGCCGACACCTGGTCGCTCAGTGGGGACATCACGGTGGAAACGGACATCGTGTTCTCGATTGTGTTCGGCGTAGACACCAACGGTTTCTTTCTCCATGGTTCCAGCCGCATCACGCTGCAGGATATGACACTCATCGGCAGCGTGTCTGGCGCAGCGGACATCGGTGGTGGTGATCCGATCGCGCTCGATGGTGTGGCCGGTGTGACAGGCCACTTCACGATCGATCTTGTGCCGGCCGCTGCCGATGGCCGCTATGGGCTCGACGTGCTGTGGGCCGACCCCGCCAGTTTCCTGCGCGTGCGAGTTACCGGTGACGCACAATTGTCTCTGGAGTTCGCCATCGGTCCGGCGCAACTGACCTGGGAGGGGTGGTACGACGTCGCCACCGACAGCAGTTTCCAGATCGATGTGCAACTGGACCAGATGTTCTTGTCTGGTACCGTGTCGCTGCCGGAATTGAATCGACTGGTCAACGGCGTGCCCGAGTCCGGTTTCGTGGCGGTCGATGCGTCGTACGTTCAGGCCACCGACACCTGGCATGTCCTCGCGGAGGCCGAGACATCCGCCGTATACCAGTTGGGTGGCCTGACGATTACGGAACTGGTGTTCGACGCGAGTATCGGCCCACAACTGTTCACGGGCGATTTCACAGCCCAGCTGGCCGTGCCGGCCGGGCATGCCAGCGATCCGGTGAGCGTCGACGTCGTCGCCGACTTTGGCAGCCACGAGCTGTCTGCGGTCATCGTGACTGCGTTCAACGAGCGGTACTTCGGCCAGTCGCTGCTGTGGTTGCAGGGATTCACCCTCACCACATTCCTGGAGGCTCACTTTGATCAACCGTCCCTGCAACTCGACTTTCTGGTAGCTGCCGATCAAGCGGTGCTGTTTGTGGACGAACCGGTCCAGGCGGGTGAGACACCGGAGGGCCTGGCGACGCTCACGGGTTTCCGCGGTACTTTGAGTCGGGCTGGCGTGCTGGACGTCCGCATCGACGCCGCCCAAGCTGACCTGCCGGCGATGGTGATCACCGCCACGGGCGATCCGGAAGACGCCGTGCCCGCGATCCATGTCGTGCTCGGACCCAACCAGCCTCCGGACGCGGTCGTGTTGGGCATCACCGAGGCCACGGTGACCTTTCCCGCCTTGGACAAACCGCTGTCGCTGACCGTCCGAAACCTGAAGTTCACACGGGGCGGGACATTCTCCATGGACGAGGCTGAACTGGTGGCCGAGACCGACATCCTCGACACGCTGGGTTTCGCCGGAATCCTGCCGCTGGGCGTGACCCGCATTCACGTGGCCGGCATTCACGATCTGCCGTTCACGACAGAACATTTTGCCGCCACGTTCACCATCGACGGCCAGTTCGATTTCCGCTATCTGGCCGACACGCCCTTCGAACACCTGACCGTCACCGTTGGCGAGCAAAGTCAAGAGAACGACTTCACCTTCACGTTCACCGTGGCCAACGGCACGGTTCGCATTGATGACACGGGACCGATCACGGTCGCGATCCCGGATATGGAGTTTGGGCCGCTGGTGATCGACACGTCGTTGACGGTGGGCGCGTATGTGGACGGCGAGTTTCTCGACAATGACGCGGCCCGCGGCGTCAACTTCAACGGCTTCTTCGAGGCCAAGTGGATGCAAGGCGACGCCACGGTCGGGGCCGGTGCCGCGATCAACGCGGGAGCCATGGATATCCTCCCCACAGTGACGCGGTTGGACGTGAATGCCACGTTCGATGTGACGTTTACGCACCCGGAGAGTCCGTTCACGTTCGAAGACCTGGGACTGACCTTCGACCTGCTGCTGGAGGTCTCACACTCGTTCGAGATTCTGACTGTCGATCTGTCGGTCCTGAATGCCACGGCCGACTTCGTGGAGATACACTTTGGCGACCTGTTCCTGATGCGTGCCGAGGACGTGGTTTTCGACTTCACCGTATTTGGCGACGACGGGAGCGACGAGGTGCCGTTTGCCACGTTCGGCGACCTGACGGTGCAGTTCGGCGATCCCGAGGATAGTGCGAACCCCTTGAGCGGCATGGGGGGATCGGCCGGCAACTTTGGCGTGGGGTTCGTGCCGGGTGAGGGCGATGATCCGCCCCGCCCGCGGTTCTACCAACTGCCCGACTTCTTTCTGGATGTAGACATCCCCAACGTCTTTCCCGAGTGGCTCCCGCTTGACCTGAATGAGTTCGGCTTCAAGTTCCCCGACGCGGATGTCCTGGGGGGCGGCGGGGATGAGCCGGTGAAGATCGACAAGCTCAGCAACGCCAGCCTCCTCGCATCGGGTGGCATGCAGGGCAACAGCTTCTGGCCGATCACAGGGTTGGTCGAGGACTTGGAAATCAGTATTCAGGATCTCAAGGCGTGCGGCCAGTACTTGATCAACAACGGCCTGCTCGACGACGGAGAGTCGGTTCTGGAGGGATTTCAGCGCAACCTGCTCGCCATCCTCGCGTCGGGAGCCTGTCCATTTCCCGTGAAGAACCTGGAGGCGGTGGAGATCGCGATCGAGCCGGTCGAATTCGGCGGCGTGGCGATTGGCGGCGGATTGGGACTGGGCATTCTGGACATTGATGTCAATGGCGATGGTGACACCGATGATGCGGAGGACACGACGACCTTCTACGGGCGCATTCTCGGCCAGCTCGAGTACAGCGACATGGGATTCGGAGCCGAACTGATTGTGACTCAGTACGGCCCCGTGCTTGGGCGCCTCTACGTCGGTGTCCCCGTGCCGATCGGTGCGCTGGTCGGGGCCGTGATCGGCGCGTTCTTCTTCGGGGTCGGCGCGTCCGCCGGCTACCAGATCGGCGACGCGACCGGATTCATCTTGACAGGTTTTGAAGGGGGCATGACCTTTGGCGATCCATTGGCGACGATCGAGGATCCACTTGACATCCTCTACAACAACCAGATCCACGCGCCGCTGAAGGTGGATCTGGAAACAACCAAAGCCAAGGTGGCGGAGGCGGTGCGCCGCGGAGAAATGACCTGGGATTCGGGGTTCACGCTGGCGGTGAGCGGCGTCCTGACCAACAAGTACGTCAACGGCATGATCGGCAGCAAAGTGACGCTGGGTGCCAACGTCGGGTACGGCGACGAAGTGGGGTTCCAGCTCTACGGGATCAGCGATGTCATTGAAGTGATGGACATCCCGGTGGTCAGTGCGGGCATCCTGTTTGATTTCACTGATCCTGACGATCCGTCGCGATTCAATCCCTTGAGTCCGACGGTCAACATGGCGTTTGCCCTTCCCGGCACACGTGACAGCGTGCTGGCGATGCTCCTGCCGGCGAAGGCGGAATTGGGCATCCAGCTGACGACCGACGGCCTGGCGGACGCGGCCGCCGCGGCAACCCGTCAGTTCCTCTTGTCGCTGCTGGCCGGTTCGCTCGCGTATGGCCAGGCGCTGTTCGATACGGCCTTGACCGATCTGGCCGGCTCGCTCGAGGCCGAGCGGAGCGAACGGCAGGCGGCGGGGACCTGGTCGCTCGAAGACACCGACATCCCGTCGCGGCTGCTGTACCTGATCGTCGATGCCAATGGTGATGACGTGCTGAGCGGCAGCGAGCGGTCGGTGCAGATCACGCGCCAGCGCTTGATCACGCGTATGCAGCAATTGCTCGACGAGGCACCCGCCCGCGCGGCCGCCGTGGCGGAATCGTTCTCCTCGCGGCTGCTGGACGTTGCCGGACTGGTCGCCGCCCACCTGGGCGAGAACGATCCGTCGGTCCAGCAGATCCTGGGCATCGGCAGCGACCCGTATTTCATCGAACAGCTGCAGGAGTTGGTCGCGGCGACGTTGCCCGTTCAGTTCTACGCACCGCCGGGCAACGATCCTGATACGCGCACTCCGTGGCCGAGTCTGGCGACGACCGCCGAGTCGCTGCAACCAATTCAGCAAGCAGCCGCCCATTCACGCGAGATCTACGCCGCCTTTGCCTATCACGTGCAACAGGCCATCCTGGACTCGGCCAACACGTTCTTTGATGTTGCCGATCCCGCGCTCACCGTCAGCGGCGCCCTGCAGCCCTACCTGCTCGGGATCCCCCTGGGCGACCCGCTGGGCGAAGTAGCAGGGCGTGTGGACAAGCACGGCGTCACGCTCAGCGTCGATACGACCGTGGGTACCTTGTTTAACGCCGCGACGCTCGTCGCATCGCTCATGGGCGCTCCCGATATGCCTGTCGGCATGACCGTCACACTCCCCATCGGTGATACGCTGCGGAATGTCCTGCTGGGCGGCGAAGACTTTCCGTTGCTTGACCCGGACGACCAACGCTGGCTGCTGGAACTGCGGACGGGGCTGCGCATCGCCAACTTCGACGTGGCCACGATCAAGGGACTAGGGTTCCCCGCGGGCGCCGCGGATCAACCGGTGCTGCTCAGTCGGCTCCAGAAAGTGTTCGAGGATCCCGATGCCGCGATTGACAAAACGAAGGTCCCGATCCAAACGAGTGAGCATTTCGACGCAATTACCACGCACGGCGGGATCCTGTTGAGCGGCATCTTGCAGGTGCCGCGTTTGATCACCGATCCCGCGGCGCTGCTCGCGTCCGTCAAACTGCAGGTGCCGGAGAGCGTGCTCGAGTATCCCGCGTGGCTCGGCAGTATTGTGAGTGCGCTGACTGCGATCGACACACCAGGCCAATTCCAGTTGTTTGCGCCGTCTATCGCGGCCGGCCTCACGCTCCATCTCGCCGATCCCTGCCCGGCGGGTTCTCAGAACTGCCAGGAGGAGGACCGCATTGCTCGCGATGAAGACAAGATCGCAGATATCGTGTCGGATGCCTACGTGGAAGGCACCTGGCAGGGCAAGCTGCTGGGAATCCCGCTGGGCAACGCGCGGATCGACGGCACGGTGGACGGACTCGAGATTCATGTGCAGGACCCACTGCTCGGGCTGGACGTAACCGTCCTGGCTTCGCTCGATCCGCGTGTGATCGGGGGAACTACCGTGATGTTCCCGCGGGCCCGTGCCGAAGTCACGCTCGACACGGACCAGGCGTACGACTTGCTGGACAAGCTGAACCTGCCGGAGTATCTGCGCGAGGAGTTCGTGGAGGCCGAGGGAACGCTGCGGTGGTACTCACCCGGCTACAGCAGCAATCCCAACGAGCCGGACCGCCTCCAGCGGGTCGGCGGGCTGGTCGCGGAAGGCTCGCTCACCGCCGATCTGTTCGATGTCTTCGACGCTACCTTCACCGGCAGCCTCGACTCCACCGGCAGCTATCAGTTCGCCGCCGAAGACCTGTCGTTCGCGTTCCCGTTTGGTGTCGGTACGATCTCGGGACAGGCCGACTTTGATCTCGCCGGCAACGTCGGTACTTCCGATGTCGAGTTGGAGGGCCAATTTTCCGGGTCGCTGAAAGTCGGCAACACGAGAGTCGCCACTGTCAACGCAGCGATTGACCCCTATGGATGCCTGCAGGGGAACGTGTCGTACCTCGATTCCAAGAACAAGATCGAGTTCCTGCAATACCCGTTGCAGTTCGGTGCGTGCGGTCCGCAGGTTTTAGTTGATGATGCGGAGTTCCTGGAAACCGACGTCGGTGTGGAACACGAGGTGACAGTCCGGCTGACGCGGCCGGCGATCAGTGATGTTGTGGTGTTCTACAATGTCGAGCCGATTTCGGACAACCTCGACCCGCGTGACAAGGCGACCGAGGACGACGTTGTCTTCCACTCGACGCAGAAGACGGTGACGATTCCCCAGGGGCAGGACCAAGCGTCGTTGAAAGTGACCGTCAAAGGGGACAACTTCTGGGAGAACCCCGAGATCTTCCAAGTCCGCGTCGTCGCGGCGCCCGGTGTGACCATCGCCGACGGGACGGCGATCGTCACCATCCTGGACGACGATCTGGACCAGTTGATTGACAACGTGTGGGGTGCCTTGGAGGCCGGTTCGCGCGCCATCGCCTGGTACGACTTCCAGGACGACCAGCAGGTCTTTGATGCCACGGCGGATGACGCGCCGCCCGTCATTGTCGCGTCGCCCATGACGCACGCCTTGGAGCTGGAGCCCGCCGGGCGCACCGGACTGCCGGGCGAGAACGGACCCGGTCGCGGAGCCAGTTCCACGCAGTGGAACGACGAGCAGGGCTACTTTGAATTCACCGTGACGTTTGATCACGATGAGCCTCTGGACGTTCGCTTTGACCATCTGCAGTTCTGGGACCAGACGGAGCCCGGCAAGTTCAACCAACGCTACCAAGGCCCGCAGGTGTGGGACGTATTTACCAGTCTGGATGATTTCCAGACGCCGCTGCCGCGTGAACAGACCATTGTCGTTGACAGTGATTTCTTCGTGCAGCACGGGTTGCCCGAGAATACAGAGCTGGATCAACTGCTCGGCTGGCGGCGACAGCGATTCCTGTTGGACAGCGCGGTCGACCCAGGGTACGTCTCAGACCTGCCGCTGGACTTGACGTTCCGACTCTATGGTCAGCACAACGTGCCGACGATCATCGACAACGTCGAGTTGGCGGGGCGCGTGATCAACCCCTGCGAATCGGACCTGGAACTGGCTTGCGTGGCGCGGATTGTCGACGACGTGGTCCGCTGGCTCGACAGTCTCGTCGGCCGGATCGACGTGAGCGTGCTGGGACCGGGCGTGCTGTCTGCCGAGTTAATCGGACGTGGTGGCGACATTGATCCGACGCGTATGCAGGAGCTGGCCTACCTGGAAGTGATCGGTGCCGATCCCGACCTGACCACGCTGCTCATTGAGGTCGAGAACCCGGGGGACCTGCCCGCCGGTGCCTCGATTCCGTTGGGGACTGTTGTCAGCGACAAGGGTCTCCTGCGGCTCGACATGTCGGCCATTGCCTCGGCCTTAGTGAACCTTGAGATCGGCGGCCCGGTGTCCGAAATGCTCGTTGGCGGTCTGGCCGACGGCAGTGGTGTGTCCTTGGGCGGCTCGGCCGGTGACCTGACGTCGATCGTGGCGACCGAGGACATTGGCTCCGCCGGCGGATCCGGCGTCAGTCTGGCCACGCTGGGAAGTGTCGCTGTGAGCGGCAAATCCTGGTACGGAGGCACATGGGGTGTGGGTGCGGTCACGACCGTCGAGATCGACGGGGGCGACTTTACACCCGATGTGGCGATCGAAGGCGGATTCGACACATTTACCGTGATCGACGGCAACTTCGCGCCCCCGACCTTTGCCAGCGGCGTGGCGGCCGGCGTCGGGAACGGCGGCGGCAACGTGATTCAAACACTCGCCGGCGCGAAGGGCCTGGGAGGATCGATACTGGCCGGCAAGTTGTCCGTCGACGGCCATCTCTCCGGGGTGCAAGCCATGGGCGGAAAGATCGCCACCAACTTGACTGCGCAGCGGATTGGCTCGGTGCAGGCGAACCGCAGCGCGCGGCCCGGCGATGCCGGGAATATCGAGGGTCGCGTGCAGGGCACGTCCATCGACTCCGTGCAGAGTCTTGGCGGCGTGATCACTGCCACGCTCATCACGTCCGACCCGGTCCACCGAGGCCTGGAGATCGAGGCGACCGCCGAGTCCCAGTTCCCCGGCAGTGGGCGGATCGACAGTCGACGGAGCTTTCATATCGCCGGCGGTGTCGCCTCCATCCGCGCGCATGACATCGCCCTGCACCTGGTGGCTGGCGACCGCGTCGACCGCATTGAACTGATCGGCGATCAAGGGAGCCTGGTGGCGGACCTGACGGCGCCGTCGTTCGGTCTGCTGCAAGGTCGCACCGCGCACCTGGACCTGGTGCTCAACACGGCCCCGACGCAGCAACCGCCGCCAGCCGGGACAATGTCCTGGGAAGTCGTGGCCGGAGCGTCCGGGGCGCTGCTTGATTTCGAGCTGGCCGAAGTTCAGCGACAGATGGCGCTGACGTTCACCGTGGACGAACAAGGGGTGCCCGAGGCGATGAAAGCCGAGCGGCTCACACCCGCTGCGTTCGAGGAAAACGTGTCCGGAGGCACGATCGGTCCCCTGGGCGTTCCTACGGTCTGGAACGGCGAGTCGCTGACCGTGGCGATCTCCGACTCGCGGTTTGAGATCCGCAAGGGACAACTGGCGCTGCGCCGCGAGAGCCACTTGCAGTCCAACGAGCAAGGCGGCGAACTGGTCGAAGTTTCCGCCGCCACCGCCGACGGACGCAGCCGCTGGTTCGAGACGTTTGTGGTCACCGTCGCGGACAATCCGTTCCCGTGGCACCACACGGCCAGGCCGCTCGATACCAATGGCGATGACGAGGTCAGCCCCCGCGACGCGCTGCTGATCATCAACCGGCTCAATGCCGGCCTTCCGACGCTGCTGCCCAGTGTCCGTCCGGCGGCAGAACACGAACCGATCCGCTGGTATGACGTCGCCCCGGACGGCTTTGCCACGGCCCGCGATGCGCTGCTGGTGATCAATCATCTCAACCGCCAGCCATCCGACGGTGAAGGCGAGGGAGCGGTCGACTCGGCGGCGACGATCGACGCAGTTGCGGGCGCGCCGGCCGTCGAGCGCATCCGCAACATATTGCGAGGTTCGTCGTCTGTGGGCCCGCGGGAGGCCGCCGGCCGCACCGCGTCTGAGCGCAGTACCGATTCTGTATCGCATCAGCGCGACCTGAGACCGCACGCTACCGAATTCCTTCCCGACTCGGGGCTCCTCGTAGGAACCGCTGACGCCCCAGTGCGGGCACGCGATGACGTGTTCCGCGTGCAGGCGGGTCGTCGCGAACAAGTTTGGCTCGACGAAGTGCTCGACGATCTCGCGATACAGACGCTACGCCTCACCGCATCCTCGAACCCGCATTAACACATGGTCGCCGCGGACTCTGACCAAG
>JALOQX010000209.1 GCA_025459265.1 Pirellulaceae bacterium | reverse complement strand
TCGCCGCCGCGGCCGTTCCCGCGCTCGCGTGCGCCGCACCCGCCGTGATCCCGCGCGCCGCCCTGGGGCTGGGTCCGGCCGTGGCGCCGAGTGATCGCATTACGCTCGGGTGCATTGGTATCGGGTGCATGGGTCAAGGGCACCTGCAGCAACTGCTCACGTACGAGGACGCGCAGGTCGTCGCGGTGTGCGACGTCGACACCTGGCGGCGCGACACCGCGCAGCGGACGGTCGACGAGGCGTATGCGGCGCGACGCGACGCGGGTCAATATGCCGGGTGCGCCGCATACGTCGATTTCCGTGACGTACTGGCCCGCGATGATATTGACGCGGTGTTGATCGCCCTGGGCGACCGCTGGCACGCTGCGGCGACCGTCCTGGCGGCCGAGGCGGGCAAGGACATCTACGTCGAGAAGCCCGTGTCGCTCACGATCGCTCAGGCGCGGGCGATGGTCGAGGCAGTGCGAGGGCATGGCCGTGTCTGCCAGGTGGGGCTGCAACAGCGCTCGGCACCGGAGTTCCATCTGGCGGCTCGGTTGGTGCAGGCCGGCGCGCTGGGGCGCGTCCGCCACATCTACACGATCCACAACGGGGTGAGCGCGGATGTCGATCTGCCCGCGGAGCCCACCCCCGCGACGCTCGAGTGGGACCTGTGGCTCGGGCCAGCTCCCTGGCGGCCGTTTCATCATCGCCTCCACCATCTGGGACAGCCAAAAAACGTCGTGCCGTGGGAATTCGTGCGCGATTTTGGGGGCGGCGGGATCACCAGCGGCTGCGTCCATGCCTTGGACGTGGTGCAGTGGGCACTGGGCCGGGACGCTTCCGGCCCGCAGACCGTGGTAGCTCCGGAAAGTGGCACCGTGCCCTGCGTCACATTCCATTACGACGACGGCGTCGAGGTGCAGATCACCGACGGGAGACTGGACCGCCGCCACCACGAGATCCCGGAGGGCTGGGACGAGCAGACGTCGCTGCAGCCGTTCGGCGGGCTCTACGTGGGCGACGACGGCTGGCTGCATGTGGGACGCGGCGGGTTCCTGACCTCTCATCCCGCGGACATCCTGCGTGATCACACCGGTTACTACGATCGCCGCGAGTCGATGGCGGGTCATCACCGCAACTGGCTGGACTGCATCCGCACGCGGCGACGCCCGCACTGCGATATCGCGGTCGGCGCGCAGTCGACGATCATGGCCCACCTGGGCTGCCTGGCCCGCTGGTTGGGCCGGCCCCTGCACTGGGATCCTGTTCGCGAGGAGTTTGCCAGCGATGACGAGGCGAACCGCCTGCGGCGGCGCGCGATGCGCGAGCCGTGGCGCGTGTGAACTTCGCGTTCGCCCCCTGATCCTTCACTCCCACCTGTCCTGAGATCATCGCCATGCCTGTGCTGCATCGACCCTGCCTGCGCGTCGCAATGCCGCTCCTGTTCCTGCTGGCTGTCGTCGCCTCCTCGCGCACCGCGACGGGGCAACCGGCCGACGCGGGCGACTCACGGCAGGCCGCAGTGGCGCAGGCGCTGGACGTGTTGGCCAGCGACGCGCCGCAGCAGGACAAGCTGAATGCCTGCCGCCGACTTGCGGCACTGGGGGGCCCCGAGTCCGTGCCGGCACTGGCCGCACTGCTTAGTGACAGTAATCTGTCACATGCTGCGCGGATCGGCCTGGAAGCCATCCCGGACGCGGCGGCCGGCGAGGCACTCCGCGCGGCGCTCGAGCACCTGCAGGGCGGCCTCCTGATCGGCACGATCAATTCGCTCGGCGCGCGGCGCGAGACCCGCGCGATCCCTGACCTGGGCCGCTACCTGACCGAGAAGAATCCGCAGGTCGTGGCGGCAGCCGCCGAGGCGTTGGGACGCATGGCGACCGCCGAGTCCCTGGCGCTCTTGGAACAGGCCTGGCCGCAAGCAGACGACGCGACGCGCCCGGCGCTGGCCAACGCCTGCCTGCGCGGGGCAGCGGCACTGCGGTCCGCCGGACGAGGGGACGAGGCCGCCCGCCTGTGCCAGCTGCTGCTGGCCGAGTCGCGTTTGACGGGTCCCCTGCGCCACGCGGCCGCGCGGCAGGACATGCTCGCGCGCCCCGCGGACGCCGGCCCGCTGTTGCAGGAACTGCTGGCATCGGACGACGATGAGGCGCTGCACATGGCGCTGCTGGTCAGTCGCGAAGTGGACGCACCGGACGTGACCCGTGTGCTGGTGGCCAGCCTGCCCGCGCTGTCGGCGCCGCGGCGGGCACTGGTGATCACGGCCTTGGGGGACCGCGGCGACGCGACGGCGCGCGAGGCCCTGGTCGCCGCAGCCGCCGATACGGACGAGACCGTGCGTGGGGCGGCCCTGCGCGCGCTGGGTCGCACCGGCGACGCATCCACGCTGCCACTGTTGCTCGAGGCCGCCCGGGATCCCGCCGACGAGATCGCCGCGGCGGCCCAGGAGGCCCTGGCCGCGCTGCCCGGCGCGGAAGTCGACCAGGCCCTCGCCGCGGCTCTGGCCACCGTGGATGGCCCGCTGCGCGGCGTGCTGATCGATCAGGTCGGGCGACGCCGCATCGTCCCGGCCAGTTCCACTCTGGTTCTCCTGGCCGCGCACGAAGATGAGCCCACGCGTCTGGCCGCGCTGCGCGCCCTGGGGCAAGTGGCCGGCGCAGCCGAACTGCCGGTGCTGACCGCGCGGCTGCTGGAGCCCGCCGGTGCCGCCGAGCAAGCCGTCGTGCGTGAGTCGCTGCGGAGCGCTTGTCGGCGAGCCTTGGACAAGGATGCGTGCGCGCAGCAGCTCGTGCCCCTCGTGCCACGGGCGGACGAAGGAACGACGTGCTTCCTGATCGAACTGCTGGCCGTGCTCGGAGGACCCGTCGCGTTGGAGGCCATCGTCCCCTCTGCGACGGACCCGCGGGATGCGCTGCAGGATACAGCCACCCGCGTGCTGGGCCAGTGGCGCACGCCCGACGTCGCACCGAAGCTGATCGAACTCGCGCGTACCGCGCGCTCGGAAAAATATCAGGTGCGGGCGCTGCGTGCGTGCTTGCGCGTGGCCCGGCAGATGGACGTGCCGGATGACCAGCGGCTGACCATGGTCCGCCAGGCGCTGGCCGCCGCCACCCGCCCCGAGGAACGGACTCTGGCCGTGCAGACGCTGGGTCGGATCCCGACGCGCGATGCGTTCCTGGAGGCCGTGGACCTGCTGGCGCGCGAGGAGCTGTGCGCGAGTGCCTGTGCTGCTGCCGTGACGATCGCCGAGCAGCTCGTCGCGCGCGATGGACAGGACCTGGCCGAACCGCTGCAGCGCGTCCTGGCCGCCTCCCGTGACCCCGACCTCACGCGCCGAGCGCAAGCCGCGCTGGACCAGGCCACACGCGACCTGCCTGTCCGCCAGTAGTCTCGGCAGACCCATCGCGCGTGTTCGTGACCGCGCGCCGTGATTCGCGCAGTCCGCGTCGGCCAGTAGAATGGGGGCACTCGGTGCGGCGCGGGAAATCGGTGTCCAGATTGAGAGCGACGGGCATGGTGCTGCCAGCGGCTGCGGCGTCCGATGAGTTGCCGGAGAGGCTTCGGCCGTTCTTCTGGGACTGTGACTTCGATCGGCTGACGTGGGGGGAGCACCACGCGTTTGTGATGCGCCGAGTCTTGTCGGTGGGGTCGTGGGATGTGGTGTGCTGGCTCCGGCGACGGGTGGGTGACGTTGCTTTGCGCGCCTGGATCGAGGAGCACGGCGGGCGCGGTTTGAGTCCCGCACAGCTTCGCTTCTGGGAACTGGTGCTGGAATTGCCGGCGGGACTGGTCGACACGTGGCTGGCATGTCCTGAGCGAAGTATCTGGGATGGGAGACATGGGCGATGAACGGCCACCGCGCCCTGCTTCCGCCCGCGCAGCAACAGGCCTTGCGCGCGCTCGGACCACACGCCCAGGCGTTAGGTTTCTATCTGGTGGGCGGCACTGCGCTGGCCCTTCATCTCGGCCACCGTCAGTCGGTCGACCTGGATTGGTTCACCAGTCAGCGCTTGGACGATCCGCTGCGGTTGGCCGGTGAACTTGTGGATCGCGGCACGGAACTCCGAACGGGTGCGGTCGAGCGAGGTGCGCTGTATGGCGACGTGCGCGGTGTGCGCGTGAGCTTCCTGGAGTACCGCCACCCTTTGCTTGCGGCGGCCCTCGTGTGGCCAGACCTTGGCTGCCCCGTTGCGTCGCTTGAGGATCTGGCCGCGATGAAACTGCTCGCGGTGGATCAGCGAGGCTCGAAAAAGGACTTCCTGGACATTCATGCACTCGGGACACACGGGATGTCGCTCGAGAGCATGCTGGACTTCTTCCGCCGCAAGTTTGCCGTCGACGACGTCGCACGTGTGCTGTACAGCCTCTGCTACTTCGCCGATGCCGATCAGGAACCGATGCCCGTGATGCACACGGGCGTGAGCTGGGAACAGGCGAAGTCCGACATGCGGCGCTGGGTGAAATCGTTCACCGGCAAGATGACCTGATCCAGCCGGGTGCATCCCGGCTCACGCGGACGATGCAGGGGGAACTGGTATGGTCTTGATCACGCTGCTCGCCATCGCGGCGCTCGTCCCCGGTTTGGGCGCAGCCGAACCGCCGCCCGCGTCGATCGTGCTCGCGCTCGATTTCGAGGGGAGTCTGGCGGGCAGCGCGCCGGGTCAGCCGGCCGTGGTGCCGCATGGCGCGGTGCGCTATGCACCGGGACGACGCGGCCAGGGCCTTGCCCTGGACGGCCAGTGCTGGATCGATACGGGCGTCTTGCAGGCCGAACTGGGGGACGCTTTCACCATCGAATGCTGGGTCAAGCCGGATCGGCAGCAGCACACCCATGCTGACATCTTCGGGAACCACGTGGGCGACGGACGCGGCGTGGTGCTGCAGCAGGAGGGAGGGCGCACGAACCATTTCTACGCGGCGTACGGCGCCGGTGAGGGCCAGTGGGTGCTCACGGACCCCGTCGATCTAGCGGCCGAGCGCTGGCAGCACGTGGCGTTGGTCAAGACCGCGACAGGGATCCAGCTGTTTGTCAACCATGTCTGCCTGGCGGCGCGGGAGGGCGTGGCGCCGGCCGTCCCCTCGCCCCTGCCGCTGGCGATCGGGCTGGGATATACCGACCCCGCACGGTGCTTCCGTGGCTGCGTCGACGACGTGCGCATCTGGAAGGGTGCTCAGATGGATTTTACTCACGCCGGAATCGATCCGGCGTTGACGCGCGACACCCGCGCGCAAGTGCTCGATGCCGCGCCGCGTCCGGCCGCTGGCCCGTTGGTCGAGACATTCACGTTGGCCACGGATGACACGCGGCTGACACTGGGAGTCACGGCCGGCAGCGACCTGGTGCTGAGCGAGCTGGTGTGTCCGGCCCAGGGATGGAACTGGATCAAGCGATCCGTTGCCTTCCCGTTGCCGCGACACGTGGAAGTGGCGGGCCAGCGGAGTGAAGTTGCGTGGCGGTTCGACGGCGCGGACGTCCAGGAACAAGACGGTGTCGAGCTGCGCTTGCGATTCGCATGCGAGCGGCCACAGCTGGCGCTCGACTCGGTCTGGTACGCGGCCGCCGGCCCCGGACCGGTGCGCCATACGCTCTCCATCACCAACCGGTCTCCGACGTCCGTCACGGTGCTGGAACAGCCCACGTTCGATCTGGACGTGGCCGGCGCGGACACCTGGTGGTCGTTTCACAGTGACGGGATCACGCCGGACGCGGTCGGTGTCTATCGCCAGCCCCTGGGCGACGTGCCGGCCGGTCGCCACTTCACGGTGCGGACGGCGCCCAGCGGCGAGTTCATCCCGTACGTGGTGCTCGATGCCGCAGGTGCGCATGGGATGTATGTGGGACTCGAGTGGAGTGTGTGCCGGCTGGAACTGGTCACGCTGGATGCAGATAGCACGATCGCCGTGCGGTTGCGCGCCGGCAACGTGGCGGACCTCCGCGAGGAACTCCCGCCGGGTGAGACGCTCTCCCTGCGTCCCGGGTTCCTGGGAACGTATCGTGGCGACCTGGATGCTGCGGCTAACCGCCTGCGGCGCTGGCTCCTGCAGCATTGCGCGCCGGCCGTGGTGCGGGACGACCCGACTTATCCCAAGGTGCAATGGAACGCCTTCGGGGCCACCGGCAAGTCGCCTGGCAGCTGGGATCCCGTCGCAGCCAAGTACTACCCGCTGATCGATGACATCGCTCCCCTGGGCTTCGAGGAAGTCATGATCGATGTCGCGTGGTGGGAAGGGAGTGAACCCGATCCGGACCCGATCGACTGGGCCAGCGGAATGAAGCGTGCGGCCGACTATGCGCACGCGCATGGCCTGCGGTTCGGACTCTATTGGACCGACGATCAGGACATGGCCAGTCCCGACGGCCGGCAGCGGCGGGCCGCACGGATTGGTCGGCTCTTTGCGGAGCACGGGGCGGATCTGTGGCGTTCCGACTGTACGCGGGGCGAGGTGATCGAGCCGTCCTTTGCCGCCACACGCGGATTCTACGCCATGGTCGACGCGCTGGCTCACACCACGGCGGGATTCGAGTGGGAGAACTGTTGCGGAGGCGGGCGCATCAAGGACTACGGCGCCATGCGTCGCGCCGTGAAGATCTTCAATTCCGACACCTACTCGGCGCTGCATGTCCGGCAGGCCTTCTACGACAGCTCGTACGCCTTTCACCCGGCCCAGCTGGAAGGGCATCTCGGCAGCACCGACGGCCGCTACCGGCCGCAGGGCGTGACCGGACTGAAGTACGCCTTCCGCTCCATGTCCATGGGCGCGCCGGAGTGGTTCCTCGACGCGCCCAACGGCGGCAACGCGTCGCAGCCGTGGACCGCCGCAGAGCGCGCCGCCGTCCGGCAGTGCGTCGCGACGTACAAGCAACGCATCCGCCCGCTGATCAGGACAGCCGATCTCTATCACATCCTGCCGCGTCCGGACGGGCGGCAATGGGACGGCATGCAGTACTACGATCCGCAAACCGGCCGCGGCGCGGTGTTTCTGTTCAAACCGTCCCGTGAGCCCGACGCGCAGATCATCCGGCTCAAGGGACTCGATCCGGCGCGCACCTACCGCCTGGAATTCGACGACGGGACGCATCCTTCGCACACGCAGTCCGGAGCGGACCTGATGAACGCGGGTGTGCCGGTGTCGCTGCCCGGCGCGGAAGTATCGGAGCTCATCTTCGTCGAACTCGCCCCATGAAGGTCCCGTTGGCGCGGGTGTTTGACCCGAAATTAAGCGGTGACAAAGCCCTAGGGCAACGCCGCGGCCACGCGCAGCGGGGATTGCGGCGCAGCGTGGGGGGCGAGCGAGCTTGTCGCATCATACGTGCATGAGCGCGCGTACTCGCCGCCGGCGGGGGCGAGGTGCACTTCGATGCAGCGGTCGAGCAAGTTCACGATCCAGTACTCGGGGATGCCGGCACGGGCGTAGAGCCCCCGTTTGCGGCTGCGGTCGAAGTCGAGTGTCGTGTCCCTGGTGTAATTATAACCTCGCGGTCGCGATGCCGTGGTTACGGAGCCAGCGGATCCTGCAACGGGTCCTGGCCGAGCGCGGCGCGGTAGTCGGCCAGCCCGATGAAGAAGTCGGCCTGCGCATCGATCAGGAGGAACTGCGCGTCGGTGGCGGCCTGTTCGTAGATATTGAGTTCCACCAGGTCGATATCGCCGGCATCGAACTGGCTGCGCCCGAGACGCAGGGTTTCTTCGGCCAGCCGGACGTTGGTCCGGGCGCGCTCGATGCGCGCCTCGGCGGCGCGCAGGGCGGACACGGCGTCCTGGACTTCGGCGGCGATCTTGTTGGCGGCGAACTCCCGCTTGGCGCGAATCTGTGCCAGCTTGGCCTGGGCTGCCTCCACCTTGCCGCGCGCTTCCCGGCGCTGGAGCGGCACTTCGCCCAAGAGCCCGGCCTCCAGCTCGAACGGACCCTTGACGTTCTCGAGGGTGGTGCGGGCCCCGACATCCTGGGATGCTTCGACCACGGCATCGAGTTTCGGGAGCAGCGCGTTCTGAGCCTTGGCCAGCTCCACGCTTACGCTTTCGTATTGCAGGTTGAGTTCCACCAGCTCGGGACGCGTGGCCAGCGCCTGGTCGATGTCGCGGCGGATCTGCGCATCGGCCAGGGGGACGTGATCGGGAAACGTCTGGGGCAGGCGGTCCCGAGGAGGAACGATCGGCTGCCCGGCAGGTGTGCGATAGAAGAGGGACAATTTGATTGCCGCCATTTCCAGCTTGCGCTGTGCTTCGATCAACTTGGTCTCGCGCGCAGCGATCAGCTGGTCGTTGTTGATGCCGGCAATGATGCCCAGGTCTCCGGCCTCGATCCGGTCATTGATCTGTCGCACCCGCTGTTGGGCCAGTCGCAGCAGGTCCTGCTGCGCGTCGAACGTGCGGCCGGCGGCGATCCACGACCAGTAGATCTGCGACGCGACACGGACGAAATCCAGAAGTTGGGTTTGGATGGCCGGTTCGACGGCCTGGCGCGCCAGCGTGGCCTGGAACAAGTCGGACCGCCGCTGGTCGATGGCGCGGTCTTTCAACAGCGGCAGGCCGGCCCCCACCGCGAACTCGCCTCCCTCGTTCGTCTGTCGCTCCTTGAACCAGGGCTGAATGGACCCGCGGCCAAGTTTGTACCCGCCGTAGAGATAACCGCCTTGAAACGTCGGCTGCGTCACACCAACGCCGTGGCGATAGTTGTCGTAATAGCCTTCCGGCATTTCCAGGGCGAACGCCTTGAGCTGCGTGTCGAACTCGCCCCACGCCGCGAGCTGCTTGCCGTCAGCGACGCCCCGTTCGAGCAGGGCTTGCCGCAGCAACGGGAACGTCTCATAGACGGACGCGATCAGCTGCCGCAGCGCCAGCGGCTCGCCCGGCTGCACGTTCTCCGGCGTCGGAAGCTCTTCCGGTCTGTCGGGCTCCCCGCCGGGTGCCACTGGCGGCTCGGCAGGTGGCTCAGGCCGCACGGGCTGCGCACCCGGAGCTCCGGCTGCTGGGGGCTCGCTCCGCTCGTCCCCAGCCACCCCCGCCTGGTCGTCCCCAGCCCTTCCGATCGGCTCGACTCCGGCTCCCTGCGTCGCCGCGTCGGGAGACGCGGGTAGCTGCGCGGAAGCTTGCGAGATGCCTGCAGACGACGCGGACCGGGTCCTCGCATCTGTGCGCGCGGCGGAAGCGAGGACCGTCGGTGACGAAACCCGCATCGGCACAGCGCCTGCGAGCCATGACGGCGCGCTCCGGCACCCGCTCAGCAAGCTGGCCGATCCCATGGCCACGATGAGGATCCATCCGCATCGGTTCATTTCGGTAACGGAACCTTCGTCTTGTCGTCCTTGTCGTCGGCCGCTTTGCCCGGCTCCGCCGCGATCGCCGGGGGAAATCCATTGAGCTGTCGCCAGATCTCGTAGCCCAGCCGCACGCGACTCAACATGACCCAACCGTTGGCCCGCACGCCCTGCCGCAAGTAGCGCTCGGTCGGCCACTCCGACTCGTCCTCCGGCCTCACCTGCACCCGGAAATACCCCTTGCCGTCATCCGACGGGTCGATAGCCGCCACTTCGCCGCCGAACGTGCCGACGGCCACGGACGGCCAACCGGCAAACTGCACGGCTGGCCAGCCTTCGAACTGGAGCCGCACGTGATTGCCGACCTGAACGAGCGGCGTGTCGTTCCCCGACACCCACAATTCCACCACCCGCTCCGTGGTCTCCGGCACGATCGTAAACAGCGCATCGCCTTCCTTGATGCTCTGCCCTCGCTCGTACATCGGCTTCCGGTAGATTGCACGATCCCGCGGGGCGTTAATCACGAGTCGATCGAGTTCAGCCAGTTTGATTTCCAGATCACGGCGCTCTTTCTGAATCGTTGCCACCTGCCCCAGCGCATCCTGCTG
>JALOQX010000208.1 GCA_025459265.1 Pirellulaceae bacterium | reverse complement strand
ATGGGCGTCGCCATCGTGGATGCCTCGGAGAACACGCTCAGTGACAACGTGATTTCCGGCAACGAGATGGATGGAGTCTTGATTCGCGGCGTCACGGCCAGAGTGAACGCCGTCACCGGCAACCTCATCGGACTCAACGCGGACGGCAATGCCGCCGTGTCGAACCAGGGCGCAGGCGTCTACATCGACGGCGCGCCGGCGAATGCGATCGGCGCTGACACGCCCGAAAGCGGCAATGTCATTTCCGGCAACGCGCGGGAAGGGGTCAAGATTGTGGGGCCGCTGGCGCGCGGGAACGAGGTGCTCAACAACTACATCGGGACAGACCACGATGGCCATGGCGCTGGTTTGGGCAATGCGCTGGGCGTGCTGATTGAAAATGCGGCGGAGAATCGCGTCGGCGCGCTCGACTTGGGCCACAACATGGGCAACGTGATCGCGGGCAACTACGGCGATGGCGTGCTCATCCGCAACACGCAGAAGACGTTCCTTCCCGACGCCGTCGACAACAAGATCCAGGTCAATTGGATTGGCCTGGACGCCGACCAGGCGCCGTTGCCCAACCGCGGCGCCGGGGTCCGCATCGTGAACGCCGCCGGCACGATCGTGGGTTCCGAACCGATCGGGGCCACGGGCGAAATCCCGGACGACAACGCGGGCAATATCATCGCTCACAACCACAGCGACGGCGTCCGCGTGGAAGGCCCCTACACCCAGGGCAACTCGATTCGCGGCAACTCGATTTACGCCAACGAGCAACTTGGGATCAATCTCGTGGGTGGCCGCGAAGTCGTGCGCAAACCCATCGACGGCGTCACGCCCAACGATGATGACGACAGCGACGACGGACCCAATCGCCTGATGAACTTCCCGGTGGGTGTCACGGCCGTGTATGACCCGCGCAATGACACGACCTATATCAGCGGCGTGCTGGCCGCCGCGCATCCGGACCAGGCCATGGTGGACGTGTACGCGAATGCGGCGCGCGACGCATCCGGTTTCGGCGAGGGGCAGTTGTACGTCGGCTCCGCGACGCCGAATCCGTCGGGCGTCTTCCATCTCACGCGCAGCGGAAAGCTGCCTGCACCGTATCTCAGCGCCGCCGCAACCGATGGCGGCGGACGCGGGTCCACGTCGGAGTTCTCGCCAGTCTGCGACATCGACAGCGACGGGGACGGGCTGCCGGACGACTGGGAGAAGAAGGGCATCGACTTCAATGGCGATGGACGCGTGGACTTGGATCTGCCCAAGCTAGGCGCACGACCGGACCACAGAGATCTTTTCGTCGAGTTCGACTACCTGGAAGGCTTCGCGCCCAGCGATATGTCCATCACGCTGGTGCAGTCGGCGTTTCACCACGCGCCGGTCCCCAATCCCGATGGCACGAGCGGCATCGACCTGCACGTCAACCGCGTGTCCGACGCGGACCGGATTCCGTTCGTGGCCGGCCAGACGGAAAAGACACGGGTCACAGGTACCGGACCCGGCGCGTCCGACGACTGGTGGGATCTCCAGCGACAGTACTATGGGACCGCCGCCGAACGGGCACAGGCCGACCAGTGGCCGAGCATCCGCGGCGCGCGGGGCCTCGTGTTTCGCCACTGCATCTTCCTCCGCGACCTGTTCGAGAGCTCCGGCAGTTCCGGTTACGGCAAGATTCACGGCGACTCGTTCATCGTGTCGTTGGGTAGCTGGGACGTATCGTACCTTAACCGCTACGGCGGGCGCGCCGTGGTCGAGGCCGGCACCTTCATGCATGAACTCGGCCACACGCTCGGCTTGCACCACGGCGGCCCCGTCCCCGCCGGGTACGTGGGTGACGTCCCGTACGGTGACACGCAAACGAATTACAAGCCGAACTATCTGAGCGTCATGAACTATTCGTTCCAGGACATGCGTTACACGGTGCGGCCGTTGGACTATTCCACCGTACAGCTGCCTTCCCTGGACGAAAGCAAGCTGCTCGAACGGGACGGGATCAACGGTCAGAGTTGGTACCCGCAATTGGATCGCTGGACGCATACGGTCTACACGGACATCTGGACCGGCACGAGCTACTTCCACAAAGTCCCTTCCCAGCAGGGCATCGACTGGAACCGCAGCCTCGGTCCGTTGGACACTGGGCACGTCGGCGGTTACATCAACGACCCCAGCGCCGCCGCGGCCCACCAGGACACGCTCGACAGTTACCGGGACTGGCCCTCGCTGCGGTACAGCTTTCGCTATTCGAAGACCGGCTTCCGCGGCCTGGCCGGGGCCACCGAGATCCCCAGTCCGCCACCCGGGTTGTTCCACGCCGAGCCGACCGATCAGGAGATCTTCGATACGCTCTTGCGCGCCGACTCGGACGAGGACGGCGTCGTCAACGCGTACGACAACGTGCCGCAGGTCCCGAATCCCGATCAGACCGATTCGGACGGGAACGGCATCGGTGACGCGGGGGAGCTGCTGAGCGTCGTCCTGGATCGGAACAGCGTTGCCGCTGGCCAGAACGTGACCGGGACAATCACGGCGCTGGTTCCCGCGCCGGCCGGCGGCCTGCGCGTATTCCTCTGGACGAGTGACGCGGGGATTGTCGAAGCACCAGAAAGCGTGATCATCCCTGCCGGCCAGCGCAGTGCGACCTTCACGCTGCGCACGTTGCCCGAGCTGGCAACCAGCGCCACGGTGGACGTGTACGCGCATTACTGGGGTGAGGCTTTACACACCCAGCTTCTCGTCGGCCCGCCGTTGCCACAGGCGGATCTAGAGATCGAGCAGACGGCCGCGCCGGTTCCCGTGGGCGTGGGTGGCGACCTGACGTACAGCATCACGGTCACGAATCATGGCCCCACCGCCGCCACCGGTGTGACCATCACCGATCTGCTGCCCGCCAATGCCGACCTGGTATCGGTCACGGCCATGCGGACGCTGCCGCCGCCGGCAAACGAGCCACTGCACGTGCGGTTTGATTACAGCTTCGACTGGAGCGGGTTCTTCGATACCGATGAGAAGAAGGCTTTACTCGATCTGGCGGCGGACCTGGTGCTGGCTGATATCCGCGACAACCTGCGTCCGATTCGGCCGAGCGGGACCAATACCTGGACAGCGATCTTCACGCATCCGACTACGGGTGAAGAGGTAGAATATCCGGACCTGACCATCGAGGCCAACGAGCTGGTCGTGTTCGTCGGCGCGCGAGACCTGGGATACACCTT
This sequence comes from Pirellulaceae bacterium, assembly GCA_025459265.1. Classification (GTDB taxonomy): domain Bacteria; phylum Planctomycetota; class Planctomycetia; order Pirellulales; family Pirellulaceae; genus JAAYDI01. The sequence continues at coordinate 8,519 of JALOQX010000208.1, read as the reverse complement.
GAGCGGCATGCTCGAAGGTGGCGAAGGCGTCATCGGCGGTTCGTCAGCGGATGGCACGGCCGAGTTCGTGCGAACGGTGTCCACGCGCGGGGAGCGTGCCGCGCCGTACGACGTCGCCCCCTGGGGTGGCTCGATCGCGTTCACGACGGACCCCTCAGTGACGTTTCACTACGGCGTGGACACGGTCGATCTGGACCCCGACGAACTGGATTTTCTCACCGTGGCCGTGCACGAACTGTACCACGTGCTGGGGTTCGGCACGTCGCCCGCCTGGGACTCGCACATCGAATGGGATACGGACTTGTGGGACCGGGCGTTCGTCGGTTCCCAGGCACGCCAGGAGTATGACGCGGGCGGCCCCGTACCGTTGGATCCCGGCCGGCAACACTGGCGCGAGGGAACGACCGATCAAGGGGCGGCGGCGTTGATGGATCCGTACATCGAGCGCGGCAGGCGCGAACTGCCCACGCGCCTGGATGCGGCTGCACTGGCCGACCTGGGCTGGGGTGACGCACCGTGTTCGACCCAGGTGCCTTTGCCGTACACGTACGCGGCCGGCACCGTCGTTTTCGACGCCGACGGACTCGCTCCCGGCGAGTCGCTCACGCTGCAAATCGTCGTCATGCCGACTGTCGAGGGAAGCGTGACGAATCAGCTGAGTGTCGCCGGCGACGGAACGGATCCGGATTCCAGCAACAACACGTCCACCCTCACGACCGACGTCCTCCCGTGTCCGCCACTGGTAGTCAACACGACCCGGGATCTGGACGATCGGATCTCGGACGGCCGGCTCACGTCCCTGCGCGAAGCGATCCGCCTGGCCAATCTGCTGCCGGGACGTGACTTCATCAGCTTCGAGATACCCGACTTTGGTTCGGTCTCCTACATCAGCGTTTACTCGCCTCTGCCCACGATTACCGATCCCGTGGTGATCGACGGCACGACACAGCCGGGTTTTGTGGACGCACCCGTGATTAACCTCGGCGCCCCTTTCCGGCAAGGTGGCTTCAATGGTCTGCACATCACAGCCGGCAACAGCGAGGTGCGCGGGCTGTGGATCAGTGGATTCGGATATCAGACGCTCGATCTGCCGCGTACGATTCTCCGCGGCAACGGTATTCTGCTCGAAGACGGTGGCGGGAACATCATTGAGGGCAATTATTTGGGTGCCGCTACGGCGTACTCGCTCGGCAATGAGACAGCCGGGATCATGCTGATCAACTCGGACGGCAATCGGATTGGCGGCACGACGCCCGAGTCCCGCAATGTGATTGCCGGAAACTACAACTGGGGCATTCTGGCATACGATTCCCACCACAACATCATCGAGGGGAACTACATCGGCACCGACCCGTCGGGCCAACTGCCGGCGGGTAACGGAGTGGGGCTCTCGCTGTCCGTGGCCGACGACAATCAGATCGGAGGCACGCAGCCGGGTGCGGGCAACGTGATCTCGGGCAACCGCGGTGTCGGGATCGAAGTGAGTCAGAATTATCTGTTCACCAACGCCAGTCGGACGCGCATCGAAGGCAACTGGATCGGGACGGCCGCGGACGGCACCGGTTCGTTGGGCAACGGCTCGCATGGCATCGCCATCTGGCTGGGGAACCACGACAACGTCATCGGCGGACGCGATCTCGCAGCCGCCAACACCATCGCCTTCAACGGCGGTGCGGGTGTGCTGTACGGCAGTTCCAACACGAACACGCTGATCCTGGGCAACTCGATACACAGCAATGCCGGCCTGGCTATTGACCGCTGGCCCATAGGTGTGGATGCCAACAGCCAGTACTACTGGTTCTATCCCTCACCCGATTATCCCGAACTGGCTTACGCAGTCTCAGACACAGCGGCGACCCGCATTCGCGGCACGATGAAGGGGCTTCCGAACACGTCTTGTCAGCTGGACTTCTACTTCAGCGCCAGTGCGGACCCGTCCGGTCACGGCGAGGGGCAGCAATGGCTCGGTTTGGCGACCGTCACCACCGACGCGTACGGGATTGCACCGTTTTACGTGTCGTTCCCGCAGGGGGTTCCTGCCGGCCACTTCATTGCCGCCACATCGACAGTCACCGAGACATCGGAATTCAGCAACAGCGTCCCGGTCAGGGCTGACCGCGATGGGGACGGTGTGCCGGATGCAGAGGAGAACGGCGGGCCGAACTTGGGGGATGCTGACCACGACGGCAACCCGGACAGCGACGAGGCGAATGTGGCTACCTTCCTGGTGTTCGGCGGAGGTCAGCATCTGACGTTGCAGTCGCCGCCTGCAACGCAGCTGTCCGGCATCTGTTCCATTGCGAATCCCGCGCCTGGCAGCAGCCCGTACGCGACGCCGTTCCCGCTGGGATTCATCGACGGCACGATTGAAGATGTCCCACCGGGTGGCGCCGTAACCGTTACACTTCTGCTTCCCGCCGCGTTTGAACCTCATGGGTTCTACCAGTTCGGCATGCTGGCCGGGGCGAGCGAGAACAACTGGTACGAATTCCTCGATGACGGTGTGACGGGCGCGGAAGTCTTCGCTGACCGCATTGTACTTCACTATGTCGACGGCGGGCGGGGCGACCACGATCTGGCGGCTGATGGACGGATCATGTTCCGGGGCGGCGTCAGCGCGCCGGCGGCGATGTACGTTCTGGAGGTCAGTCCCGCGGCGAACGAGAACACGGTGTCAGCCGCCACGTCGATCTCGGCCACGTTCGCCTCGCAGGTTGACCCGGCCACGGTTTCGGATCTGACTTTTGTTGTTCATGCTTCTCAATCTGGCCAATTGGTTGTTCCGCCCAGCGCTCTGACGGTCGATCGCGCTACCGTGACCTTTGATGGGGCACCGTTGTTTCATCCAGGCGAATTAGTCAACGTCACCGCGACGCGCGGGATCGAGAACACCTCTGGGGAATCCCCGCCGTCTCCCTTTGCCTGGCAGTTTCGAGCCGCCGCGCTGGGTGGCACAGGGGTATTCGCCGAGAGTGACCAACGCTTCGGCATTCCGGATACGTATGGCGTGGCGATGCAGGATCTCGACGGCGATGGCGACATCGACATCTTCTTCGCGAACGGTGCGCCCGAGCCCAGTACGGTGATGTTGAATGACGGTCACGGCGTCTTCGCCGACAGCGGACAACAGCTCGGTCCGTTCGACGCGCGCGACGTTGCCTTGGGGGATGTCGACGGTGATGGCGACCTGGACGCCTTCCTCGCCACGCTCCAGGGCGGGAATCACGTCTGGCTCAACGACGGGCACGCGGTCTTCACCGACAGTGGCCAGCAACTGGGAACGGCGGGCACATGGGGAGTGCGTCTGGGCGATCTGGACGGGGACGGCGATCTGGATGCCTTCTGCGCGACCGAAGCAGGTCAGCCGAACAACGTGTGGATTAACGACGGACAAGGACGTTTCGCCGACAGCGGACAACGATTGGGTGCGGCGGACAGTCGAGATGTCGCGCTGGGGGATGTGGATCACGATGGCGACCTGGACGCGTTTGTCGCGAACTTCGACGGCGGCAACCAGGTGTGGGTCAACAACGGGCAGGGTGTGTTCGCCGACAGCGATCAGCGGCTGGGAGCGCCCGGCAATCGCGCCGTCGCGCTGGGCGACCTGGACGGCGACGGGGATCTGGATGCCTACACCGCCAGCGCCGGATGGGACACCGTCTGGTTCAATGATGGCCAAGGCCGCTTCACAGCCAGCAACCAGTACCTGCAGTCGGACGGGATGACCATCGACCTGGATGATTTCGACGCGGACGGCGATCTCGATGCGCTGGCACTGACCCATTCCGCATCCGGTTACGGCGACTTGTGGCTGAATGACGGTTTCGGGCGGTTCCAAGCCAGCGGTCGCGGGGCGCAGTTCATTGGCGCTGCAACCACCACCGGCGGTCAGGCACTGGGAGACGTGGATGGTGACGGCGATGCGGACGCGGTCCTGGCCAACCTGACTCCAGGCTGGTTCGGCCGCACGATGCTGTTGATCAATGAAGGCGCGGGGGTGATTGGCTGGAGCAACGCGACGAGTAATTACCTAGGCCACTCGGGCCAGGAACTCTGGTCGACGAGCATGGCGGATCTGGACCGCGACGGCGATCTCGACATCTTTTTCGGCGGCAGTGCCGAAGAAGCATCGCTAGTTTGGTTCAATGACGGCCAGGGCCGGTTCATCCCCGGAGGGCCACGCCCGGGCAGACCGGACTTGAGCCAGCTGAAGGCGAACCTGGGCGACCTGGACGGCGACGGCGACCTGGACGCCGTGGTGTGGTACGTCGGTGGGTTCGGATATCCAACGTACTGGAACGTCTGGCTGAACGACGGACACGGCCGTTTTGCAGACTCCGGCCAAGAACGCGTGCTTGTTCGCGAGCAGCACCGGATTACTCTTGGTGACGTCGACGGCGACGGTGACCTCGATGCGATCGTTGTCGGAGGCGGGTGGCATACAACCTCCAATGAAATCTGGTTGAACGATGGGCTGGGCAATTTCACCAAGACGAGTGCCGTGCTGGGCACCGCGCTCGACGGGACGAAGGACATCGCGCTAGGGGATATCGATGGCGACGGCGACCTGGACGCCTTTCTCGCCAACTCGGAGACCGCGATTATCGACGATAGCAGGAACACGATCTGGCTCAACGATGGACAGGGCAATTTCAGCGACAGCGGGCAGCGCCTCGGGCACACCCACGACGCGTGCGACCGTGTGCGACTGGCCGACATGGACGAGGACGGCGATCTCGACGCCGTCGTGGCGACAATCGTGTTCCAGTGGAATCACTGGCAAGGTTGGATCCCGGCCATTCACCGGTACGAGGTGTGGCTGAACGACGGACAAGGCCATTTCTCTGACAGCGGCCAGCGATTGGCCGCCGGGCCCGTAGGGGAATACCTCGTCAATCCCTTCGAGCTGGCCGACCTGGACGGAGACGGTGACCTCGACGTGTTTTCCGGCGATCGCGTCTGGCTAAACGACGGCCGGGCTCGCTTCAGCGACAGCGGGCAGGCTCTCGGCGACTGGGTGCATCTCTGGTTCAGACCCTATTGGCCGCGGGACGTGAGCGTCGGTGATGCCGACGGCGATGGGGATCTCGATGCCGTCGTCCTCTACCAGCATCGTCCCGCCCTGTGGCTCAATCAGGACCCGGATCAGATCAATTACTCGCCCAACGCCGCTGCGGACGGATTCTCAGTCCCGCAAGGCACGGTGCTCGACGTCCCTTCACCAGGTGTGCTGGCCAACGATGTCGATCCCGAGGACGAACCGCTCACGGCCGAGCTGGTGGTCGCACCGCTGTACGCCATGCACTTTGAACTCCACGACGATGGTTCATTCACCTACACGCCCCATCCGGACTACTTCGGGCCGGACCGCTTCGAATACGCAGCGGTCGATCCTCTCGGGCACGCCTCTCGAGCGGTCGTCAGCATTTTTCTCCTGCCCGGCCGTGCGGCGCCGGTGGCTGAGGATGATGTCGTCACTACCCAACAGGAACGGGCCGTCACCGTGAACGTGCTGGCCAATGACCGGGATCGTAGCGGCCCACTGGATCCGCAGACCATCGTGCTGTTGTCAGCGCCAGCTAACGGACGCGCGACGCTCGATCTGCAGACGGGCATGGTGGCGTACGAACCGCAGCAGGATTTCGTGGGCAGCGATTCCTTCACTTACCGCATCACGGGTGCAACGGGCCTGCGCGACGACGCCACCGTGACAATCCATGTCCTGGCAGGCCCACGCCCACCTCGCGCTGCGCCGGACGCGGCCAAGACCGACGAAGATACGCCCGTCGTCGTCGATGTGGTGACCAATGACATCGATCCGGATGGTGATCTTGATCGGACGACGGTAGTCATCGTCGTGTCTCCGACACACGGCCTCGTGCAGGTGGACGCTTCGAGCGGGACCGTGACTTACACACCCTCCGCGGACTTCTTCGGCACGGATCGCTTCGTGTACACCGTATCCGACCGTCAAAGCGCTTCGTCCCGCGCCGTGGTGGACATCAGCGTCCTGCCGCGCGACGATGCGCCGCAGGCGGCGGACGATTTCGCCCACACCGACCAGGACGTGCCAGTCGTGATCGATGTGCTGGCCAACGATGCGGACGCTGACGGCGACCTGGACGTGCGGAGCGTGAGCGTAGTGGAACTGCCACTCCACGGCGCGACGGAAGTGGATCCCGACACAGGTGCGATCACCTACTCACCGGCCGCCGGGTTCCGCGGACTCGATTCATGCGTCTACGAGGTGCGCGACGCCGCCGGGCAGGCGGCAACGGCCACAGTGCGCATCGAGGTTCGGCCCACCAGCCATCCACCGCGCGCGACAGCCGACGCGGCCGAAACGCCGGAGGACACGCCCGTTACGATCGACGTGGCGGCCAACGATACGGATCCGGACGGCGACCTGGATCCCGGCTCGGTGCGCATCCTGGTCCAGCCGCTGCACGGCGGTGCGGTAGTCGTTCCCGAGACGGGTCAGATCGTCTTTACGCCGCCAGCGGATGGATGCGGCGCTGACCCGACTCGACACGCCCATCGACGTGCATGTGCTGACCAACGACAGGGACTCCGATTCGCGGCTCGATCCTGCTTCGCTGCGCATCGATACCGGACCTGCTTCGGGGACCGTCGTCCTGCAGCCGGACGGCAGCGTGCGTTACACGCCCAGGGCCGGTTTCATCGGGACGGATACTTTCCGCTATGCCATCGCGGACGACGTTGGGGCGCGCTCAAACGTGGCCACGGTCACGCTCACCGTCCAGGCGGAGCCCGCGATGCTGATCGTCGGCCGCGTGTGCGAAGATCTGGACGGCACGGGGCCCAGCCTCGCCGGACCGGGCGTCGCCGGCGTGGCAATCTACCTGTTGGATGGCCAGGGCCAGCTGCTGGCCACCGCGCTCACACAAGCGGACGATCTCGTGACGCCGGAAGACGAAACGGGCTGGTACCACTTCCCGGATCTGCCGACCGGCACATACATCGTCGCGCAGAAACGCATGACAGGCTGGTCCCAGAGCTACCCGCACGCAACCGGCCTCGAACTGGCCGACCCGCCGGTGCAACCCGGGATGCACGTGGTGACGCTGTCGCAGCTGGCCGAGCCCGCCGTGCTGGATTTCGGTGTCTTCCGGTCGGGAGAAGCCGGCCTGGCCAGCGTCGCCGGCCGCGTGTATGTGGATGTGAACAACAACGGCCTCTGTGATCCGCAGGAGATGGGGCTGCCCAACGTGCCCATCACGATCAGTGGCCCGGTCACGCGCGTGACCTACACGCGCGACGACGGTTCGTACGGCTTCGAAGACCTGCCGGCAGGCGACTACACGATCGTGGAGACGCAGCCGCTGCTGTTCCAGGACGGGCGCGACACGCCGGGGACGCCACACACAGGCAGTTGCGATGACGACCGGTTCGAGAACCTTGCACTAATGCCCGACATGGCGCTGATGGACTACAACTTCGGCGAATTCGGTCTGAAGTCACAGTTCATCAGCAAACAGCTGCTGCTGGCCTCCACGCCCCCCTCCCGCGTCTTCCTTGGTCAGTTGCAGGTGGCAACCGGTGATTCGTTGCTGCTGCTCGCGGTACCGGCCGATGGGACGCTGCGTGCCGCGACCACGTCGGAGGGTGAACCTCCCGCAGTGCAGCTCTACGACGAACACTGGCGGCCCCTCGCGCTCGCCGCGCCGGGCGGTACGCTGCGTACGCCGGTCACCGCGGGCCAGCACCTACTGATGTACGTGCACGCCGGGTCAGCCGCCACGGTGGACGTGACGTTGGATGCCGGGCCTCCGCCGTCACCCGCCTACGTGCACACCAACCGGGCCCGCATCCACGACGTGAACGACGACGGAGTCGTGTCGCCGCGCGATGTGCTGCTGGTGATCAACACGCTCAATGCGACCGGGTCCCGGCAGCTGCCGAAAATTAACCTCGGCACCTATTACCTGGACGTCAATGCCGATACGTATCTCTCTCCGCGCGACGCGCTGCTGATCATCAATACCTTGAACCAGATCGCCGACCTCGGAGAAGGCGAGCAGACGGCAGCCGTGCGAGATCGCGCGCTGTGGGAGTTCCTCGCCGAGACGGAAGAGGCCGCAGCCGATGCGCTCGATGCACTACTGGATTCGCCTTGACAGGATGCCAGCACGCTCACGCCAGTCTCCGGTTGCTGTCCTGTTCATCCTGTCCCGCATTAGACAGGATGCACAGGATGGAGGGGATGAAAGCACTCCCGACTCTGGCGACCTCGTGTGCTGCTCATCCCGCTCAGCGTGCTTGTTTGCACTGAACAACCCTTTGGTTGAAAAGGAGAGCGTGACCATGAACCTCCCGACACGACGGACGCCCAGCGGAGCACCTTTCAAAGATCGGTTCCAGACCATGGCGCGAGATGTCCATGGTTACGTGACCAAACCCAGCATGGCGAGTCTCCAGAAACTCGAGTCCCTGCTGAAGCGACTCAGCAACGACGAGGTCCGTAAACTCGAGCTGAACTACGTACACCAGATCGGGAG
>JALOQX010000030.1 GCA_025459265.1 Pirellulaceae bacterium | reverse complement strand
GTTTTGGCCGTAGCCGATGATCTTCTTCCCCCCGGTGACGAGCACCGGGGGGCCGTTTTGGCCGTAGCCGATGATCTTCTTCCCCCCGGTGACGAGCACTGGGGGGGCCGTTTTGGCCGTCAGCGGGCCCGGGCCACGAGCGGCCACGGGCCCGCTGGCGTTTCTTGCCTCAAGGGTCTTTGCCCCGCACGACCGGAGGTCATGGGGGGACGCCCGGCTCCTCGGACGGATCGAGCGCCACGACGGTCAGCCCATGGCGCTGGGCCAGCCGAATCACCTCCGGCTCGTCCACGATGATGGTTTTGCCGGCCTCGATGGCCAGCACCTGGCCGCCCGCCGCAATCATCGTCTCAAGTGTGCCCCGTCCGATCGTGGGCACGTCAAACCGCATGTCCTGCTGGGGCTTGGCCACCTTGACCACCGTAAAGCCTCCCTGCGGACACAGCTCGCCCGCGCGGCGTATGCAGGCATCGGTGCCTTCCACCGCTTCCACGGCGATGGCCGCCAGCCCCTTGACCACGACGGTCTGGCCGACGTCGACGCGACCCAGCTCCTTCGCCAGGCGCCAGCCGAACTCAATGTCTTTCATCTGCCCGGCGGTCGGCCGACGTCCGGCGAGGGTGCCGCTTTTCACGAGCAACTCCGGTGCGAAATCGGTGGGTGGCGCGAACACGATGCCGTCGGCGGCATATGCCCCGACCAGCGTCCTGAGCAACGTATCGTCCTTACGGTCCTGCGTGCGGGCCACAAAATGCGGGTAGAACGTCCGGCAGCAGCGCCAGTCCGGCAGATGCCGGATCCAGCCGCCACGCTGAAATATCATCTGGGCCTTGAAGATCTTGCCCGCCATCGTGGCTTGCGTGACCCGCCGGCGCTTGAAATACCGGATGTGCGCGCCGAGTTTGGCGATGCCGACGAGCCGAAAGTCGTCGCAGAGCTCCGCCAGCTGCGGGTCGGCGTGCGCGCGAATGCCCAGGCAGTACACGGCATACGCCTGACGTTTGAGCGCCGCAGCGACGGCCAGCGGAAAATTCCCCCAACCCGCGATCAACCCGATCGTGCGTCCGGCACTCATGCGTCCGTCGGTCCGTCCTGGCAGGCACGCTCGTCACGCCGCGCTCTGGCGATCCGCCGGCGCGGGCGGCGACGACGCCTGATTGAGTTGTTGTTCGAGCCGCTTGAGCTGGCGCCGCATCTCGGGCAGCTGGCGCACGTGCCCCCACATCCGCCACTGATCGCGCTCGGGCGTCGCCGGCACACCGATGAATACCGCCCCATCGGGTACGTCGTTCATCAGTCCCGCTTTCGCGCCCAGGATCGCGCGATGTCCGATGTGCAGATGATCGGACAGGCCGACCTGACCCGCCATCACGACGTAGTCACCCGTCGTGCAGCTGCCGGCAATCCCCACCTGGGAACAGATCAGGTTATGCTTGCCGAGTTGGCAGTTGTGGCCGATCATCACCTGGTTGTCAATCTTGGTCCCGTCGCCGATGACGGTCGCATCGTACGTGCCGCGATCGATCGTGGTCCCGGCGCCAATCTCGACGTCAGAGCCGATCTCGACCGACCCGAGCTGCGCGCCGCGCTGGTGCGCGCCGTCTGCCAGCCGATATCCGAAGCCGTACGCGCCGATCACCGCGCCGGCATGAATCACCGTGCGGTCGCCCACCACCGTGTTTTCGTAGAGCACGACGTTGGGGAACAGGACGACATCGCGGCCGATCCGGCAGCCGTCCAGAATGTGCACGCCGGCATGGATGAACGTGCCGGATCCGATGACGACGTCCTCGCCGATGGTGGCGTACGGTCGCACTTCGACGTGGTCGGCCAGCCGCGCCGAGGGGGCAATCTGCGCCGCGGGGCTGTGGCCGCCGTGCCGGCAGTTGCGCGGAGGACGGAACTGCGTCACGATCGCGGCGAACGCGGCATGCACATCCCTCACGTGAATGCTGGCCATCGGCAGCTCGGGAAAATCCGGCGGCACGACGACCGCTGCGGCCGGTGACGCCCGCAGCGCACTGAGCAATTTGACGTCATCGGCTAACGTGATCTCACCGGCGGCGACGCGGGCGATGCTGGCCGCTCCAGTAATCTGCGCTGCCGCCTCACCGCGGAGCTCTCCTTGTACCAAGTCCGCCAGTTGCTGCAGCGTTGTAATTGGCACGGGGGTCCCCTCGATCTTTCAGCCCTGTCTGGCTTCGGCCGCGTCGGCACGGTCGATCGTGGCGGGGATGGTACTCGAAACGCGCACCGGGGAACAAGGGAGATTTGGGCGAGCGTCCATCGCCAGGGGGGGGAAGACTCACTAAACCCTAACGGTTCGCTACCTTGACGGTACGTGCAACCGGCAACTAGATTCGTGACGACGGGCGACATACGGGTCCGGCGAAAGGCGAAACGCTGTATCTCCGGTGCGCCGGGCCGCATCGATTCCCCGCACAGGAGACTCACACCGTGAAACGGCTCATTGCGATGCTGTCATGCTGGCTGACTGTCCTGGGGTGCGTGGGTTTCGCCGCGGCCCAGGTGCAGGTGGATCCCGAGCTGCCTCAATATGTCCCCGTGCCAGGAATCTCGGGCAGCCTCAAGAGCATTGGCTCGGACACGATGAACAACGAGATGGCGTTATGGGCCGAGGGATTTCAGCGCTTCTATCCGAACGTGCGGATTGAAATCGAAGGGAAGGGCTCGTCCACGGCCCCGCCGGCGCTGGTGGCCGGTACGGCCCAGTTCGGGCCGATGAGTCGACCGATGAAAGACTCCGAGATCGATGCGTTTGAGAAGCGGTACGGCTACAAGCCGGTGGCGGTGCCCACGAGCATCGACATGCTGGCCGTCTACGTGAACAAGGACAACCCGCTCAAGGGCCTCACGTTGCCGCAGGTGGACGCGATTTTCTCCAAGTCCCGCAAAGGGGGCTATGCCAAGGACCTGCGCACCTGGGGCGATGTCGGGCTGACCGGCCCCTGGGCGGCCCAGCCCATCAGTCTGTACGGGCGCAATTCCGCCTCCGGCACCTACGGGTATTTCAAGGAACGAGCGCTGTTCGGGGGCGACTACAAGGATGCCGTCAAGGAACAGCCCGGCAGTTCCTCCGTGGTGCAAGGATGTGCGAGCGACCGGTATGCGATCGGCTACAGTGGGATCGGGTACAAGACGGCCGACGTCCGCGCGGTTCCCCTGGCGTCCGAGGCGGGCGACGAGTATGTGGATGCGGAACCCGAGCACGCGTACACGGGCGATTATCCGCTGGCCCGTTACCTCTACCTCTACGTGAACTACCAACCCGGCTCTGAGCTGGACCCGCTGCGTCGCGAGTTCATCAAGTACTTGTTCAGCGCGCAGGGCCAGCAGGATGTGGTCAAGGACGGGTACTTCCCAGTGCCCGCGGCGGTGGCGCGGGAGACCTTGCAGAGCCTCGGCATCAAGCCGTCGTTCTGAAGACGAAACGCATGAGTTCGAACGAGTCGGCCAACGCGGGCGCTTTCACAGGGCGCCGGCGGGTGCGGCGCACCCGTCGCACGGTGCTGGTGGCCGATACTCTGGCACGCGTGTTCATCACGCTGGGGGGCATCGGCACGATCGCGGCCGTCTCTCTGGTGTGCGTCTTCCTGGTGTGGGTGGTCGTGCCCCTCTTCTGGCCCGCCTCGATCGCGCCGCGCGCACGCGTCTCGCTCGCCGCGCTGGCCGGCCCCGATCGGCCCGTGCACGTGGCGGTCGATGAGTACGTGAACGTCGCGTGGCTGGTCACACGCGCTGGCGACCTGGTGGCCTGCCGTCTGGACACGGGTGCCGAGCTGATGCGCCGGAAGTTGTACGACGGCGCGCAGCTCGTGGCCTGGTCGTTTGCCCTGCGTGACGGGCACGTGGCGCTGGCCGGCGACGACGCCACGATCCGGCTGGGACGGATCGGGTTTGCCTCCAGCTTCGTGCCCGCGTCGGAAGTGGAAGCCGAATTGGGAGCGCTCTCCCCGGGTGACCTGGCCGCATGGCGGGGAGGCGTTGTCCAGCGCATGGCGGAAGGACCGTACCGACTCCAGCAGCTGCAGGTGGAGTTGGACGCGCCGTTGCAGATCGAGGCCGACTCCGGCATCGCGCTGGTCGACCTGTCCATCTCCCCCAAGGGCCGCGTGCTCGCACTGCTCACACGGGCGGGTGAATTGCGGATCGCGCAGGTCACCGAGCGGAAGAACCTGCTGACCGGTCAGACCGTGACCCGGCTGCGGGAAGGTCGGGTCCCGGTGGCGTTGCCCGAGGATCGCCTGCCGGACCGACTGCTGCTGGCCGGGCTGGGCGATACGGTCCTGCTGACCTGGAGTGACGGCCGCCTGCAGCGCTACGACACTCGCGTGGCGACCAATCCCGTCTGGGCCGAGACGGTGGATCTGCTGGCGGAGCCGGATGCGCGGCTCACGCAGGTCGAGTTCCTGGTGGGCAAGACGTCGCTGGTGGCCGGTGATTCGCTGGGACGCACCCGCGTCTGGTTCTGTACGAAGCCGGCCGACGCGACGACCGTCGACGGCGCGGTGCTGGTCCAGGCCCACGATCTGCCGGCCGGTGACGCGGCGGTCGTGGCGCTGGCGCCGTCCGCTCGCTCCCGTGTGCTGGCCGTCGGTTATGGGGATGGGACGGCATGCCTGTTTCACGTGACGAGCCAGCGTCTGCTGACGCGGACGCCGACGGCACCGCAGGTTCCGACCTGGTTGGCGCTGACGATGGCGCCGAAAGATGATGCCCTGGTGAGTTTCGCGCAACAGGACTGCACGGTGTGGAGCGTTCACGCGCCGCATCCCGAGATCACCTGGGCTGCGATTCTCGGTCGCGTGCATTATGAAGGTTCGCAGCGCCCGGAACATGTCTGGCAGTCCTCCAGCGGCACGGACGACTTCGAGGAGAAGTACGGGCTGATGCCGCTGGTGTTCGGCACGCTCAAGGCCACGCTCTACTCGATGTTGTTCGCCGTGCCGCTGGCCGTGCTGGCGGCCATTTACACCAGCGAGTTCCTGCATCCGCGGATCAAAGCGCGCGTCAAGCCGACGATTGAGGTGATGGCGAGTCTGCCGAGCGTGGTGCTGGGATTCCTGGCCGCGTTGTTCTTCGCGCCGCTGGTCGAGGGCGTCTTGCCCGCGTGTCTGACGGCGCTGGTCACCGTGCCCTTCGCGTTTCTGCTGGGGGCCAGCCTGTGGCAACTGCTACCCGTGTCGCGCACGGACCGCGGTCGGCATCTGCGATTGCTGGGGATGTTGGGCGCGTTGCCGGCCGGGTTGCTGTTGGCCGCGACGGCGGGCCCGGTAGTGGAGCGGTGGCTGTTTGCGGGCGACATCATGGCGTGGCTCGACGGCCGCGACGGAACGGGCGTGGGCGCGTGGGTGTTCTTCCTGCTGCCGTTGAGCGCACTGCTGGTCGCCGGGGGCGGCAGCCGCTGGCTGCCGCGGCGCGCCGCGGCGGCGGAGCCGACGGCCCGGCAGATCGCTTTCGGGAGCCTGGTGCGGTTCCTGGGTGGCAGCGGCCTGGCGGTCCTGCTGGCCTGGGGAGCCGCCGTGGCGCTGACCGCCCTCGGCTGGGATCCCCGCGGAACGCTGGTCGGCACCTACGTGCAGCGGAATTCGCTGATCGTCGGGGCCATGATGGGCTTCGCCGTCATTCCGATCATCTACACCATTGCCGACGACGCGCTGTCGGCGGTCCCGGAGTCGCTGCGCGCCGCATCGCTCGCGTCGGGCGCGACGCCGTGGCAGACGGCCGTGCGGATCGTCATCCCCACCGCCATGAGCGGCCTGTTCTCCGCCATGATGGTCGGGCTGGGCCGCGCTGTTGGCGAGACCATGATCGTCCTGATGGCGGCGGGCAACACACCGGTCATGGAGCTCAACATCTTCAACGGATTCCGGACGCTGTCGGCCAACATCGCCACGGAACTGCCGGAAGCGGTGGCCAACAGCACGCACTACCGCATGCTCTTCCTGGCGGCGCTGATGCTCTTCGCGATTACCTTTGCCGTCAACTCGCTGGCGGAAGTCATCCGGCTGCGGTTCCGCAGGAGGGCGTACCAGCTATGACGCGGCGCGATGAAGCGGCAGCCGTTGCGATGGACGGGGCATCCGCGCTCGACGCGGCCGTCGCGCGCGCGGAGCGCCGGCGTCGCCGGTTGGGGCGGAGCGTGTCGTTCCGTGCGCAGGCCGAGCCGCTGGTGTGGCTCACCGGCGGCGGGCTCGTCCTGTGCCTGGCCATGGTCGTCGGATTGTTGCTGCTGATCCTCTATCAGGGAACGACGACATTCTGGCCTGGGGCGCTGGTCGAATTGCGTACGCTCGCCGGGCGGTCGTATCTGGGGGAAGTCACGCGCCGCGATCGGTACGAGCTGAGCTATGCCAGCCTGGGGGCCCTGCCGGAGCCGGAGCGGGCGGCCGCCGCCCAGCTGCTTGATCCCCGGTTCCACCAGCGGCTGGAGCGGCTCCTGCCGGCCGAGGCCCTGACGGATCAACTGCTTAGCGCGGCCCCGGCCGTGGAGCGTGCGGTGCGGGAGTCTTTGGAACGCGTGCCGGCAGTCCGCGAGATGGCGCCGCGCACGCGTCTGGCCACCCTTGAGGCCGTGAGCCAGGCGCTGCGTGACGAACGCGAAGCGTTGACCGCCGCGGTGGCGCAGGCGATTGCGGAGTCGATCACGGGCGACACGGTCGGCACCGGCGTGTCCCGCCTGTGGCGCACCTGGCAGGACACGGAGGATGCGTGGTGTGCCCAGGCGGATTGGAGTGGCGCTCCCGCGGCGCTGACGATCCCCCCGGACGTGCGTCGGGCGATCTGGGGACATTCCATTCTGGCGTGGTTGAGTCGGGACGTGAGCGTGAATGTGCCTCGCCAGCTGGTCCGCACGGGAAACTACGAACTGACCAACGAACATTTCACGTGGATCAGCGATTTTCAACTCGCTCCGGAGGGTGTGGCGCGGCCCGAGTGGGCCGTGGTCTTCGAGCGGCTGGCGTGGGGACGGTTCTACGGCGTACCGCGCGCCCTGCTGGTCGACGGCGCCACGACCGCCGCCACGCCGGGGGAAGTGTGGCAGCGTTATCTGGAGCTGCATCCGCAGGTCCGCGCGCGATGGAAGCAGCGCCGCCAGCTGGAGCTGGTGGACACGGGCAATGTGAATCGTCGCCAGGAAGAAGCGCGGCTCCACCTCCGCCAGGTGGAACTGCAGGCAGGTCCGGATTCTCCCGCCTGGCGCGACGCGCAGGCGGCCTTTGAACAGCTCAAGGCCGAGCTCGACGAGCAGTTCACCGGCATCCGTCAGCAGATCGATGCGCTGGACCAGGAGAACAGCCGCTACACGCTGGTCGTCGCCACCGCCGACGGGCAGGAGAAGCAACTCGCCCTGGCCGACATCGTGCGGGCGTATCCGGCCAATCGCCTGACGTGGGTCCAGAAATGCCGCATTTACGTGGCGCGGTGGGGCGAGTTCCTGGCGGACGATCCGCGCGAGGCGAACAGCGAAGGGGGCGTGTTCCCGGCCATCTGGGGCACCGTGGTCATGACGCTGCTGATGTCCCTGGCCGTCGTGCCCTTCGGCGTGCTTGCCGCACTGTACCTCCGCGAGTATGCCCGGGCCGGTCTGCTGGTGAGCACGGTCCGCATTGCGGTCAACAATCTGGCAGGCGTGCCGAGCATCGTGTTCGGCGTCTTCGGGCTCGGCTTTTTCTGCTACGTGATCGGCGCGTCGGTCGATCAGCACCTGTTTGCCGCCAAGCTCCCCAGTCCGACGTTCGGCACCGGGGGACTGATGTGGGCCTCGCTGACGCTGGCGCTGCTCACGCTGCCCGTGGTGATTGTGGCCACGGAAGAGGCGCTGGCCGCCGTGCCGCTCTCCATGCGCGAAGGCTCGCTCGCCTGCGGGGCGACCAAGTGGCAGACGCTGCGGCGGATCGTCCTGCCGCGGGCCATGCCCGGCATCATGACCGGCATGATCCTGGCCATGGCCCGGGGTGCCGGCGAAGTGGCGCCGCTGATGCTCGTCGGTGCCGTCAAGCTGGCGCCGGAACTGCCGGTCGACGGCACGTTCCCGTTCGTCCACCTGGAACGTAGCTTCATGCATCTGGGTTTTCACATTTACGATCTGGGATTCCAGAGCCAGAACAGTGAGGCGGCCAAGCCGATGGTGTTCACCACGACGTTGCTGCTGATCGTGCTCATTGCACTGATGAATCTGATCGCCATTGGATTGAGAGCCCGGCTGCGCAGACGATACACTTACAGCCAGTTCTGATGGCCGCCAAGGAATCGACCGGTGAATATGGGTGAACCACGGGCTGCCGCGCCGGCGCCGAAGACCGTGCTGGAGATCTCCGCGTTTAGCCTGTGGTATGGCGAGAAACAGGCGTTGTACGACGTGACCATGTCGGTTCCCGAAGGCAAGGTCACGGCGCTGATCGGCCCCTCCGGCTGCGGCAAATCCACGCTGCTGCGATCGGTCAACCGCATGAACGACTTGATTGACAGTGTCCGGACGGCGGGTGATATCTGCCTGCACGGGGACTCCATCTTCGCCCCGGGTGTGGATGTCATCACGTTGCGCAAGCGGATGGGCATGGTGTTCCAGAAGCCCAATCCGTTTCCGATGAGCATTTTTGAGAACGTCGTGTATCCGCTGCGGATCGACGGCGAGCGGAATCGCCAGGTGCTGGCGGAGGTGTGCGAGCGGAGCTTGCGCGGCGCGGCGCTGTGGGACGAAGTCAAGGACCGCCTGCCCGAGAGTGGCCTGAGTCTCTCGGGGGGCCAGCAGCAGCGCCTGTGCATCGCCCGCGCCATCGCCAGCGAACCGGAAGTCCTGCTGCTGGACGAACCCTGCTCGGCACTGGACCCGCTGTCCACCAACAAGATCGAGTCGCTGATCCAGGAGTTGTCCGGCAGCTACTCGATCCTGATCGTGACGCACAACATGCAGCAGGCGTCCCGCGTCAGTGACTTCACGGCCTTCTTCTACCTGGGACGGCTGGTCGAATACGGCCCCACGGCGAACCTGTTCGGTGCGCCGGCCGCGGCGGAGACGCGCGACTATGTCCGCGGCCGGTTCGGTTGAATGCCGCGGCAGCAGCCGCGCGCGGGGACGCCCGCTGGACATGCATGTTAGACGCCGGTGGATCCGCACAGGTCGGCGCGGTCGAGCAGCGCTTCGATCCAGCACTCCGATACCCAGACATCCATGTCACGGCACGGACACTCGGTGCAGACCCGCACCCACGGGCCCTCGACCTGCAGGACGCGACAGGACACGGCGTCCCGCTGCCGGCGCGGCGACCCGATGAAGGGCGCCACATTGACCAGAATCCGGTCCCCTACGCGCGGACCTGCGCGCGCGATCCGACTGGCGACATGTCCCGCTGTCTCAGTCATGGTGATCCCCACACGCCGAACGCGTCGAACTGCTGCCGCAGATCACCCCGGAAGCGGGGCGTCCACAAGGTGAAAAACGCCTGCCGCACGTCACGATGCGCCCGGTCCTCGGCCAGCATCACGCCGGCCAGGAACAGACGCTGCTGCGGATCGGGAGCCTGTGCTGACCAGTCCCGAAAGAACGCCTTGCCCATCGCGTGATCGTTGACGATCCCCATCAGCTCCTGCAGGATGCTGATCTGCGGATAGAGCTCCTTGCGGAAGGAGGGGGCGAAGGCGACGGCCACGAGTTCCATGGTGTAACGCAGTTTCTTGACGGCGATGCGGAAGCGATGCAGCGCCGCCTCGTCTGCCAGGTCCGCATCCGCGGCTGCGAAGAACTTGCGCACCACGCGTCGCAGCGCCGGGCGCACGTACCGCGCGTAACTGCGTTTCTTCTTGCCGCGCCGCTTGCCGCCGAGCTCCGCCAGCATCGTCGCGACGCGCGCATCGCAATCGTCCGCGACCCAGCGCTCGTGCATCGCCAGGATCGGCTGCTGCGCTGCCTCCCGTCGCCGTCTGATTTCCTCACGCAATCGCGGCACCACGTCCGCCCCGGACACGTCCAGACAACCGTGCAGCAACTGGTCAAGCACGTCCAGGTTGCGGGCCCCGTCCGCAGCACGACGAATCTCGCGCAATGTCTCCCGCATCCCTTCGCTCGCCTCCGGCGGTATGTACCGGGCGAACAGCCGCACAGCTTCCACCGCCCGCCGCGTCGCGATCCGCAGCTGGTGCACGTGCTCCACGTCCTTGTCGCTCTCCAATGCCGCAGACGGCAGACGCTCACGCACGACCTGCAGCCGGCCCTCGAGCACGTACCGCGCGACCTGCGCCGCGGATTGGTCCGGACGCACGCCCCCACACCATTTGTCGCCAGCGGCGATCAGATTCGACGGCTGCACGGACAAGACACATTCCTGGCTCATGGCTATCCCAGCGCCTCGATATCTGCAGACACCCTTTCCTGCAGATATCCCAGGTACCGGCCCGGTCCATTCAAGCCGATGTGGTTTGGCGGAGATGTACAACACGTTAGCGTTGTGTGTGCAATCGAGTTGCCCGGGCATCCTACCGCAGGCCCAGGGCCTCTGGCAATGCCCGCCCCCCGAGAAAGTAATCCGCCGATTCCGCTCTGTTAAGAATACGTTAACATGGCTCGAGAGGAACTCGTTGCGATGTCCAATCTGCACGAAACAGGTAACCTGTGCAGACGCAGCCGGCGATGCGCTGCATGGGGCGCTGCACCCAGACCACTCCCCAGCGGGGACTGATGTGCACACTGCCGTTGCGAGGTCGGAGGGTTGTGTGGCAGGCTACGATATCGCCAGGCCCGCGCATCGCATGGTTCGTGATTCCAGGCACGCTGTTACGCAGGTGACGACGCGGGCGAACCCGAGAGTAAGGACTCCCTGATGCTTCCCGGAAGCCACCGATGTCAAGGTTCTGTCACAGCATGTGCCGGCCGCTGGACCAGCGGCATGGCGTGTACGATCGTGCTGAGCCTGGCGCTGGGCCTGGCACCTCGTTGTGGCGACGAGCACAGTCGCGCACAGGAGCCGAGCGCGGCGGACACGCCGGCCGCGGCGCCGGACGGTGCCACGGCCCTGCCGCTCCGCGGACCCGCGGAGCCGCTGCGCAATGCGCTCGAGACAATCACCGGCGACGAGTTGCTCGAACATGCCTCATTCCTGGCCGCGGACGCGCTGGACGGTCGCGCCGCAGGCAGTGCCGGCGGCCAGAAGGCCGGGGACTACCTGATCGAGCAGTTGCGCGCGCTCGGGCTCAGCCCCGCCGGCACCGATGGCGAATTCGTGCAGGCATGCGGCCCGAACATGCGCAACATCCTGGCCAAGCTGCCGGGAAGCGACCCCCAGGTCGCCGAGGAGGTCGTGCTCGTCGGCGCTCATTACGATCACATCGGCCAGCGTCCCCCCCGCGAACCGGACCAGACGCCGACGATCTTCAACGGCGCGAACGACAACGCCAGCGGCGTGGCCGGTGTCCTCGAACTGGCCGAGGCCATGGTGGCCCTGCCGGTCGCGCCGCGTCGCACCATTCTGTTCGCGCTGTGGGACGGCGAAGAGCGCGGTTTTGTCGGCTCGCGGTTCTTCGTCAAACAGCCCACCGTGCCCCTGGACCGCATCGTGTTTGTGATCGCGCTGGACATGATCGGACGACTCAACGACGAGCGCTTCGTCGTGTGGGGCACCGGGACGGCCAACGGCCTGCGACAGCTGGTCGCACGGCAGAATGTGCTGCCCAACCTCGACCTCGACTTCCGCACCTACAACCTGGCGCTGTCCGACCAGCAGCCGTTCTTCCAGCGTGGCATTCCCGTGCTGCTCCCCTCCACGGGCATCTACCCGGAACTCCATCGCCCCGAAGATGACATCGAACTGCTCAACGTCGACGGCATGCGCCGCGCGACGCAGCTGGTCCACGCGATCGTGTATGACCTGGCGCAGCGCGACACGAACTTCCAGTTCGCGGAGATTGCCCGCGAGGAGTCATCTCGCGATCCGCGCCGCGCCACGGACCCTCCCGCGCCCTCACCTGAGGATGCCGCCTGCCCCCTCGGCTTCACGTTTCGTCGCGACCCGCGCGAACCGGGAGTCTGGCTGATTGTGCAGGTAACCCCCGACTCGCCCGCGGCGCTGGCCGGCCTCCAGGCGGCCGACCGCCTCTGCCAGTGGAATGGCGCGGACGTGGAAACGATCGGCAGCGCCGCCAGTGCGTCCAACGAAACAGCGGAGCCGGTCCGCTGGCTGATCGAGCGCAACGGCAAATTCCACGTGCTGGACGCCCGCCCCTGAGCCGCGGCAGGCGGGGGACGCCGAACATTGAACGTCGAACATTGAACATTGAACATTCAACATTGAACGGAAGGCGGAAGGCGGAGGGCGGAGGGGAGCGACGCGTCGCGAACAAGGATCGCCGAGGGACGAGGGGGTGTTCTTCTGAGCTCGTCACTCCTTGCTCGCTACTTGTCCTTCTGCCGGGCGAGCCGCGGCACCAGGGAGGCCGCGGGCTCAGTTCGCAAACGCGATGCGGGCCGCGGCGCGAAGCATCCAGAACATGGCCACGCCTGCGGCCAGCGAGAACATGCCCGCGGCCGCGGCCAGATACGCGATCCGCTGCGCGGCGGCTCCCCGACGGCAGACGGTATCCCGTAGCACGCGCATCCCCGGCGGTGGGAAACAGCCGCTGCGACGGATGCGGCCGGTGAGCACGGCGCACCAGGCGGCCAGGACAAACAGCGGGACGCTGCAGACCCAGGCGAGGGCGTCAAAAAGCCGCATGGCGCTGGCCAAAGCCGCGGGACGATCGATGGCCACTAACTCGACCAGCCGCATCTGATACCGGCGGAGCCACCACGCGAAGACCCCGCCGGCCAACAGCACCACAACCGCCAGGACCAAGGTCATCCAGCGGGCGCGCCGGTCCGCCGGGATTAGCTCACGCTGATCGGCCGCGCTGCAGTCCGGTTCGGTCATGGCCCTGGCTCCGAGTCCCGTAAGGGTAGTGGCGACCCGCTGCGAGCATACCTTATAATCGCGGCATGAGTACACATTCCAAGCGCTGCGTGGCAATACCGACTGTCCTTTGCCTGGTACTGGTCGCGTGGCGGGCCGCCGCCAGCGATGAGGAATCTGACGGTTTTATCGACTTGTTCAACGGACGGGATCTCAGTGGGTGGAAGGTCAAAGGGGACACGGGTGGGCACTGGCAGGTCGGATCCGCGTCACTGGATCCGGCGAACCCGCGCGAGCTGGCCGTCGATCCGGCCGGCGGTGAACTGATCAATGCCCGCGGGGGCGGGCGCGACCTGTATACCGAACAGGAGTTTGGTGACGCGATCATCGAACTGGAGGTGCTGGTGCCGGAGCGATCGAATTCTGGGATCTATCTCCTGGGTGAGTATGAGATTCAGATCCTCGACAGCTACGGCCGTACGAAGTTGACCCAGGGCGACATGGGGGCGATTTATAGTGCCGCCCCCCCCAGCACCAACGCCAGCCGACCGCCGGGCCAGTGGCAGCGGTTCCAGATTCGCTACCGCGCGCCGCGCTTCGACGCCCAGGGCAACAAGACTGCCCACGCGCGCGTCGAACAGGTGATCCTCAACGACGTGGTCATCCAGCAGGACGTGGAAGTGCAGGGCCCCACCGGCGGCAGTCTGCGGAACCGGGAAGCGCCGCGCGGACCGCTCATGTTCCAGGGCGACCACGGCCCGGTGGCCTTTCGCCACATCCGCGTCAAACCGCTCGATACCCCCTAGCACGCGCATGCCCACGGATTCTGACACAGAGTGCTGCCCCGCCTGGCGGACCAGGGCCTGGACCGGTGTGACGCTCGACATGTAACCTGTACACTATGCCGGGGGGCCGAGCGTGGTGATCGTGTCGGCCCCGTGGGACGCGGTGATTGCGGCACGGAGGGGCTTGGTCAGGCCCCCCGCCGCTTGGTCCGGAGTGGTCCTCGATATGCGACATGTTCTCTCGGCTGTGGTGCAAAACGTACCGGGTGTGCTAGCACACATCTCCGGCATGCTCGCCTCGCGCGGGTACAACATCGACTCCTTGGCGGTGGGGGAGACGGAAGACCCCAACCTGTCGCGGATGACCTTCGTGGTCGTGGGAGACGACCGGGTCCTGGAGCAGGTCCGCAAACAGCTGGAGAAGATCGTCACCGTGGTGCGGGTGGTGGATGTCAGTGCCCGCAACTATGTCGAGCGGGATTTGATGCTGCTCAAGGTCCAGGCTCCGCCCGGTGGCAAGCGGAGCGAGATCCGCGAGTTGGTGGAGATCTTCCGCGGCAAGATCGTGGACGTGGGGGCCGACGAGATGATGATCGAGATATCGGGCCGCGAGAACAAGATCGAAGCGTTCATCGAGCGGATGCGCGGCTACGGGATCTCGGAACTCGTGCGCAGCGGCCGCATTGCCATGGTCCGCAGTGGCGCGGTCACCCACGAGTAAGGATCCGCCGTGCCCGCAGCTGCCCGGCGCTGGCCGCGTCCCAGTCGTTCGTTGATTCGTCGATTTCGACATTCCATGCACATCACGAGGTGAAGCCCAAACCATGCCCGCCAAAATCTACTACGACAACGATGCCGACCTCTCCCTGCTCGAAGACAAGACGATCGCCATCCTCGGCTACGGCTCGCAGGGCCATGCGCAGGCCCAGAATCTCCGCGAGAGCGGTTGTCAGGTGATCATTGCCGAGCTGCCCGGCACGCGCAACTTCGATCTGGCGGTGGAACACGGTTTCGAGCCGCTGCGGGCCGACGAAGCGACGCGGCGCGCGGATCTGGTCAACATCCTGTTGCCGGACGAGATCCAGGCCGACGTGTACCAGCAGCAGGTGGCCCCGCATCTGGAGCCGGGCGACATCCTCATGTGCTCGCACGGCTTCAACATCCATTTCGGGCAGATCGAGCCCCCGCCCGGCGTGGACGCGCTGCTCGTCGCGCCCAAAGGGCCCGGGCATCTGGTCCGCAGTGAATTCGTCAAGGGGGGCGGTGTCCCGTGCCTCGTGGCGGTCAGCGCCGGAGCCAGCCAGCAGACGCTCGAGATCGGACTGGCCTACGCCAAGGGGATCGGCGGGACGCGGGGCGGCGTGATTCAGACGACGTTTGCCGAGGAGACGGAGACGGACCTGTTTGGCGAGCAGGTGGTGCTCTGCGGCGGCGTGAGCGAACTGGTGCGGGCCGGATTCGAAACGCTGGTGGAAGCCGGCTACCAGCCCGAAATGGCCTACTTCGAATGCCTCCACGAACTCAAACTGATCGTCGACCTGTTCTATCAGGGCGGTCTGAACTACATGCGGTACAGCGTCTCCAACACGGCCGAATACGGCGACTACACGCGCGGTCCCCGGATCATCACGCCGGAGACGCGCGCGGAAATGAAGCGCATCCTGCAGGAGATCCGGACCGGCCAGTTCGCGCGGGAGTGGATTCTCGAGAACAAGGCAGGCGCGCCGGCGTTCAAAGCCCAGCGGCGTCTGCACCGTCAGCAGCTGCTCGAGGAAGTCGGCCGACGCCTGCGCGGCCTGATGTCGTGGATCGACGCCAAGGAAATCACCTGATTACCAGGTGCGCAACGTGGGAGTGCCGGTCATGGAGACGCGTGAAGTCCTGCAAGTTTACGAGACGCTGCAGCTGGGCGACCGCGTGGAGGTGATTCACGAAGTCAAAGTCGGGTTTCGCAGCTGGACGACCAGCGTGACCGGCCGAGTCGTCCGCACGTCGCGCCAGCGCCACGGCTTGCACTACCAGCGCAACGCCGACGACCGCGTCTTTCGCGACACCCTCGTCCTGCAGCACGACGACGGCGAGTTGTCCACGGTGACGCTCGACGAGTACTCGCAGCTGAAGGTGCTGCAGCGCGCCGCCCAACGATCGGTATGACCCTGGACATCCTCCACACGCAACACGAACGTCACTTCGCCGCAAACCGGTTCGTCTACCCGGTGTTGAGTCGCCGGGCGGGCGGCATCTCGGTCGGCATCAATCTCAACCCGGACAAGGTCTGCAATTTCGACTGCGTCTACTGCCAGGTGAATCGCGTGTCGCAGAGCGAGACGCGGTTCGTGGAGATCCCGCAGCTGGTGGTCGAACTGCAGGCGACGCTCGACCTGGTCCAGTCCGGCGCGCTTTTCGCGGCCGGCAAGTTCGAGGGCACGCCGCCGCCGCTGCGGCGGCTGTCCGACATTGCCTTCTCGGGTGACGGCGAGCCGACGACACACCGGAATTTCGACGAGGTCGTGGCGGCGTGCGCGGAAGTCAAGCAGCACCGGCGGCTCGAGTCCCTGCCGTTGGTGTTGATCACCAACGCGAGCATGTTTCACCGGCCGCACATCCAACGGGCGCTGGCGCTGCTGGATGCCCACGCCGGCGAGATCTGGGCCAAGCTCGACGCGGGCAGCGAAGCCTATTTCGCCCGCATCAACCGCTCGGCGCTGAGCCTGCCGCACATTCTCGCGAACATCACGCAGGCCGCCCGCGTGCGGCCGCTGGTCATCCAATCGCTGTTCATGCGTATCGACGGCCAGCCCCCGCCGCGCACGGAATGGTCCGCGTTCGCCGCGCGGCTGACCGATATGCTCTCCGCCGGAGCCCGGTTCAAGCTGGTGCAGATCTACACGATTGCCCGCACGCCGGCCGAGCCCAACGTCGGCCCACTGTCCGCGGCGGAGGTGGATCAGCTGGTGGATTATGTGCGCCAGCAGACCGGCTTGCCCGTGGCGGGGTTCTACGGCACCGCGGCCGACTGAACGCGGGCCGCTGCCGCCGCCGCTACGGCTCGATCAGCCGGCTGATCTGCCGCGTCGTGACGCTTACCGGCAGGCGCCCCAGTTCGGCCGGCGTCACCCACTGCACGCCGGCGCGCCGGCGGCCGGCGCGCCGGCAGTCGGCCGCATAGCACCGCAAGGTGATCCGATGCCGGGTCACGCCATGCCGCAGCACGGCCAGCTCGCGCGGCGGGCCGACGCGGACGCCGGACAGCGCGTGCACGCCCGCGCACAAGGCCCGCGCCGTGAGGGTGTCGTGATCCAGCCTCAGGCGGAGGAAATCCCACAGTCCCGCCCAGCGCTCGCCCTCGCCGCACTGCCGCACGAGCACCCGGCCATCGGCGCGGCGCACGACGACCGCCACTTCCTGCCGCTCCACATACGCCACGGGCGTCTGCGGACCGGGCAGCTCCGCCTGGCGTCCCTGCGCCAAGGCGGCACAATGGCGGGCCACGGGGCACCGGGCGCACTGCGGCGCGCGCGGCGTGCAGACGGTGCTGCCCAGCTCCATGAGCGCTTGGTTGAAGTCGCCGCACGCGCGCCGCGGCAACAGCAGCGCGGCCCACGACCACAGCAAGCGACGGTGCGCGGCGCTGGTCGGGTCTCCGGCGAGGGCCAGCAGGCGGCTGAGCAGCCGCTGCGTGTTCGCCTCGAGAATCGGGTGGCGCTGGTCGAGCGCAATCGACAGGATCGCCCCGGCGGTGTACCGCCCGATCCCGGGCAGTGCGCACCATTGGTCGAACCGCGTCGGCAGCAGGCCCTCGTAGTCGCGCACAATCCGGCGCGCCGCCGCGTGCAGCTGCCGCGCACGACGGTAATAGCCCAGCCCCTCCCAACAGCGCAGCACGTCCGCCTCCTGGGCGCTGGCCAGGGACTGCACATCCGGGAACTGCGCGAGAAACCGCCGGTAGTACGGGATGACCGTCGCCACCTGGGTCTGCTGCAGCATGACCTCGCTGATCCAGGTCGCGTAGAGCCCGGGCGACGGACGCCACGGCAGCGGCCGCGCGTGCCGGCGGTACCAGCGCAGCAGCGCCGCGCGGAAGTGACGCTGGTCGGCCGCCTCGGTCAGCCGGTGCGCGGGCGTCGCCGGCGCACGGGGGCGGTGCCGTTCACGAATCGGTCGATCGGATGCGGCCACAGGCTCCCTCATCACGGTGCCGGTGCTGTCGGCGACTGAGCGGGTCGCGGCACGGCGCCGCAGTCCTGAATCCTGGCGGTTTCGCGGGCCCGCGCCGCGAGCTGCCCAAACAGCTCCTTCGCCACGGCCGCCCGCAACGACCCGCGCACGTCCTCCCAGCCGACCTGTCCGGGCTCGACTTCCCGACACGCGATCAGGTGGACGCCGAACCGGCTGACCACCGGCGCACTCAACTCGCCCGCCTGCAGCCCATAGGCGGCGCGCGTGAAGACATCCGGCATCGGTCCCTGACGGGTGATCCAGCCCAGCTCGCCGCCCGCCTGAGCCGACGGTCCCTGGGAGTACTGACGGGCTGCGTCCGCGAAGGCCAGCCTGCCGGCCACGATTTCCTCGCGGATCGCGGCAGCCCGCGCGAGCACGGCCGCCTGCTCGTGCGGATCGGCTGGCAGTGCCAGGAGCACGTGAGCCACGCGAAGTCGCGTCCCGTCGAACTCCGGGCGATGCGCCGCAAAGTACTGCTGCAACCGCTCGTCGGTCTGCATCTTCTCCAGATACCGCGGCCAGCTCAACTGCCAGCGCAGCGCCCGCAGGAACGCCGCGACCGGAATTCCCTGAGATTGGCAGTGGTCTTCCAAAGACTGGTCCTGCCGGTGCAGCTCCTGGCGAAATTGGGACGCGGCCAGGTCGAGTTCGCGCGGACTGCAGGCCTCCCCCAGCTGCTCCAACTGGGCCAGCACCAACTGCTGGTCGACCAATTGATCGAGCGCCGCGGCGCGGAGTCGATCGCGGGCGGCGCCGGCGGCCGGAGTCGGCGATGCCAGCCTGGCCACGAAGCGGTCGACTTCCGCCACGGTAATCTCGACGCCGTTGACCGTCGCCGCGACCGGCTCCCGCGCCGCGGCCTGGTCACCCGCCGGTTCCTGGGCCGCCGCCGCAGTGGTCGCCGCCCAGAACAGGAGGAGCCCGCGCAGCACGCGGGCCGCGTTGCAGAACGGCAGTGGTAACCGTCGGCGCGTCGCACTCATGGCAGTACGATGTCTCGCAGTTCGTACGTCACCGGCACGCGGACCAGCAGCGCCGGGGTCTCGTAGACGAAACGGCAGTCGGCCCACGCGGTCTCGGCGGGAAAGCGCACCGCGATCCCCACCGCGCTGGGCTGCTGGCTGATCAGCCGCTGCGAACTCGCCTCAATCCGCCGGCCCGCCGGATCCACCAGGTACGCCGCGTTGCGCTCCACCCAACCGCGATGCGATTCGAGCGCATCGAGCGCGTCGTCGAAGGTCAAATGCACCTGGAGCTCCAGCACCGCACCGCCGGCGTGGACTTCCTGGATCGAGACGACGGCAGCGGCGCGCCGCTGCGCGACGCGGGCAGCGCGCGGCAGATCGCCGAACTCGAACTGTTCCACCGGGCCGGGCAACAGGGCTTCGAACGTGCCGGAGAGCGCGGCCAGTCGCTGCGCCTGACGATCCGGCAGCCCCAGCACGATCTCCCAGTCGACGCCGCTGGTGTCCCGCTCGACAGCTACCGACAGGCTGCCGCGCCGACCGACCTCCAGCACGCGGCCCAGGTCATCGCGGGCGGCGACCGTGTCGAACCGCTGCGTGATGACGATCGGCCGGATCCGCGGCTCCCAGGCCACGGACAGCCGCACGCGGAGCGTCGACAGCGCGGGTTGATGCAGGTCGCGGACGGCCGTGACGAGCGTCGGTTCGAGCCGGAAGACGTCGCGGTACGCGGCGCGCTGCGCGCGGTGTACCTGTCCCGCCGTGACCTGCAGGCCTCCGCCGCGCTCGGCCGTCGGCACCACCGTCAGCCCGGCCTGCTCGAGGATGTCATCCAGGGCTTCCCAAAACGGCGTGCCCGGCAGGTCGGCGACAATCGGCTGGTTGAACGACTCGACGCCCAGCAACCGGTTGCCGGTCTGCTCCTCCACCGCGCGCAGCGCCGCGGCAGCCGACATGCTGCCCTCGAGTCGGACCTGGCTGGCCGCGAGGAACTGCCGGGCGCGCTGGATTTCGAGCGTCTCGCGGATCCGCGCCAGTCGCCGACGTGTCTCGGCGGACGCGATCTCACCATGGGCGGGCAGCAGGTCGAGCAGTGTGGGGCCCCACGCCAACAGCGCCGCCTCGGCCTCTCCGCGCCGCTGGACGCTGTCATCGTCCAGTTGCCGGACCAGCGTCATGACGCGACGGAGCTGGTCGTCCTGGGCGGTGGGCGGATCGTCGGCGGCCATCACCGCGACCGCCCACAGCACCGCGCACGGGGTGAGCGTCCACATGACACGCGTTCCTTGTTCCGGGGATCAACCGACGACCTGCGTTGCCGCGCGACAAGCACCGAGGCGGCGCATGTCGCGATCGGCCCCATTCTACGCCGCGATGCTGCGGCTGACGACGGTGCCCGACGGCTGCCGAGTCAGCGGCGCGGATTGCACGGACTGGGCGCCGTGGAGCGATTGTACCGTCCCCGCCGCAACACTCCGTCACGCACGGCCGCATGGCGTACGTTTGAGAAGCTGAGGCGCACGGGCCACGTGGTCCCGTGTGCGTTCGATCCCGCTGGCCGCTGGAGGTCGAAGTACTGATGGACTCTCGCCTGGCAACGTGCGGGCGGTCCGCCTGCGCGCGCTCGACCATGCTGCGTACGTTCGGCCGCGCTCTCGCCGCGGCGGTGATCCTCTGCGGCGGGCTGCCTGCGGCGGGCGCCGCCGAACCGGCGATGGTGCAGCTGCACCTGGCCGGCCAGCAACTCGAGGGAACCGCCGTGGCGTGGTCGGACACGCGCGTGCTGTTGCTCTCGCGCAACGGCTTCCTCTACGATTTTGCGCCGCAGCAAGCCGCCGACTATCGCGTGCTCTCGCCCCATTTCCGCCCCTATTCACCGAGCGAAATGCGGAGCGAACTCCACCGCGAATTCGGCTCGACGTTCGATGTCTCCGGGACCGGCAACTATCTGGTCGTGCACCCGGCCGGACAGAAGGACCTGTGGGCCGCCCGCTTCGAGAATCTCTACCGGTCGTTTGTGCACTACTTCACGGCGCGCGGCATGCGGCCGACGCCACCCGAGTTTCCCCTGGTCGCGGTCGTGTTCCCGTCGCGCGGCGAGTTCGTGCGATACGTGCAGCAGACCGACGGCGCCGCACCTCCCGCGGGCATCGTCGGATTCTACTCGCCACGCAGCAACCGCGTGTTTCTCTACGATGTGACGCAGGGGAACGCCAGCGACGCCCACTGGCATCACAACGCGTCCACGATCATTCACGAAGCCACGCATCAGATGGCGTTCAACACCGGCATTCACCGCCGCACTGCGGTGCCGCCGCGATGGGCCGGCGAGGGACTGGCCATGCTGTTCGAAGCGCCAGGCGTGTGGGACCCGGTTCGCCATCCGGACGTACGGGACCGCATCAATCCTGAGCGGTTGGCCGCCTTCCGCGAGTACCTGCGCGGACGGCGGCCCGCCGGCAGCGTGGCACAGTTGGTGCAGCACTCAGACCGGCTGTTCGCCAGCGCACCGGACAGCGCCTATGCGGAAGCCTGGGCGCTCACGTTCTATCTGTCGGAAACGCAGCCCGCGAAATACCTGCAGTACTTGCGTCAGACGGCGGCACGCGAGCCGCTCAAACGGTACGCCGCCCCGGACCAGTTGCGGGAGTTCACCGACGTGTTCGGCACCGACTTCACGATGCTCGAAGCCCGGTTCCTCCGCTTCATGGAAGGGCTCTGACTCGCCGCCAGAACTCGGACTCCTGGGCTGGTGGTGCGGATCGTAGCAGCAACACCGGCCGGTAAACCGGGTGAATTGCCATCACGCGCCCCGGCCGACGCTTCCCTCGGGCCGGCCGCGAATTACGCTGGAAACCTCCAGACGTGAGCGGCATGACGTCCCTCGGATTCGTTTTTCGGAGACCCGGCCAGTCGTGCCGCATCTCCGGCTCCTCACCTGCTTCGACGCTGCCATGGAACAACTCAGCTTCAACACGCGGAAGTCGCTCTGCAATCACCTCGGCGAACTGGCCGGCCGCGAACTGGCCGCATACCTGCTGGAACTCCAGACGCGCTGCGACCGCCTCGAGCGGACCAAAGTGGACCGGATGCCGGTGGTGCCCGAGACGCCGTGGTCCGAATGGTCGGGGACGCTGGCAGATTGATGACACGACAAGTGTTGACTCGGCCGGCGACTCTGACGATAATCCCCGCCCCGGTTCTCGGACGACCCGGAGCCGGGTGGCGGTACGGATGGAGATCGTCGGCACATGATGTTCCGCGTCGCACTGTGGTCGGTGCTAGCAGCCTGGGCCGTGCTCCCTGCGCATTTGCTTTGGGGCCAGCAGCCGATGAGGCCGCTCGCGAGTGAGCCGCGGGTGCGGACCGGGGTCGATGACGAGGCGCCGGTTGATCCGGAGCGTGCGGAAGTCGTGGCATTGCCGCCGGGCGATCCTGCGCCGGCCGACTGGCTCTCGAGCGGCCTGCCGGAGGCGTCCGCGCGATGCACTGGGCTGGGGCAGCCGCTGCAGGGCACCAGTTGGCTGAATCGTCCCGTGTATGTCGGAGGCTTCCTGGGCAACAGCCTGGGCACGACGCTCGTTTCGGGGCAGGTCGACCTGGAACCGGAGCTGCTGTGGGGCGCGTGGCTAGGATACGACTTCAGCCACTACTGGGGGAGCGAGCTGCGGCTGGCGTTCAACTACGCGGAGCTCACGGTGTTGCCCCAGGGGACCAGTGGCGGGAACTCGCGGGGCACGCTGGCCGATATCAACCTGCTGTACTATCCGTGGGGCGACGCGCGGTGGCGGCCCTACGGCGCGGTCGGGGTGGGCCTGGGCGGATTCCGCTACACGACCACGGCGGACCCGGCGGGGCACCACACGGGACTGGCGATTCCGCTGGGCCTGGGCGTCAAGTACCTGTGGGGCAAGCGCTGGGCCTTCCGGTTCGATGTGAAGGACAACATCGTGTTTGGCGGCGACGACGTCAGCACGACCCACACGTGGTCGCTCCTGGGTGGCATCGAGTTCCACTGGGGCCGCACGTCGGCGGCGCAGTACTACCCGTGGTGGTAAGGAGGGTTGTGTCGTGTCCTGGAACGCACGCGGGCAAGCCGTCACCCTCCAGCTGGGACTGGCAGCGCTGGTCGCCGGCGCCGAGTTGGCCGTAGGTCCCACGCTGCCGCCCTGCGCGACCCGGCCGACGATGCCGCCGGGTCGTTCGCCGCCCGTCGCGGCGGCACCTCCCGAGGCGTGCGCGGCAGCCCTTCCCCTGGCGCCCTTATCCTCCGCCCCGCAAGGTGCCATGCCGGACGAAGCCGCCTGGCGAGAGATCCTCGAGCTGAGACGGGAACACGGGACGCTGCTCAACGGTGCCATCTGGCAGGCACCGGACACTCCGAATGCCGACGGGGACGGCATGGGCGACGCGGCCGGCTGGGAGGAAGCCGCGTTCGGTCAGGCGCTGCGGCAGGTCATGGACGCGGCCGCGCCGCGCTGAGTGACTCCCGACGGCCGGAACCCTACGATCGATACAGCTCGCGCAGCTTCCCCGCCCCCACCGCCCACCGAACGATTGACAACCCCTCTGGCGCTGAGTCATGATGGAACGTTGTCAGGCGTACCTGGTGGTTCGCAGGCTCGCTGCCGAGGGTTCCCCGTAGCCCGATGCGTGCCCCGACGAGCGTGTCCGGCAGACGCCGAACATGTTGGGCTGTCACATCTTAACTGCTCGGAGGGCGATCCCAGCCGGACCGGCCGCAGGCAACGTCCGTCAAGCGAACCGAGCTGGAAACAAATCATGGTCACGACGAAGGATGCTTTTGGAGCCATTCTGGTCCGACGCGGGATCATCAGTCGCGATCAGCTCAATGAAGCCGAGCAGATGTCGCGTGAACAGGACGCGAACGTCTCCGATTGTCTCGTCAAACTCGGCTACGCGACGGGCGACGAGGTAATGCGCGCGCTGGCGGAGTTCCACGGCATGGAGTTTGTGGACCTCGCCGAATACAAAATCCCTGAAGACGTGATCGAACTGGTCCCTGAATCGGTCGCGCGGGAAAACGCCGCACTCCCCCTGGCCCGCGAAGACGACTCGCTCAAAGTCGCCGTGAGCGATCCCTTCGATATCGAGACCATCGAAAAGCTGCGGTTCATCCTCAACCGCAAGGTCGAGACGGCATTGGCCCCCCGCGAAGCTATTCTCGAGGCCATCAACCGCTACTACGGGCAGGTGGAAGGCGAAAGTGCCGACTCCATGCTCCAGGAGTTCACCGATACCGCCATCGACTTCACCGAAACGGAAGATACCGATCTCGCGGCGACCGAAGCGGTGGACGAGAACAGTGCACCGGTGGTCCGGCTGGTGCACGTCATGATCCAGGAAGCCGTGCAACTGCGGGCGTCGGATATTCACATCGAACCGTTCGAAGATCGGATTCGGATCCGCTACCGGATCGACGGCGTGCTGATCGAGCGCGACAGCCCCCCCCGCCGGCTGTTGGGGGCCATCCTCTCACGTGTGAAGATTCTGGCTAAACTCGACATTGCCGAGCGGCGGCGACCCCAGGACGGCCGGATCAAGGTCACGGTCGGCGAGAAGGAACTCGATTTGCGGGTGAGCGTCATTCCGACCAACCATGGCCAGTCGGTCGTCATGCGACTCTTGGATAAAGACAGCATCAAGGTCGGCGTCCGGCAGTTGGGGCTGAGCGAAACCGACTACCAGACGTTCTCGGGACTGATCCGCCGCCCCAACGGCATCATCCTGGTGACCGGGCCGACCGGTTCGGGCAAGACCACCACGCTCTATGCGGCGCTGAACAACCTGAACCGCCCGGACCGCAAGATCATCACTGCCGAAGACCCGGTGGAATACTACCTGGCGGGGATCAACCAGGTGGAGGTCAAGCACAGCATCGGGCTCGACTTCGCCCGCATCATCCGCTCCATGCTACGTCAGGCCCCGAACATCATTCTCGTCGGAGAAATGCGTGATGCCGAGACAGCCCAAATGGGAATTCAGGCATCTCTGACTGGACACTTGGTTTTCAGTACGCTGCATACGAACGATGCGCCCAGTGCTGTGACGCGCATGGTGGATATGGGGGTTCCCGGATATCTGGTTGCCAGCAGTGTCATTGCGGTGCTGGCGCAGCGGTTGGTACGCATTGTGTGCAGCCGGTGCAAGCATTCGTATCAGCCGCCCGAGAGTGTATTGGCCGAGGCGGGCATCACGCCGGAGATGGCGCGCAACGCATCCTTCATGCGGGGTAAGGGGTGTTCCTACTGCCAGAAGAAGGGTTATCGCGGCCGGTTGGCGATTTTTGAAATCATGGTGATCACGGCGAAAATCCGCGAGCTGATTTTCACCGGGGCGACGTCGACCGACATCCGCAAGGTCGCGATCGACCAAGGGATGACCACGCTCTATGTCGACGGCATTCGCAAGGCGATGGCCGGGGTCACCACGGTGGAGGAAGTCTACCGGGTGGCGAAGCGGACGGAACAGGACGTGGTCGTGGTATGAGGCAGTCGGGCTCCGACCCGGGGGTGCGGGCGGGGGGCGGGCGTGAGGTGTTTGGGCACGGGCACAAGGCAAGGTGGGTGGGGGTAATGTATGGCGGCTCAGCAAATCCTGATCGACAAGCTCCTGATGGCCTGCGTCAAGCAGGGCGCCAGTGACATTCACATCACGGTCGGCCAGCCACCGGTGTTCCGGCTGCATGGCCGGCTCCGCCGGCTTGAGACGAAGGTCCTCGAATCGGAGGACACGATGGCGTTGATGAAGAGTGTGGCTCCGGAGCGCTGTCAGCGGGAATTGCAGGAGTCCGGGACGTCGGACTTCGGCTTTGCGTTTGGGGACAAGGCCCGGTTCCGCGTGTCGATCTTCAAGCAACGTGGCGACGTGGCCATGGTGCTGCGGCAGATTCCGACGGATCACATGACCCCGGAGCAGTTGGGGCTGGGCGACGTCGTCAAGAAGCTGGTCCTGCGTCCGCGCGGCCTGTTCCTGGTGACGGGTCCGACGGGGTCGGGCAAGAGCACGACGCTGGCGAGCCTGGTGAATTTCATTAACGAGACGGTCGACCACCACATCATCACGATCGAGGATCCGATCGAGTTCTATCACTATCACAAGAAGTCGACGGTCAATCAGCGCGAAATCGGGGTGGACGTGCCGAGTTTTGCCGAGGCGATTCGGCGGGCCTTGCGGCAGGACCCGGACGTGATCCTCGTGGGTGAAATGCGCGACCTGGAGACGATCGAGGCGGCGATCACGGCGGCGGAAACGGGGCACGTGGTGTTCGCCACGCTGCACACCAACAGTGCCCAGGGCACGGTCAACCGCATCATCGATGCCTTTCCCGGCAACCTGCAGGACCAGATCCGCACGCAGCTCTCGACGGCGCTCATCTGCATCGTCGCCCAGCAGCTGCTCCCCCGGATCGGCGGCGGCCGGATCGCTGCGTACGAGACGCTCGTGGTGACCCCGGGGATCGCCAACCTGATTCGCGAAAACAAGACGTTCCGCATCAATTCCGCCATTCAGACTGGCGGCAAGTTCGGGATGAAGTTGATGGACGACTCCCTCTTCGATCTCTGGCGGGACAACAAGCTCACGGTCGAGGACGCGCTGGGCAAGGCCCATCGCCCGGACGATCTGGCGCAGCGGATCGTCAACTTCAAGCGCGGCATCTTGGAGGAGGAGCCCAAGGACGAGGAGGGCGGCGAGGCAGGCCACTGATGAGTTGTCACGGCGAAGGCTCGGGGTGGCTGGGGACGAACGAAGTGAGCCCCCAGCTGCCAGAACCTGGGGGCGAGCCGGCGTTCGTCCCCAGCCACCCGATCCGCAGAGCGCCTGTCGACCAAGCACGAGCGCAGCCGGCGCCGGGGAGTCGGCAGGAGCGGATCGGGACGCGTTGAGTAGTTTGTTTGTTGCGGCGAGCGAGGACCACCATGGCGATTCGGCGCATCGGCCAGATTCTCGTCGACCTGGGCTTCATCGACGACAATCAGCTCGAGATGCTGCTGGAGGAACAGCTCCAGCAGCCCGGTGAAAAACTCGGCAAGATCGCCGAGGAAATGGGGCTCATCACCGACGAACAGCTCGTGCAGGCGCTGGCCGAGCAGATGAATCTGCAGGTGATCGCGTTGAGCGACGTGAAGATCCCGCCGAGCACGCTGGACCTGATCAGCGAAACGATGGCCGCGCTCTATCGCGTCATCCCCGTGCGGTTTGAGGACAACGAGCTGACCGTGGCCACCGCCCAGCCGCAGAATCTGGCGGTGGCCGACGAGTTGCGGACGTTTCTCGGCTACACGATCCGCCTGGTGGTGGCCACCGAGCGCGAGATCAAGCAGGCGCTGGATCGGTACTACAACACCGCGGGGGAAAGCGTCGAGAGCATCATCACCGAGCTGGAGGAGGACGAAGAGCTGCTCAAGGCGGCGGCCGCCTTCGCCTCCGACGGGCCGATCGACCTGACCAGCGCGGAAGCGTTGGCCGACAGCGCGCCGGTCCGCAAGCTGCTCAACATGGTCCTGCTGCTGGCCATCAAGGACCATGCCAGCGACGTGCATTTCGAGCCCTTCGAGGACGAGTTCCGCATCCGCATCAAGGCCGACGGCGTGCTGTACGAAATGGTCCCGCCGCCGCGCCATCTGGCCTTCGCCATCACCACCCGCATCAAAGTCATGGCGAATTTGGACATTGCCGAGCGGCGGCTGCCGCAGGACGGACGGATTGAACTGTCGGTCGGTGGTCACCCGGTGGATCTGCGGGTGGCCGTGTTGCCGACGCTCTTCGGCGAAAGCGTCGTGCTGCGGATTCTCGACCGCAGCGTCGTGTCGCTCGACCTGACCAAGGTCGGCATGGACTCCCCGACGCTGGCGGCTTTCCGCGAGGTGATCGCCAAACCCAACGGCATCATCCTGGTCACCGGTCCTACCGGCTCCGGCAAGACGACCACGCTCTACTCGGCACTCAATGAGCTCAACAGCATCGAAGACAAGCTGATCACCACGGAAGATCCGGTCGAGTACGACATGGAGGGCATTGTCCAGATCCCGATCGACCCGGACATCGGCAATACGTTCGCCCACTGCCTGCGGTCGATCCTGCGGCAGGACCCCGACAAGATCCTGGTCGGCGAAATCCGCGATCTGGAGACCGCCGAGATCGCCGTGCAGGCCTCGCTCACCGGCCACACGGTCTTCAGCACGCTGCACACGAACGACGCGCCGAGCACCATCACGCGGCTCAAGGACATGGGGGTGCCCACGTTCCTGATCACCGCCACGCTGGAGGCCATCCTGGCCCAGCGGCTGGTGCGCCGCATCTGCACGCAATGCCGCGAGGAGACGGAACCGACCGACGAGATGCGGGCCCAGCTGGGGCTCACGCCGGCCGAGCAGAGCTCGATGAAGTACTTCCGCGGCACGGGCTGCGACGTGTGCAACAATACCGGTTACAAGGGCCGCGTCGGCCTGTTCGAGCTGATGATCATCACCGACACGTTGCGGGACATGATCATGGCCAACGCGTCGGTCGACGACATGCGCAGCGAGGCCCAGAGAAACGGCATGGTCGCGTTGCGGGATGCCGGCCTGACGTTCATCCGCCAGGGCATCACGACCGCGGAGGAAGTCCTCCGCGAGACGATTCTCGAGGCGTAGCCGCGCTGGCGAGCGTACAATGCGACGAGCGCGGGCAGACCGCGGGCGGACCCGGCCGGTCAGGGGACCGGGTGGCGCTGGCGTGCCGCACGCTCCCCCAACCTCGAACTCCCGTCAGACGGAGGATCTCCACGATGCCCACGTATCAATTCGAAGCGATGGATGCCACCGGCCAGGAAATCAAGGACGTGATCGAGGCCGCGTCGGAGGATGAAGCGCAAACGACGATCCGGCAGATGGGGTACTTCGTCACGAAGATCTCCGTCAAGAAGGGGGCCGGGGCGGCCGCCGAGGCGGCCGCCAAACGGAAACGCTCGTTCGCCTTCGGCAAGGTCCGCAGCAAGCACCTCTGCGCCTTTACGCGTCAGCTGTCCATCCTCCAGGATGCTGGCCTGCCGATTCTGCGCAGCCTGCGGATCCTGGAGGGTCAGGCCCGCGCCGGCCGTCTGAAGAACTCCCTGATGGACGTCTGCGAGGAGATCGAAGGAGGCGCCACGCTCTCGGAGGCCATGTCGAAATCCCCCAAGACCTTCAACCGCCTGTACGTGAACATGATCAAGGCGGGCGAGGCAGGCGGGGCGCTGGAAGTGATCCTCCAGCGTCTGGCCGACTTCATGGAACGCGCCGAATCGCTCAAACGCAAGGTCCGCGGGGCCATGATCTACCCGATCGTCGTCGTCCTCGTGGCCGTCGGCATTTTGACCTTCATCATGATCAAGATCGTGCCCACGTTTGAGACCATGTTCGCCGAGTTCGGCCTCAAGCTGCCGGCGGCCACCGAGTTGCTGATGGCCATGTCCCGCAACATCGCCAACTACTGGTACCTGATCCCCGCCATCCCGATGGGGCTGTGGCTGTTCATCAAGCTGGTCCGCAAGTTCCGTCACGGCCGCATGGGCTGGGATATGTTCGTGCTGAAGATCCCGGTCTTCGGTCCGCTCATCGAGAAGAACATCCTGGCGCGCACCACGCGGACACTGGGCACGCTGGTGGCCAGCGGCGTGCCGATCCTGGAGGGGCTGAACATCACGCGCGAAACGGCCGGCAACGCGCTGTTCGAGCGGATCTACGGCAAGGTGACCGACGCGATCCGCGAAGGCGAGACGATTGCCAAGCCGATGAAGGAATACTCGACGCCCGGGTTCCACCCGGTGGCGATGTTCTTCTGGGCGGCCCTGTTGGGCGGCCCGATGGTGCCCATCTGTTTTCTGCCCAACATGCAGCAGTTCGGCCTGATGGCGATCGGGGCCGGCAGCGTCCTGGGCAGTTTGTGGTATTTCATGCGGATGAACAACCGCGTGGTGGACGATCTGGTGGTGAACATGGTGGACGTGGGCGAGGAGACCGGCGAACTGGACACGATGCTCTACAAGGTGGCCGACACGTACGACGAAGAGGTCAAGACGATGACCGATGGCCTGATGTCCTTGTTGGAGCCCATGCTGATCTGCTTCCTGGGATTCGCCGTGGGTTTCATCGTGATATCGCTGTTCATGCCGCTGGTGGACCTGATCTCCAAACTGTCGTAAGTAGGCTCAAGACATCGCCGCGAGCCCGCCGGGGGCCGTGCTGGCGCGGGCCGCGGCGACTGCCAACCCAATGCGGAGGGATGTGAGATGAACGTCAACCGGCCCTGCCGGCCCGCCTTCACGCTGGTCGAATTGCTGGTCGTGATCGTGATCATCGGTATTCTGGTGGGCCTGCTCCTGCCGGCGATCAACATGGCCCGCAAGGCGGCCCTGACGGCCCGCATCGGCGTGGAAATCAAGAACATGGAAGCCGGCTTCGAGGCCTACAAGCTCAAGTACGGCGATTACCCGCCCGACTTCAGCGACCCGGCCCTGCTGCGGCGGCACATCGACCAGGCGTGGCCGAACATCGACCGCGCCGAGCTGACACGGTTCGAGGCCATCTTGGGGGCCAACCCGCATCTGCGCGTCAATCCGGCGCAGGCCCTGGCCTTCTGGCTGGGCGGTTTCAGCACCAATCCCAAGCGCCCCTTCACCGGCAGCGGCGGGCCGTTTCGCGTGAATAACAGCGGCGCCATCATCGGTCCCAACCCCGATCGCTCACCCGGCCTCTTCACCTTCGACAAGGGACGCCTGAAACTGGAAACGGCGTTTCGCCCCAACCTGTTTCACACGTATCAACCCCCCAAGAAGAATTCTCCGTATACCTATTTTGACGCCCGCACGTACGGCGGGCTGAACCCGGCCGCCCCGACGCCCGTCAACGGCTTCTACACCATCACCAGCAAAGGCTCAGCCAAGCCGTACCTGACCAACCGGGTCTCCTCCTCGTCACCGTACGGCTTCGAGTGGGCCAACGCGGACAAGTTCCAGATCGTCTCCGCCGGCCTGGACGACCATTACGGGTCCGAGCTGTTCAAGGCGGATCACCGCTCGTACCCGGTCTACCCGGACGGTGTCAATTACATGTCACCCGGCGACGGAGACGACGACAATATCACCAACTTCAGCGAAGGCGGGCGCTTGCAGGACCGGAAACCATGATTGTGCCGACGTGCGAACTCCAGCGACGACCGCGGCCGGCGTTCACGCTGGTCGAGCTGCTGGTCGTGATCACCATCATTACGATCCTCGCCAGCACCGCCATGTTCGCGCTCTACGGCGTCCGGG
Source organism: Pirellulaceae bacterium (assembly GCA_025459265.1). Classification (GTDB taxonomy): domain Bacteria; phylum Planctomycetota; class Planctomycetia; order Pirellulales; family Pirellulaceae; genus JAAYDI01. The sequence continues at coordinate 142 of JALOQX010000030.1, read as the reverse complement.
AAGACGCCCGCGAGCGGCGGGCGCGGGCTCAGATCGCCAAGCTCAACGAGCTGATCATGGAGCGGTGGGAAAGCTACCGCACGCGGGCCATGCCGGTGTCGATTCCCGCGGGGACCCATCCCCGCGCGGCCGCCGCCCGGCG
>JALOQX010000491.1 GCA_025459265.1 Pirellulaceae bacterium | reverse complement strand
CGAAGGCATTGAAGATCTGCGAGTGGCGCTGGGCTTGGGCGCCGATTCCCTGACCGTCGCCAGCACATTCAGCGGCGCCACGGTGACGGTCGACGCCGGCGCGGGTGATGACACGGTCGAATTGCGGGGCGATGACCACGCACTCAACGCCATCGCGGGTTCTCTCGTTCTGCTCGGTGGTCCTGGGAGCAACCGACTCCGCGCGTTCGACACGTTGGACGACGGGCCGAACAGCGGCACGTTGAGCGGCACACAGCTGACCGGGCTCGGCATGGCTGGCACGGTCCAGTACGGCGACATGGCTGAATTGCTGATCGAGCTGGGCCAGGGTGATGACACGCTTGCCGTGCTGGGCACGCGCGCGAGCACCGAGGTCTGGGGACACGCGGGCCATGATCAGCTGGTGGTCAGTGGTGATCTGGGGCAGATCACAGGGCCGCTGTTGTTCCAGGGCGGAACGGCCGATGGAGACACGGATACGCTGCGGGTGACTGCGAGCGTGGCGTGCGATCTCCAACTCGACAAAGAGACCGATCCACGGGATGTGCAGAGCGACCCGCAGGGGGTGATTACCGGCGCGGGGATACCCGGCACGATTCGATTCCAGGAGGTGGAAGAGCTGGAACTGGCTCTGAGTGACGAACAGGACTGGCTGAGCGTTCTCGCTACAACCACGGCGCTCTCCGTGATGGCCGGGTCGGGCGCGGACCAGCTGACCGTCCAGAACGTGAGCCATCCGACCGCCGTCACCCTGGGCGGGGGAAACGACACGGTGGTGATCCACGGTGCGGAGGCGCCGGTGATTGTGCGCGGCGACGGCGAAGGCCACGACACGCTGATCCTGGATCGGTCGGCACAGACGGCTGCCCTGACACCCGAGGACGGGGCCTCGATCGAGGACGGAACTGCCGGTCAGGGTGTGATCCGCCACGTGGTCTCGGGCGACGTCACGTTCGACTTTGTGGAAACGGTCATCGTCGAGCTCGGGCAGGGAAACGATACGTTCACCATTGACCTGGCGTTGGAGAATACCACCGTCAACGTCGACGGCGGCGGTGGCGACGATACGATCCGCGTCCGGCGGATCGCCGACGTGGTCGATACGATCGTGTCGGGCGGAACAGGGCAGGACGGCGTCCATGTCTACGTCGACGGTTTTCCAGAAGCGGAGCAATTCGTCAGGCTGCGACTGAATGTCGAGACGTTGACGGTGGACAATGCGATCAACACGACGGGTGTGACCTGGACGCTGGTCAATGGCGAGGTACTCATGGCGGACGACGCGGACGACCAAACCTCGGCGGCGCCCGTCGCGGTGATCGATACGTCCGGGGCTGCTCTCACGCAGATCCTGGGCGGGTCCGGACAGGACAGCTTGCACCTGGTCATGGACACGACGAGCAACGTCAACGGAGTGGTTTTGGGCAACCGTGTCGAACTGCAGACCGGCGTGCAGGCCCTTACTCCCGCGGGTGCCGGCACGTTTCGGGACTACGACCAGGTGATCGACTTCGCCGGGCTGCCGGCGAGCGGTGTGAGCGCGTACGACGAGGACGGTTTCCGTCTGCAGACGACGGACGGCACAGTCTTGATCCGCGATACGTCGATCAGCACGGCGGCCAGAACGAGCGGCGAAAGCGAGCTTGTCTCCATCGACGGCACCGGGCAACCTGACGGCAGCGGGTTTGCGCTCTACAGCGTGGACCTGGCGGCCACAGGCGCCGGCGACGCGGCCGTTACGTTTCGGGGCACGACACTCAGCGGCCGTACGGTTCATCAGTCGTTCACGGTGACGGCGGGCAGCGTGGCCACCGTCCAGCTCGGGCCGCAGTTCACCGCGCTCACCAGCGTCACCTGGACGCCGGGGACCGAGACGCTCCTTGACAACATCGTCGCACGCAAATGGTTCGTGCCGGGCACGGCAGCACCGGACGTGGCCGTCGTGCCACGATTCCAGCTGTCATCGGAAGTCGAGTTCGACACGGTCTGGGGCACGTTGAGGAAGGGTACCATCTTCGTCTTCCTGGATGACGACGACGTTCCTGAAGATTCAGGCGGCGATGCCGCCTCGCTGGCACGCATGGGCATCTCGGTGGAGATCGGCGCTGCGATCACCCGTTTCACGTTTCCGGGCGACCTATTGGTCCCGGATGATACGATCGTCACCGCCGCGTCGTACGACTCGGCCCGTGTCAATGGACTGTCACTGCTGGCAGAGAACGATGTGGTGATCGGCTCGCGGGTCACGTTCGACATGTCGGCTTGGGAACTGGGACCGGGCCCGGGCGGTGGAGCGGGAGGCGGGGAAGGCTTGGGCGGCGCGGGCGGCACGGGCTACGGCACCTACATCGCGCGAGACGGCGGCAACGGAGCCTTACCGTACGACCAGCAACATGGCGGAGCCTCGGCACAGCCCCACGGAAATGGAGCGGGAGGTGCGGGCGGAACCCAGTCATCTTCGTGGAGCGGGGCACCCGGCACCGAGGGAAGGTATATCGACGAGAACGGCGATGGCGTGGTCGATGGCGGCGCTCCGGGCGGCGGCGGCGCTGGCGGCGGCGCTGGCGGGCCAGGCGGTGGATGGCCCTTCCGCGACCCGACTGTTCCTCCCAAGCCTGGCGGCTACGGTGGCCATGGTGGTACGGGCGGCCACGGCGGAGCCGGGCAATCGGCTGGCTCGGGTGGCGCCGGCGTTAACAGCAGCAGTCCTGTGGGCGGCGCCGGGGGACAAGTTGGTTCACGTGGCACGGGCGGGAGTGCCGGCAATGAAGGTGTTTGGGGACGTGAGGACACCGGCTGGGTCGGCGGTGACGGGGGCGACGGCGGCCCGGGCGGTGGGGCCGGTGGCGGTGGCCCAGGCCAAGGCGGTACCAACAGCGGAGTCAACCTCGACATTTCTGGCGGCAGCGGTGG
>JALOQX010000490.1 GCA_025459265.1 Pirellulaceae bacterium | reverse complement strand
CGACGACGAGTCGTCTGGATCGTGGTCGGTGTCGCCTGCGGGCTGGTACTCGCGGGCCTCGCGCTCGCGCCGTGGCTCTTGGGCAAGACATTCCTGCGTGATCGGCTGCTGAATGCTCTGGTCGCCAACGACGAGGTGAAGATCTCGAGCCGCGGTGCTTCGTTCGGCTACATGTCGCCGCTCTCGTTGTCCGGGTTGGCGATCGAGGATCGTGCAGGAAACGCGTCCATCACCGTCGCGACGGTGGCGGCCGAGCGGTCGTGGTTGCAGATGTTGCTGTCTCGACCGGACTTGGGGCGGTTCACGGTGGAGGAACCGCGCTTCGACGTGACCTTGCGCGGTGGCACGCCTGTTGTGCCGACTGGCCTGGACGCTGGGGAGCCGACGCGACGGGGGTCGCTGCCGACACTGGTGGCTGAAATCCGGAACGCGGGAGTGCGCGTCCAGACGCTCGACGCACCGACACCGGTGATCGATCTGGAAGACATCAACGTGACGTTTCAGCTGCTGCGGGAGGGTGAGACGAGTTTGCTGGTGGTCGAGCCCGTCACGATCTTTGATCATCAACCGCTTACGCCCGAGCTTTGCGGCACGGGACTGCAATTGGTGGCGCCGCTGGTGGCGGACGCCGTGACCGCCCACGGTGCATTCACGTTTCGGCTGGATGAATTCCGCCTGCCATTGGGCATGGTGGACGCGCAGCAGCGAGCTGAGGCGGTGCAGGTACGGGGCGTGTTGGAACTGCATGCCGCGAAGCTGGGTCTGCGCAGCTCGATTATCCAGCGACTGATCGAGCTGGCTGTTCGTCTGCTGGGGGACGAGCTGCCGGCGGAGATTACCGTGGCTCAGGACCTGCGTGTGGCCTTCCACGTGGCGGATGGCCGCGTGCACCATGAAGGTCTAGCCCTGGTTCTGCCGCATCGCGACTCAGCGATCCGACTGCAGTCGTCCGGATCGGTGGGGATGGACGAGAGTCTGGATCTGGAAGTGGAAATTCAGTTGCCTTCCGGGCTGTTGGGCGACTCACGGCTGGGCAGCCAGTTGGCGTCGCGTCCGCTGCGGCTGAAGGTGGCGGGCACACTGGCTGCACCGCAGCTGCGTCTGGCGGAGGATCAGTCCTGGGTCCGCCAATTGGCCGAGAGGGTGCTGGGCGACGCGTCCGGCACGAGCGACGGTGAGTTAGCGCGGCGCGTGACGGATGCCGTCGGCACGCTGTTGCAGCGCGCGGCGGAGCGTGCCGCCGAGCGACCGCCACGCGCCGAGCAGGACGAGGTGCCTGGGCCGCGGCTCCGCGACCGGTTCAGGCAGCGCCGCGAAGCGCGCGGCACGCGTGAACCAGATTGACACCCAATTCTTACGAGGGAGAACCTGCCAAATGGTCAAGACTGCCAGTACCATGTTGCCGCTTGGGTCGACGGCTCCTGATTTTGCTCTACCCGATGTGAACGGCCACGTGGTGTCGCTCAGCGACTTCCGGGACGCGCCCGCGCTGTTGGTCGTGTTCATGTGCAACCACTGCCCGTTCGTCAAGCACGTGGCCGACGAACTGGCGCGGCTCGGCCAGGATTACCAGGCGCGCGGTGTGGGCTTCGTGGGGATCAATCCCAACGATGTGGACAACTATCCGGACGATTCGCCGGAGCAGATGCGTCACGAAGTGGCGTTGCGCGGCTACACGTTCCCCTATCTCTACGACGCGACGCAGGAGGTTGCCAAGGCGTATCGAGCCGCCTGCACCCCGGACTTTTTCCTGTTCGACCGGGACCGGAAACTCGTGTACCGGGGACAGCTGGACGAGAGCCGACCGAATTCGGGCATCCCGGTAACCGGCCGTGACCTGCGTGCGGCGCTGGAGGCGGTGTTGGCTGGCCAGCCGGTGGCCGCCGAGCAGCGCCCGAGCATCGGCTGCAACATCAAGTGGCGGGCGGGGGGCGAGCCGGACTATTTCGATCCGCGCGGAATCGGCTGACAGGCGGCGTGATCGAAGCGCGAGAGGCCTTCCTCGCGGGCCATCTGGACCGCCTCGGCCCACTCCGCGTGGGTCACGGGCCGGTCGATGGACGGAAAGCTCTCCGCGTATCCAGCCGGTCGGTACTGCCGCATGATGTTGACGAACGTATGCGGCGAGATCTCGCGGGCGAGAAAACGCATGGCCGCGCGCGTGCCGGCTTTGCCGTGGGGCATCACCAGGTGGCGGACCAGCAGCCCGCGCCGCGCGATGCCGGACTCATCGACGACCAGATCCCCCACCTGCCGCTGCATTTCGCGCAAGGCGCGACAAACGACCTCCGGATAGTCGGCCGCCTGCAGCAAGTCCTGCGCCGTCTCGGCGTCTGTCATCTTGTAGTCGGGCATGTAGATGTCGACGACACCGTCGAGCAGCCGCAGGGTGTCGACGCTGTCGTAGCCGCCCGTGTTGTAGACGATCGGCAGGTGGAGGCCATCGCGTGCGCGCCGCTGCAGGTCCAGCATGATGCGCGCCAGCAGCGGCGGCTCGACACACGTCCCGGCACCTTGCCAGCTGATGTCGAAATTCTGGCAGAACACGCAGCGCAGATTGCACTGGCTGAAGAAGATCGTGCCTGACCCGTGCACGCCCCGCAAGCAATCTTCCTCGCCGTGATGTGGAAAGAAACTGCTGACAACGGCCAGTCGCCCCGTCCGGCAGAACGGCGCGCGTCCGCCACCCTGCAGCCGGTCGGCATGGCACTGCCGAGCGCAGCCGACGCACTCGCTCAGCCCGGCGACCGCTTGTGCGGCGCGGCGCGCCAGCTCGCCCGTGGCCAGCAGATTCAGGTAGCTCGGATACTGCGCCGGCATGCACCGATTATACTCACAGCTTGGCCCGTAGCCCAGATTGACTGGAGTGATGGCGATGCGTCAAACGTTGCTGCTTCTGTTGGCCGCTTGGTGTCCGGCTTCGCCGCTATGCGCACAAGGCGAGTTCATTAACCCAGGGGGCTGCACGGCGCAGCTGCCTGCGTATATCGGAGAGCGGTACGAAGATTTGGTTCCAGACACGCTGGATCTTGCCGAGTCGGCCAAGCTTGCCATCCTTGGTCTTACAGGGCCGCTGGATCCTCGAGACGACTACTCGCTGTACTGGCTGGTGAACTTCCACAACCGTCCGGCGATCATGAAGAAGGAGGAATACGACAATCTGGGGGCCAAGTTCCGCGAGTCGCTGCCGCTGCTGCGGCTGATCACGGGAAGCGACATCAACGCGCACGTTGACGCGGCCTGGCTGAGCACGCTGGATCGGATGACCGGCCCGGACGGATTGTTGTACGCCAAGAAACGCGACGAGCGACCGTTCTTCACGCTCGGCGGGTGCGGCACAGGCCGCATCATGGGCGCCATGATGGTGTACCACGCACTCGACGGAAACCCGGACTGGCTCGAACGTGTCCGGCGGATGGTAGACCGCTATGCCGCCCTGGCGACGTACAAAGAGGACTATGCGTACTTTCCACGCGGGAATTTCCTGGTCGGTGCGGCTGCGGAACCTGAGGCGCCCATGCCGATCGGAATCTGGGCAGTGGACGGCGTGGCCGGCCGGATCGTGCAACCGCTCGGCCAGTACTATGCCCTCACCCACTACGAGCCGGCCAAGGAGTTGGGAGACAGACTGGTCAATTACCTGCTGCATCACGCGGAGTTCTATGGCCCGGAGGGTCAATGGCTGACGGACAAGTTGGACCCGGCGCAGTACCCGGGACGAGAGCACGACGTGCACTTCGGCACGCACAGCCACACGTTGCTGTACATGACCGATTACGCCATTCACACCGGGAATCAAGCACTGGTGGAGTATTGTCGGAAGAGTTTTGACTGGGCGATCGATCGCAACAGCACGATCCCCGGCCAGTGCGACACGGCGACGCGGATCGGCTTTTTCCTGGAGTATCTCAATCCCTACTATCCGACGGCGGAGATCTGCGGCTGCGCTGACATGATTGCGATTGGCATCAAACTCTCCGCCGCCGGCGCAGGTGATTATTGGGACGAGGTAGAAGGCTGGGTGCGGAACCATTTCATCACGTGCCAGCTGACATCGGCCGACTGGGTAGCGCGCCTGAGGAGTCCGCACTGGCCGCGGCCGCCGCAGGCCGGTGAGACGGATGAGCGGGTGGCGGACCGCAACGTCGGGGCATTTCTCAGCTGGCCGGTCGCCAATGACGGCTGCCCGCCGGGGTTGATGCAGGGAGACAACATGGTGGTCAATCCCGGCGTCTCCATTGGGATCATGCACTGCTGCACCGGCAATGCGACTCGCACGCTCTACTATGTTTGGCAGCAAATCCTGGAAGCTGACGGACAGCGCCTGACGGTCAATCTGCTGCTGAACCGAGCGTCCCCGTGGGCCGACGTGTACAGCTACATTCCCTACCAGGGCCGGGTCGAGCTGCGCATCAAGCAGCCGCTGGAGGAGGTGACGGTGCGAATCCCCCACTGGGTGACTCCCGGGAGCGACGCGGTCCACTGTACGGTGGATGCGGCCGCGCGGGACATGCGATGGGCGGGCCGGTATGTGTGTGTCGGCGCAGTGGCCGAGGGAGCTCGGATCGACGTCACGTTTCCCCTGCCGGAAGAGACGCTGCAGCGACGAATTTACGGTGAGCCGCTGGAGACGATTCTGGGCGGCGTCGTGTACGATACGCTGATCTTCCGCGGCGACACTCTGGTGCGGATCGACCCGCCTGGGCGTGGGTACCCGCTGTATCTGCGCGAGCACTATCGCCAGGACGAACCGAGATTTCGCAAGGTCCAGCGGTTTGTACCGGACCGGGTGATCGCGTATTGAAAGGGTGATGGCGGTCAGGGCCAGAGGCTGTTGATCAGCTGGACCGTGCGATCAGCCAGCATCTGACCGCCTTCTGGTCCGACCTGCGTGCTCTGGACCACGGCGCTATAACCACCGCCGCGGACCGCCTTCTCGGTAGCGAGATAGCCGGCGCCACCCACCAGCTGCACCACGAAGGTCTGCAGGGCTTTGCTGCGGGTCTTCATCTGGAGGCCAAAATCGAGAAACAGCTCGAACGGATTGGTGCCGATGGCCACGTCACCGAGCCGCAGGACGTGGATTTCCGTGTCTTGCGTCGCACCGGCCTGCTGCGTCTGGTAGCGCTCGATGACCTCCTGGTGCCAGAGCATGATGCGCTGCTGCGCGGGGTCCTGGGCAAGCGACTCGACCTGCGCCTTGGCCGCCGCCAGTTCCTCTGGCGTAACGAGCCGCACCGGCAGTTTCAGCACCTCGACCTTGTGGACCAGCGGCACGTCGGTGCGGCGATCCTGTTGAGCGCCGGCCAGGGCTTCATCCACGCCGCCCAGGAGCCGCCGGGCGATCTCCTCGGCGCGCGTCAGCT
>JALOQX010000489.1 GCA_025459265.1 Pirellulaceae bacterium | reverse complement strand
AGGTCGGGAGAGAACTGGGTCGGTGGACAAACCCAGAACCATCCCGTCATTATCGTGACCTGGAACGACGCTGACGCTTTCTGCCAGTGGCTCAGCAGCCAAGAGCACAAGAACTACCGGATGCCGACCGAGGCAGAGTGGGAATACGCATGTCGTGCCGGAACCGCCACGAGGTTTCCCTGGGGGGAGGCGGTCGCGAGCGTGACCAGCTATGCCCATATGCGGATCGGCGCCGGCGATATGGGATTTCTCCCGGTGGGCCGATTGCGCCCCAACGCCTTCGGCCTGCATGACATGCTGGGCAATGTTGCGGAATTGTGTCAGGTGATTGCGACGAATCCGGATTCCTCGTCACCGGCGGTTACCATTGTCGATCCTAAGGAACCGCCAGGTGCCGCGATAGCTGTCGCCAAAGGGTGTGGGCTTTCGGGCTCATCATCACGTATTCCTGGGTGGGGCAAGTCCGATCGTCCGAATGGGAACGTTGGTTTTCGCGTGATTCAGGTAATCACCGATGCACCACAGACCAATCTGGACGCCTAAGGGGACAGGGACATTTGCAGCGGCAAGTGAGGCAGATTGGAGAGAGTCCTGCGTTGAGCACGTGCGCGTCAGATCGTGGATGGCAGCCGATCGCGGTACAGCGGCACTGGGAACACGCGTCAGCATCGTCCTGAGTGTCGTGGCAACCGGTTGTCAGCTGTCGCCTAACTCTACTTTGTCAACGCTCAATCTTGGGATTGGGTGGCTGGGGTCGAGCTTTAGCTCGCCTCCAGCTCTTTAGCGGCTGGGGGCTCACTTCGTTCGTCCCCAGCCACCCCAGTATTTCACGTCCCAGGGACATCTGCAAACGACAGGGTCTACTTGCAACCCACGGCCGCGGACCGAGATAATGGCTGTCATCGTTCTTACGGCTTCGTCGCGGAGAGTGCTGTCATGAAACCGAACGTGCGTGTCCATGCCGCCGTGTTGTCAACCGTCGTGGCGCTGGTAGCCGTGCTGCTCGTATCCGCCCAGCCGGGCGCGACCACCATGCCTCCGGTGGCACTCCAGCTCCACAGTCTGCTGGACCGGATGCACGCCGACCCGGACGCGACGTTGAAACAGGTTGCCGACTGGGGGTTCCAGGAGGTCGAGGACAGCGTGTTCAGGAAACTGTCGCCGGTCGAATTCAAGGCCCTGCTGGAAAAGCACGGACTGACGAGCTCGATCCAGCATTACTGGCCGCAGGACTTCGATCACAAAATGGACCAGATCATCGACGAATGCCGGACGCTGGGCGTGAAGTACGTCATGACCCCCGTGCTTCCCCAGGAAGTTCCGTTGACGCGCGACCAGATTCCCGGAATCGCCCGGAAGTTCAACGCCTGGGGTGCCCGACTGAAAGAAGCGGGGTTCAAGTTCGCCTACCACACGCACGGCCAGGAATTCATCGCCGATGACCAGGGCGTGCTGTTCGAAGCCATTGTCGAGCAGACCGATCCGGAGCTGGTGGGGTTCGAGCTCGACATCTACTGGGCGCTCTGGGGCGGCGGCGATCCGGTGGACATCATGAAACGCCACGGAGACCGCGTTTACGCGCTCCATCTGAAGGACATGCGCAAAGGTGTCGCGGTGGGCAACCCTCTGGGTGAACCACCGGCGGGGGATGCCGTGGTCGTCCTGGGTACCGGACAGATGGATCTGCCGGCCATCCTGGCGGAAGCGGAACGGCACAAGGTACCGCACCTGATCATTGAAGACGAGAGTCCGGATGCGTTCCGGCAGATTCCGCTCAGCCTGAAGTTCCTGCGGGACTTCTATGCCAGGAAGTGAACGGCTGCGCACGATGCGGGCCTGGAACAACTTCGTAACAGCACTCATCCCGTGGGCCCTGGGCCTCCGGAGGAATCCGCCATGCGCGCCGGCTCCGCCCTCCTCACCCTGCTCCTGTCCAGTACCTGCAGTGAGTGGTTGTTCGCTGCCGAGGCGGATCGCCCCAACATCCTGCTGGTCATGACCGACGACCAGGGATATGGTGATCTCTCGTTGCATGGCAACCCGGTCCTGCAGACCCCGCAGTTGGACCGCTTCGCCCGCGGCGGCATCCAGTTCTCGCAGTTTCACGTGAGTCCGTACTGCGCGCCCACGCGCGCGAGCCTGTTAACGGGCAGGTACTCGTTGCGAACCGGCGTAACGAGTGTGACCCACAACAAGGAAGTCATGCGAACCTATGAAGTCACGCTCGCCGAGGCGCTGCGGTCGGCCGGCTACCGCACGGCGTGCATCGGCAAGTGGCACAACGGCGAGCAGTTCCCACACGATGCGACGGGCCAGGGCTTCGACGAGTTCTTTGGCTTCCGCGCCGGCAACGTCAACAACTACTTCGACGCTGAATTGTTGCGGGGCACTGAGGTCGTGCCGACGCAGGGTTTCATGCCCGACGTCCTGACCGACGAAGCCATCGCCTTCATGAAACGAAACCAGCATCGGCCCTTCTTCTGCTATCTCCCCTACAACACCCCACATACTCCGAGTCAGGTGCCTGACGAGTACTTTGATCGCTACAAAGCGCAGGGACTCGATGACGAGCTGGCCGCCATCTACGGCATGTGCGCCAACCTGGATGACAACTTCGGGCGGCTGCTGGCGACGCTGGATGAGCTGAAAATTCGCGATCGCACCATCGTGTTGTTCCTGACTGACAACGGTGCCAATGGCGACCGGTACAACGCGGGAATGCGAGGCTGGAAAACCAGTGTCCATGAAGGCGGCACGCGCGTGCCGCTGTTTATGCAGTGGCCACAGCAGTTCCCCGAGCCGCGCACAATTCGCCAGTTGGCAGCGCATATCGACCTGTATCCGACGCTGCTGGAACTGTGCGGCGTGCAGCCGCCCTGGGGACCGGCCGTCGACGGGATCAGTCTGGTGCCTTGGCT
>JALOQX010000207.1 GCA_025459265.1 Pirellulaceae bacterium | reverse complement strand
TGCCACATTTCACGCTCGCTCCGTAGCTCACCAGTCCAGCGAGCCGCCGACGCGGGGTCGGCGGGGAAAGGAGCGTTCGAGTCCAGCTCGCTTGTAACTCACCAGTCCAGCGAGCCGCCGACGCGGGGTCGGCGGGGAAAGGAGCGTTAGAGTGCAGCTCGCTTGTAGCTGGCCAGTCCAGCGAGCCGCCGACACAGGGTCGGCGGGGAGAAGAGCGTTCGAGTGCAGCTCGCCTGTAGCTCACCAGTCCAGCGAGCCGCCGACACGGGCAGCTCGCTTGTAGCTCACCAGTCCAGCGAGCCGCCGACACGTACATCGGCGGGGGGGCGGCCTATTTCTCGTAGCGGCGCTGGAACTCGTCCTGGCGCTGTTTCCGCTCCGCCCGTTCCTCGGGAGTCATCAGGTCCAGATACCAGCGATGGTTCTCGGACGTGAGCACTTCTTCGAGCTTGGTGCGCAGAGCCTGTGCGGCCGTGGCTTTGGCGGCATCGCCGGATGCTTCCCCTGCGGCTACCAGTTCCTCCAGTTCGGGGACCATCTTGGCATAGAAGTGTTTGGCCACCTCGTACGTACCATGCCAGTGCGTGTAGTCTGGCCCCATCATGGATGCGCCGTGGCGAGCTCGCCGCCCTTCGTGATGCCAGATCTCGTACCAGGTCCAGTCGAGCTCGTTGGAAAACTCGGCGGGCTTCAGCAGTGGCTTGGCAAGCTTGTAGAGCTCCTGGCCCGGTCTGGCGAATTTGTCGTGATAGAGCGCGATCAGGTTGTCGTACTGCACGTAGAAGTTGTCGACCCACTGTTGTTCGTGGCAGTTGACGCACACGGTCTTCATGTTGTTGCGGCGCGTTTCCCAGTTGACGGCAGCGCCGGGCAGCCCCATCTTCTTGTCACTCTCTTCGGGACGCTGGGAGATGGCCGGCCGGTTGTTCCAGCTGATGCGCATCCCCACGTCATGCGTGACGGGCAATCCGGGCCGTGCCGCGCGCTTCGCGGTCGCCGCCCGGGCCGGCGTAGCACTCATGTGGCACGTCGCACAGGTCGGGGCCAGGTGGTAATCCTCACCCACGATCCACTTTGCACTATCCATGTTGAGTTGTTCCTTGAACGCGCGGAAGGCGATTCCGTGCTTCGACTCGTAATAGATCTCCATCTGCGGATGATCCGGACCCATGTGGCACTTGCCGCAGTTGTCAGGGTGCCGTGCCTGGTACGCGGAGAACGAATGGCGGCTGTGGCAGGCCGAACAGGACCCTTCGGATCCGTCGGGATTGATCCGTCCGATCCCTGTATTGGGCCACGTGGCCGGATCGAGTTTGCCACCCGGCAGCACCTTTACTTCACTGCCATGGCACTGCCAGCAGCCGCTAATGGCGGCGGCACTGTTGCCGTGCGGAAACGCCGGCGTGACCATGCCGCGATTCCCTTCCACGACTTCCGCCAGCACGTTGTCCAAGGAACCGAGAATGCGCGCGCCCTTGGAGTGATGGGAATGGGCAAACTCTTCCCCTTCGCGCACATGGCAGCGGCTGCAGTCCTTGGGCGAGACGATGGTCGCGATCCACTGCCCCTCGTGCAGGAACGCGTCGGGCTCCCCCTCCTTGGCCATGTGGCACTCAAAGCACCCCACGTTCGCGCGGTAGTGCTTGCTGTTGCCCCATTGTTGATAAAGGCCCGTGTTCTCAAGCTTGTGGCAGTCGGCGCAGGCCTTCGTTTCCGGGGACATTTCCGGCAGCCCCCAGGTCTGCGCCCCCGCGCGGGGCGCCAGCCCGAGATACGCCCACAGGAACACGGCGATCAACACCTCCAGCGCTCGACAACGTGCGTGCAGTGGTTGCATGGTCCGCTCACTCCCTCAGTAGGTTGCTTCCGATGTTGACAGCCTTTCGCGATCCGGTCCGCCCGCGCGGCGCTGGTACGTGACTTCACCCGCCAGCACGGGGACCGAGACGCGCACGAAGATGGTGTAAATCAGCAAGCCCACCGCCCAGATGCCCAGGCAGATCAGGATCTCGTGCCACGTCGGAACGTATTCCACGACCTCGCCCAGCGGCGTGGGGATGAAGGCTGGGACAATCAGTCCCATCCCTTTTTCGATCCAGATGCCCACGATGGCCAGCACACACACGAGGTTGAGTAACTTCAGACCGCGTGACGCCGGCAGGACCAGCAGGATCGTGGCCACCGCATTCATGGCAATCGCAGTCCAGATCCACGGAATCAGGGCGCGGTGGCCGTGGAGTCCGAAGTAGAGATAACGCGCCGAGGCGACGTGAGCCGAATCGGTGTAGAACTCGGTGAAGATCTCACACACCAGCAGGAACATGTTGATCAGCATGGCGACCTGGATGATCCGTCGGAGCGTCAGCAGCGCCTCGTCGCTCACCTCGTGACGCGTGTACTTACGGACAATCTGAAGCGTCAGAATGATGAACGCAGGCCCCGCCGCGAAGGCGCTAGCCAGAAACCGCGGCGCGATGATGGCCGAGTTCCAGAACGGCCGCCCGCCCAGCCCCACGTACAGAAACGCCGTCACCGTGTGAATGCTCACCGCCCACACGATCGCGATGAACACAAACGGCACGTAAAACAAGGGCGACGGCCGTCGCCCACAGTAGGCACAGTAGATCAGGTAGCCGCAGATGTGCAGGTTCAACAACAGGTAGCCGTTGAGCGCAATCACATCCCAGGTGAGCATCGACAGCGGAAAGTTGAATCGCCAGAGGAGGTGCATGAAACGGTCGGGGCGGCCCAGGTCCACCGTCACAAACAGCAGACACATGATGATCACCGCCACCGCCAGCAGTTCGCCGAAGATCACCACGTCGTGCAGGTGCAGGTTGCGATATACGTACACCGGAATCACCAGCATGGCCGCGGCGGCGGCCAACCCCACCAGATACGTGAAGTTGGCGATGTACAGACCCCACGATACCTGGTCGGTCATGCCCGTGGTGACCAGCCCGTGCACCAACTGCTGGCAGTAGGCGTAGACGCCGACGAGCGTCAGGACGGTGAGGCTGGTCATCCACAGGTGGTACCGCCAGTCGCCCACGAAGCTGAGCCGAAAACAATCGTACAGGAAGGTGAGATACTTCTTCATCCCGTCCCCTCCTGCGCACCCGACTTCTCGACCATCGGCTCCCGGTAGCGACTCCCGCGTTCGTCGAAGTAATAGAAGAACCGCGGCACCGTCCCCACGTCCTCTTTCAGCACGTAGACGCGTTTGTGGCGCAGAATGTACGCCACCTCGCTGGCCGGATCGCGCACATTGCCGAACTTCCGCGAGCCCGTGGGACATACCTCCAGACAGGCGGGCAACCGGCCCTGGCGCACGCGGTGCAGACAGAAGGTGCATTTTTCCATGACACCCTTGTTGCGCGGCCGGTTCGACAGGTAACCCACCTCGGGATTCAGCTCCTCCGATGGGATCTGCGGCTCCGCGAAGTTGAAACGCCGCGCCCAGTAGGGACAGGCCGCTTCACAATACCGGCAGCCGATGCACCAGTCGTAATCGATGACGGTGATGCCATCCGGCTCCTGCCACGTCGCCTCCACCGGACAGACTTTCACACAGGGTGGCTTCGCACACTGATGGCACTGCACCGGCATGTAGTACTTGTCCGGGTTCGGCACCAGCGGTGGATCATAATGGTGCTCGGAGCTCTCGACGTTGATGCTGCCCTTCTCCATCTCCAACACGCGAATGTACTGGATCTCTGGAGCCCGTGACTGATTATTTTCCTCGACGCACGCGTGCACGCAACGGCGGCAGCCGATGCAGCGGCTGAGGTTCAGCCCGTAGACGAACTCGACGTCCTCCAGCGGCGGCGGGTCGGAGACGGTCGCGTCGACGCCGAAACGGGTCTGCACCGACTGCGTGATGCGAGCGAAGACCTGCTCCTTGTCTTGCGGCGTCATCTCCTTGTAGTGTTTCTGCAGGAACTCGTCGAGCGAGGGCAGGTCCTGCGGGTCCAGGTGCCGGAGTGGCGACATGGCGCCCGCCACCGCCGACATACCCGCCAACGCCACGACACTCCGCGACAGGAACCGTCGCCGCGTCCAGGTCGTCTGGTCGGACGGGACCGCCGATTTGTCCTCAGGCCTCTGCGCGTGTGGGTCAGACATACGGGCGGAAGTCCTCGTGCGAGGCGTCATGGTGCCGCCGACGCGGGCGGCAGATCGCGGTTCACGCTCTCAAGTCGCAACGGATTGTGGGACGCCGCGTGTCCGGAGTGAGCCGGTACGCCCACCCGCAACGTGTGCGGCGCTGGTGCGGGCGGCAGGCCGGGAAACGGCGGCCGATGCGGATCGTGACACTCAATGCACCGCCGCCGCGTCTGCGTGCCTCGGCTCGTGTCCCAATGCCCGTTCGTGCGACCGTGCGACCCGTGCTGCCAGTCGCGGTACACCGGCCCATGGCACTTGGCGCACAGCAACTGCGGCTGGTTCCACGGAATCTCCACTCCTCCGTCACCGACAAACACATCCCGGTTGGACGGATGGTGGCAATTGAAACAGCTCGTGTTGATCCCGTGCTCGAGCTGGATCTCCCGATGCTGCGTCGCGGCGCGATACGTTTCGGGATTGCGCTGCGCGATGATCGCGTGGCAGTCGCTGCAGCGATAGGTGTACACGGCCACCTGGTAGCTCGGCTCCAGCTTCGGACGCCGCACAGGAGTCGTGTCCGTCGCCGATGCCGGCACTGGCACTGCGTCGGAGACAGGACTGCGAAACGGTAGCGGATTACTGGCCAGTACCGCCCCGGTTACCACGAGGACGGCCGCCACCCAATAGGCGGGACGGACCTGCGATCCACCTGCCGACGATGAAGACATGACCGATCAACCGGAGACAATAAAGGGAACTCACCCGATCCGGTCACACGCCGGGCGAGAAACTGGTTCTGTCCCGGCATGCATGTCGCCTTGCGACACGGCGGCCATTATCTTACTTCCAGAGGGACGCCGTCAACTTCGGGCCGACCGACGATGGAAAATTGACCTACATCAATTCTGGAGAATCGCACACACGGGGTACCACTGTTGGTGGTTTATGTCATGTGCACACCCACACTGCTCGCCCTGATCCTGGTCGGCACACTCCAACAGGACCTACCGGCCACGCTGATGAACGTCGGTTTCGAGTCGTCCGAGGCGCACGAGCATTGGAGCCTCCACGTGTACGGGGCTCAGCCAGCGGTGTCGCTGGATACGCACCTGCCGCACGAAGGATATCAGTCACTGCGCGTCACCGCATCGGCCCTGTCGGACACCGCGTTCGGTCAGGAGGTGCAGCTCACGCCCGGCCGGTGGTACCGCTTGACAGGCTGGATTCGGACCGAGGAGCTCGACCCGCATGGCGCGCCCGTATGCGGCACGGTTCAGATACAGCATCCAGGGGGGCACGGCGTCGTCGCCTCCGGCCGCAATCACGTCGGCACGGCTGACTGGACGCGCGAAACGCTCTATTTCACTCCGCCTGGCCAGGGACAGACGCGGATCGCCCTGTTCCTGGTCGGATACGGCAAGGGCACCGGCACCGTCTGGTTTGATGACCTCGCCCTCGAGGAAATCGCGGCGGATTTCACCAGCCTGCGCGTCACGCGTGACCCGGTCTGCCCCGGTCAGATCAGCCCTTTTCAGTGCGGGCAGTTCATCGAGTATCTGTGTGGCCTGACGCTATCCATGTTCGCGGAGAAGATCTTCGACGGGAGTTTTGAAGGAGTCCCGGAATACAAGTTCGTGTTTCGCCGGGAGACCGATCGGCTGGAACAGCCGTGGTACCCGGACGGCGCGGTGCATCGCGGCGAGTTTGCGCTCGACACCTCCGCTCCCTTCAACGGTCGACAGTCGCAGCGGGTCACCATGAAGCCCGGCGACCCAAGCACGCTCGGAGTTTCGCAGAGCGGCATCTGCGTGCAAGGCGATCAGCCGCTCAATCTGTCTTTGTTCCTCAAGCACCAAGGTGTTACCGCACCTGTCCGCGTCGCGCTGTGGGGAGAAGGCCAGACGTATGCCGAAGCCACATTTCAGCCCACCGACGCGTGGCAGCGGTTTCAGGCCCAGCTCACGCCGTCCGGCTCCGACACACACGCCACGCTGACCATTTCGTTCGTGGGACCAGGAACCTTGTGGATCGACCAGGTGTCGCTCATGCCGCAAGACACCGTGTGCGGCTGGCGACGTGACGTGGCGGACGCCCTGAAAGCCCTGAAACCGGGCATCATTCGCTTTGGCGGAAGCACGACCGAGGGATTTGAGTGGACCGACACGATCGGCGAGCCGACGCGCCGCGTGCCGTTCACGACGTACTGGGGCGGCCTGGAACCGGGCAATGCCGGTCTGGAGGAATTCGTCCAGCTTTGCCAGTGGGTCGGCGCCGAGCCGCTAATCTGCATCCGCTTCACGGGCAAGACCCCTCAGGACGCGGCGGATCAGGTGGCGTACTTCAACGGTCCGGCGGATTCGCCTATGGGACGCCTACGCGCGCAGCACGGCCATGCCGCACCCTACGGCGTGCGCTACTGGCAGATTGGCAATGAACTGGGGGACGAACGCTATCAACAAGGTGTCGCCGCGTTCTGCCGGGCCATGAAAGCCGTCGACCCCACGATCAAGCTGCTGGCCGCCTTTCCCTCCGCCGGCCTGCTCCAACAAGCCGCCGCCGACATCGATTATGTCTGTCCCCACCATTACGGATGCGACAACCTGTCGGCGATGGAAGCCGATGTGCAACGGCTTCGACAGATGCTCGCCACCGCAGCGCCGCAGCGCGCTATTCGCCTGGGCATCACCGAGTGGAACACGACCGCCGGCAGCTGGGGACTGGACCGCGCCATGCTGTGGACACTTGATAACGCCCTGTCGTGCGCGCGCTACCACCATCTCATGCACCGGCACTGCGACCTGATCGAGATCGCGAACCGCAGTAATCTGGCCGACAGCTTCTGCAGCGGCATTATCCAGACCAACAACCATGCAGTGTTCAAAACCCCGACATACTACGTGCAACAGCTCTACGCCCAGCATGCCGGCAGCATTCCGTTGCGCATCCGCCATTCGCCCGACCTGCCCGCCGACCTGCCCGCCGACCTGCCCGACCCCAACCTTGACTGCAGTGCCACGCTCTCGGCCGATCGACAGACGCTCTCACTGTTCGTCGTGAATCACTCGCTCGGCGCCCTCGAGCGCACGCTGGATGTGTCCGAACTCTCCCGGTCGGACGAACTCGTCGAGGTGTATCAGGTCCTGGACACGCTTGATGCTGGCCAGCGCGACACGCTCAATTCGTGGCGTGAACCGGACCGCATTCGGACCGTGCGACAAACCCTGGCTGTGCAGGGTCAGCGCTGGACGCAGCGCTTTGCACCGCTGTCGGTCACCTGCCTGAAGATCCGCTGCCGCGCGCAACCATGAAGCGGTGCTTGCGGCAGGACCTTGGCTGACTGGGTGAGCTCAGGTGGTCGGGCAGTTGTTGTGCGCTGGGGCGAACAACCGTTCGATACACGCGAAGAGTTCGCGGGCGCGGATCGGTTTGGGGACGTAGTCATCCATGCCCGCCTCGAGACATCGTTCGCGGTCACCCTTGAGTGCGTGGGCGGTCATCGCAACGATCGGCACGTGGCCCCCGGCTTCTCGCTCGTGTGCCCGAATCCTGGTGGCGGCCTCGAGCCCGTCCATGATCGGCATCTGCACATCCATCAGCACGAGGTCAAACGTCTGAGACGTGACGGCGCGGACGGCCTCTTGACCGTTGTTGACGACGGTCACGACATGCTGCTGGCCCTCCAGCAGCGCGACGGCCAGCCTCTGGTTGAACAGGCTGTCCTCAGCCAGCAGCACACGGATGTGTCGCGCGGGCGCCGCCACCGCTTCCGGGGCGGTCTCGGGCGTTCCCGCCAGTGCCTGCAGGCCCAGCGCGGCCTGGATGGCCTCCAGCAGTTCGGACTGCTTGACCGGTTTGAGCAGGTACGCGGCGATGCCGAGCTGCCGACAGCGCTGGGCATCCTCCGGGTGATCGCCCGAGGTAAGCATGATGACGACGGTGCTGCCCAAGGATGGCTCCTGCTTGATCTGCTCCACCAGCATGAAGCCGTCGACCCGGGGCATGTGCGCATCGGTGAGCACCAGGGGACAAGGCGCACCGGCTGTGGATGCCTGCCGCAGGATGGCGATCGCCTCGTCGGCGCCACGCACGGCGATGGGCACCATCTCCCAACTCCGCGCGAGCTCGGCGAGAATGTGGCGATTCGTGGCGTTGTCGTCGACGATCAGCACCTGCATGCCGCGGAGACAGGCAGGGGCGAGGGACGGTGCGACCGGGTGAGTGGGGTCGGCCAGTTCCAGCCGCACGGTGAAGTGAAACTGACTCCCCTCCCCGGGCTCGCTCTCCACCCAGATGCGTCCCCCCATCATTTCGACCAGCCGCGCGGCGATGGCCAGCCCCAGTCCGGTGCCTCCGTGTCGACGGGTCATGGACGCATCGGCCTGCTCGAACATCTCGAAGATCGCGGCGCGTTTGTCGGCCGGGATCCCGATCCCCGTGTCCCTCACGCAGACATGCAGGACCGTGTCGGTCGCCGAGAGCGACTGCCGCGACACTTCCACCACCACTTCCCCGCGCTCGGTGAACTTGATGGCGTTGCCCACCAGATTCACCACGACTTGCCGCAAGCGGCCGTAATCCCCCTGGAGTCGGCGCGGCACGTCCGGATGGACCCAGTACGCGAGTTCGAGTTGCTGCTGGTGAGCGCGCAACGCGAACGACTTCATGGTGTCCCCGAGGCTCTCCCAGAGATCGAACGGGCGGCTGTCCAGGTGCAGCTTGCCGGCTTCGATCTTGGAGAAGTCCAGGACATCGTTGATCACCGACAACAGGGCCTCGCCCGAGTCGCGGACCGTGGTGAGGAACTCGCGCTGCTGATGCGTCAGCTGGCTGTTGAGAACCAGTTCGGTCATGCCGATCACGGCGTTGAGTGGTGTGCGGATCTCGTGGCTCATATTCGCCAGGAATGTGCTCTTGGCGCGGCTGGCGGCCTCGGCCGCCTCCTTGGACCGCAACAGCTCGGCATTCGCGTTGGCCAGCTCGGCCGTCCGCTGGGCCACGCGCTGCTCCAGCTCGTCGTACGCCTTGCGCAACTCTTCCTCCGCGTGTTTGCGGTCGGTAATGTCGCGCACGCTCTCAATCGCGCCGGACCGCCGACCGGCGGCATCCAGCAGCGGCGTCGCCGCGATAAACACATGCGCTCCCCGCCCGCCGTAGAGTGTGGGCACGTAGCGTTCGGCGAACACCGTGTTGTGACGCGGCTCGAAGCGCTCATAGTGCTCGGGTATCTCGCCCGGTGGGGTATCCAACAGGTCGATGACCATGGGATGCCGCTCGCCGTAGAAGGGCAGCGCATAGGCGAAATCGCCCCGGCCCAGGATGGCTTCCTTGCGCACCCCCGTCATCTCTTCCATGGCGCGGTTCCAGGCAATTACGCGATGCTCCTGGTCCACGACGAACGTCGCGTCCGGCAGGAACTCGATAATGTCCTCGAGCCTGCGCTTCGCCTGCCGGATCTCCTCTTCCGCCTGCCGGCGCTGGACCAGGCGCCACATGCCCTGCATGAGCAGCGTGAGTTGGCGCACATCGGCCTCGTCGTACGCTTCCTCCTTGTTCCCGACACCGGCCACCAGCACGATCCGCTCCCCCTCGAAGATCGGTACGTTCATGTGGCGGGTGACGTGCACGTGGCCGTCCGGATAACCCTTCTTCCACGGATTGGGCGCCGGGTAGTCGTTCGTGATGACCGGCCGGCGCTGGCGCACCGCCTCACCCCAGAGCCCGGTCGCCGCCACCTGATAGACAATGGGCTTGTCGACGATCTGGCACTCGGCCATCGCCGTTTTTGACCAGGAGTGCATCGTGAGCACGGTTTCATCCGGGTTGACGAACGCCAGGTAGCCGATCTTGCTCTCCGTCAGCCGAACGGCCTCCTCCAAGGCAAAGTCCGTGAGCTGTTGCAGTGTGGCCTCCGCCATCTGGCTCTGGCGCACGAGCGCCTCGAGGCGGGATTCGTCGAGCCGCAGGTGCTTCTCCGCCCTCCGCCGCCGTGGGGACTCCGTGCGGCAGACAGGTGACCAGCACCCCCACTTCACCGCCGCCCGCCGTCAACTGGACCGCCATCGCCCGGCCGCCCGCATCGCGCGCTCGCATTGGGCAATCGCCGCAGTCCGCCGCACCGCTGCCGTACACGGCACCGCCCGGCGAGGCCAGCGCCCGCTGCATGCAGGCAGGAAACTCGCCCCGCGCCAACTGCGCCTGAATCGGCGCAAAGAGCGTTCCCAATCCCGCTTCCACGGCCGTCACGACTCGTGACGATGAATCCAGTAATGCCAGCCAGGCATGACGGTACGTCTGGCCATCGACCAGGCTGGCGCAGACTCCCTGCAGGAGACGATCGCGATCGTGCTCGCGCGCCACCAGTTGATTGATGCCACGGATGGCGCGCAGCACTCCGTTGAGGTGACTAATCGTCTGTTGGGCACGTCGGAAATCGAGAAAGACGGGCGCGATCCAGGCCAGGCCCACGAACATGCACAGAGAGATCACCAGACCTACCGATTCATTAACGACATCGAGTCTGCGGCTTGATGCGCCCGACAGCAAGATGCTCAGCGCAACGACCCGCCGGACGACCATCAGCAGAATCGCGGTAGCAATCAGCCCCCAGGCCCAGCGTCTCCCCGTCACCCAGATCAGCCGGACCGCCATCGCGGCCGCTGCCAGTTGCAGGGTCAGGGAGGTCAACACGAGGATCCAAACGACCACGACTGCGTCCCTCTGGTCGGTTTCACGCAGAAAATTGCCCGCGCTCTGGCGCCATACGATGCCGATCGCGGGGTCTGTGTTCCGCCGCGCCTCGGAACCGCCGTTTCATTGTACGGCCAATTGGGGATCACTCCTAGCCGCAAGTCGTGCACCGAACGGCACTGAGCTGCTATGATGACGTGCACGAGCGGTGATCCGGGCGGTGACGGCCGTCTGACGGACTGCCCGCGACTGCCGCAAATTCTCCGGAGAACAGCGGTGAAGTGTGTATCCTTTTGCTGCAGCGTCATCGTGTGTGCAGGCGTTGCCTCTCGAGCCGCGCTGGCCACCGACCTGGAAGAGCGTCCACCCAACGTGCTGTTTATTGCGGTGGACGACCTGAATACGCGCCTCAGCTGCTACGGAGATCCCGTCGCCTATACGCCTCAATTCGACCGACTCGCGCGGCAGGGCGTATGCTTCGAGCGCGCTTACTGCCAGTTCCCGATCTGCAACCCTTCCCGCGTTTCACTGCTGCTGGGTCGTTATCCCACGACGACCCAGGTCATTGATTTTGCCTATCCCGCGCTGCTGGGTACTGACTGGGTGACGCTCCCCCAGCATTTTCGCAATCAAGGCTACGACGTGCGGTTGCTGGGGAAGATTTTTCATTTCGACAAGAATCTGATGCAGGGTTGGTTTCCCGGCGAGGAAATCCCCGGCGCGGAGTACCCGCCCGACTGGAGCGCGGGTGACAAGTGGGTACGCCGCAGCCAGGAGGTACATGCGCGGATGCTGGCGGATCTGACGCGCTGGGAACCATACCGCACCCTGGCGCCACCACCCCAGAGCTGGGGCACGATGTTGCACACATGGGCCAACGTGTTCGGCCCGGCGCCGAATGCGGATGAGGGTGCTGCCGCCGCCCACGCCAAGCCGTACGAATGGACGGCCGATGTCCAGCATACGCAGGATGCGATCAGACTGTTGGAGCAGCTGGCCTCGTCCGATCGCCCGTTCTTCCTCGGTGTCGGGTTCTACAAACCGCACGTGCCGCTGGTGGTACCCGAGCGGTTCTTTGAACATTACCCGCTGCAGGATCTGCCGCTCCCATCGGATTTCGCACCCTGGCCGTCGGCACCCGACTCGGTGCCGCGCCACGCACTGAGGTATAACCTGGACCTGTTCTTTGCCCACGACGTCTCTGAGGACGACGCGCGCCAGGCCTTGGCCGCGTACTACGCCTGCGTCAGCTTCGTGGACGAACAGCTGGGCAGACTGCTCGATGCACTCGAGCAGTTCCAGTTGCGGGACAACACCGTGATCGTGTGCTGGGGTGATCACGGCTGGCACCTGGGTGAGAAAGGCATGTGGGGCAAAGGCACGCTGTTCGATGTCTCCGCCCGCGCACCGCTGATGATTGTCGATCCGCGCCGAACCACCGCAGGACGGAAGTGCCGGCGCACGGTCGAATTCGTCGATATCTTCCCTACCCTCGTCCAGCTCTGCGCCCTGCCCGCCCCCACCGGCCTGGAAGGCGCCAGCCTCGTCCCACTCCTGGATAATCCCGACGCGACCTGGTCGAAACCAGCCTGCACCCTCGTCGCCCGCGAAGACTGGCTCGCCCGCTCAATACGGACCGAGCGCTGGTGCTACACCGAGTGGGATGAGGGTCGCCGCGGAGTCGAACTCTACGACCTGCTTGCCGATCCCACGGAACAGCACAACCTGGCCGCGGATCCGGGCCAGACCGCAACAGTCGCCGAGCTGCGCACGCTGCTGCGCCGCAGCCCCGTGGCCCGGCCGATCAAGCTCCCCGCGACCGGCGCCGCGCCCTGACGCGCAGTATTGTTTCAATTCGCTCACCGCCGACGTGCGCGTCGGCGGGAGCATGACTGGTCAGCTACAGGCCAACGCTCGCCATGACTCCGCTCACCGCCGACCCTGTGTCGGCGGGAGCATGACTGGTCAGCTACAGGCCAACGCTCGCCATCACTCCGCTCACCGCCGACCCTGCGTCGGCGGGAGCATGACTGGTCAGCTACAGCCGACTCCTTTCACGCTTCCGCTCACCGCCGACCCTGTGTCGGCGGGAGCATGACTGG
>JALOQX010000488.1 GCA_025459265.1 Pirellulaceae bacterium | reverse complement strand
GGCCACGCGGTACATCCAGTCACCGATCGCGCCGTAGGAGTAGTGGTTGAACGAGTTCATCCCCTCGTCCTGGAAGGTGCCGTCCGGCTTGATGCCGTCCCACCGCTCCCAGATCGTCGTCGCACCCTTCTTGACCGGATAGAGCCACGATGGGTAGCTCTCCTGGTTCAGCAGCTCGTAGGCCAGATCGTTGTAGCCGAAACGGGAGAGCACGTGGCACAGGTAGGGCGTGCCGACGAAGCCGGTGGTCAGGTGATAACCGAACTTACGCACCTCTTCAGCCAGCCGCGCCGCAGCTCTCGGCTGCAAATCTTCCGGGAGCAGGTCGAAATGCAACGCCAGCACGTAGCTGGTCTGGCTGTTCGGGCCGACGCGGCCGTTGGCCGAGACAAATTCCGCGGTGAACGCCGTCTTGATCTTGGCGAGCAGCTCGGCGTATTTCGCCGCGTCGTCGGTCTTGCCCAACACCTCGGCCGCCTTCTGGAGCAAGCTGGTCGAGTAGGCGAAAAACGCGGTCGCGATCAGCTCTTTGTCGGTCATCGGTGTAGTATCGAAACCGCCGCGGCCGCGATAGTCGAGCCAGTCGCCGAAATGGAAACCGGTCGTCCATAGATAGCGGTCGCCCGCCTGCCCGGCCATGTAGCCGACCCATGCAGCCATGCTGGCATACTGCTGCTCCAGGATACGTTTGTCGCCATAGGCCAGGTAGATCGTCCACGGGCAGATCGTCGCGGCGTCGGCCCACGCCGCCGACCCTCCGGCCGTGCGTCCAAACGCGCTGCGCTTCATCGGGTCGGGGATGACCATCGGTACGCCGCCATTGGGGGCCTGCTCCACGGCCAGGTCGGCCAGCCATTTGGTGAAGAAACCGGCCACGTCTCGGTTGAAACAGGCCGTGCGGATGAAGACCTGCGCGTCGCCCGTCCAGCCCAACCGCTCGTCGCGCTGTGGGCAGTCGGTGGGCACGTCCACAAAGTTGCCCTTCTGGCCCCAGACGATGTTGTGCTGCAACTGGTTGATCATCGGATTGGAGCACTCGAAGCTACCGGTGGACGGGATATCGGAATGCACGACGACGCCGGTCAGGCTGTCGAGAGTTGGCTCACCGGGCCAGCCCTCCACCGCGACGAACTGGAAGCCCATGAAGGTGAAGCGCGGCTCGTAGGTTTCGACGCCGTCGCCCTTCAACGTGTATGTCAACGCCTGTTGAGCCTTGCGCAGGTTGGTGAGGTAGACATTGCCTTGCTGATCGAGCACCTCGAAGTGGCGCAGCGTCACGGTCGTCCCCGCCGGCCCCGCGACCTTCAGCCGCACCCAGCCCACCATGTTCTGGCCGAAATCGAAGACGGTCTCACCTGCGGGCGTGCGGATGATTTTGACCGGCGTGATCTCCTCATTGCGGATGATCGCCGGGCCAGCCTGCGCGATCAACGTCTCTTTGGCATGATCGAGCTTGCGGACACCCGACCACGCGTGGTCATCATAACCGAGCGTATCCCATCCCGGCAGCTCCAGACGGGCATCGTAGGTCTCACCGTTATAGAGGTCTGACATGCGGATCGGGCCGGTCGTCGCACGCCACTCGCCGTCGCTGGCGATGATCGCGGTGCGGCCGTCCGCGTAGGTGACGTGCAATTGGAGCAACAGCCCCAGCCGGTCGCCCCAGGTGTTGCGGTTATTCTCGAAGCCGAGCCAGCCGCGATACCAGCCGTCGCCCAACAGCGCGCCGATGGCGTTGTCGCCGCCGCGGAGCAGGCCGGTCACGTCGTAGGTCTGGTACTGGAGGCGCTTGTCATAGGCGGTCCAGCCGGGCGTGAGGAGATCTTCCCCGACCCGCCGGCCGTTGAGGTGGAGTTCGTAGAGGCCCAGGCTGGTGACATAGACGCGCGCCGCCGCGACCGCGCCGTCGAGCTTGAACGCGCGGCGCAGCACCGGCTGCGGCTGGGACTGCGTCGTGTCCTCATCCCAGTCGGGCGTGATCCACTCGGCCTGCCAATCGGCCGCGTCCAGCAGCCCCATCTCCCACCAGGCGGCCTCGCTCCACGCGGACGCTGCGCCCGTCTCGTCCCAGGCGCGCGCCTGCCAATAGACTCGTTGGCCGGAGCGCAGCACCGGGCCGGCATAGGGCACATGGATGGACTGGTCCGAAGCAACCTTTCCGGAATCCCACAGCAGGTTCTTTCCGGAAGCAAGGCCGGCCGGGGACCCGGCTGCGCGGAGTTGATAAGCGGTCTGCGCTGCGCCGCGGCGGTCGGACTGGAGCTGCCAGCTCAATCGCGGCTGGCGTACGTCAATGCCCAGCGGGTTGACGCGATATTCGCAGAGAAGATGGGTGATGGTTGTCATGGTTCCTTTTCCGTGAGTTATAGGTTTTAGCGTAGTTCCGAGGTGTTGCCGATTTCCCGGTCTGCGCCAACAGCCAACAACCGGCTGACACTTGCACCGCACTGCGTTTGGTGCAGCGCAGGTGAGCCTCGACGCCGGTCTGTCATTGGTGGTTGCGCTTCTCGATCTTGATGTACACCTGTTCGACAAACGGCGGCCGAGGCGCCTTCTCATCGCTGCAGGCAAAGCAGGCGTCCCCCTCGGCATAGCCGTGTTCGGGCAGCCACTGCGATAGAAAGCCGATGGCCTCGCCGACGCCGGCGGCTGCTTCTTCCTGAGTGTCCCCCCGGCAGTCAACGATGACATACTGGCCGCCGGAAAACTGCGTGGTGGACATGCCGTCCGGCACATGGTCGAAGTCCGTCACCTCCGCGCCGATGAAGCAAGCCCGCACATCCTCGGCCACCTCAGGGGTTGCGGATTTCGTGTCGCCGCGGGAAGAATACGCGTTCGGCGCCCGTCCAGCCCGGCCCCTCGTCATCGCCGGAGAACGGGCAATACGCGCCGACTACTCTGTAGGGGCCGCGTGCGATGATGCACGGTTCGCTGAGGGTGAGCATGGCTCACCTCCTGGTTTCTACCAGAAACGTCTTGACGATCTCCATATACTGCGCGAATTGCTCTCGCCGGATGCTGTGGCCTGCGCCGGCGATGTGAACGACCTTCGCCTGCGGCACGAGATCCCTGAATATCGTCGCAGCTTCCGGGGGTACCATCGCACCCATGTCCGCGTCAGCGGTGATCAACAGCGTCGGACAGGTGATGCGCTTGAGCAGCACCGGCCAATCCACCGCCGGCCACCGGTTACGGCTCAGAAAATCGAAACTGAACCTCAATTTCGAGTCGGCCCACGGCCCCAGCTCCGCCTCCGACCAGGTGGCCGAATGGGCGTGCTGGTGGGCAATCAGCTCTTCGCGGGTCTTGCGCTTGAGATCTACAAGCGAGATGTCAGGCCGGGTCGGGCGTCTGCCCGGGGGCGTCGGCATCCACCACGGAGGCGGGTCTTCCAGCAAGATCGCGCGCGGGAGATCCGGGTAGGCTCCGGCTAGGCCCAGGGCGGTTGCCGCGCCCATGGAATGGCCCAGCACCGCCGGCCGCTTCAATCCCAGTCCCATGATCACGCCTGCCAGATCGCCTGCCAATCCGCCGCGCCCGGCGCCGCGCTTCGGCATGTCAGATTTGCCATGCCCGCGTGCGTCGACCATGATCACGTCATAGTCAGCTTCCAGCAGCTCGGCAACGGGCGTCCAACACAGCCCGTCGTCGGAGAAGCCGTGCGCCAGCACCACCGGCGGCTTGTCGCCGCCCGTGCGGGTGTAGTGCAGCTTCAGTTTGTTGACTTCGATGTCACCAGATTGCCAGGGGGTCATACTTTCCTCCTCGTTGTCGTAAGGGCAGGTCTTGCGCCTGCCCCCGAGGGCATCCACAAGGGATGCCACTACACGTCTGCAAACCGCACTGCGTATGCTTTCGCGAGCGCCTCCACGAACCGAACCAGACGTTCGGCCTCTTCGGACAGCGCGTCGCGAATCGATTTCGTCAGCGGCTCGAACGGCTCGATCACGAGTGTTGCGGTGTCCTTCGTCTTCTCGATCTTCCAGCCGCCAGCCACGAAGCCATCCACCAGGATCGTCGCCCGCACGCGCAGCCCGGCGAGGAAGACGTGCGCGTGATATTTGTCCGGGATCACGCGGGTGCGGTTCTGG
>JALOQX010000487.1 GCA_025459265.1 Pirellulaceae bacterium | reverse complement strand
CGTCGTGCTGGAACGCTGATGTCTTTTGCCAAACGATATTGGCTGATCCCCAGTGGAGTGAGAAATTCTTCCAGAAGAACCTCGCCAGGATGGATTGGGGCTGTCTTTCGTCGTGGCATAAGTGCGTCTCAATGATCGTCAACAATCTCGACATCGCAGGCGTCGCCGGACTCCCAGCGAAAACAAACACGCCATTGATCGTTGATCCGGATACTGTACTGACCTTGTCGATTTCCGCGAAGTTTCTCAAGAAGATTGCCGGGCGGAACGCGTAGGTCGTCCAGCGATTCCGCAGCATCCAGAAGCAGTAGTTTTCGTAACCCAGGTCGCCGCATCGGCGGTGGAAACCTCTTGACCGGCTCCCGGTTGAACAGTCGCTCGGTCTCGTTGTCGGCAAACGTCTCAATCATGCCATGCAATAATAGCGCGACGCGTTAATAGCGTCAAGACTACGGCACCATTCGCCACGAAGCCTCGCTCGCGGAACAGAGGAAAGCCGACACGCTGATTAGCGCGGGGCGGGGACGGGTTGCGGGCGTGCCGGGACAGTCGAAATCGGCGTGGATTCACCGCGCGGCGCGGAAAGGACCGGCATCGGGGGCACCAAACGGCGGTCGGATGCGCGCAGGATGCGGTGAGTCCGCGGTGAAAAGCGGGCGGTCGAGCCTCTCGGCGCACGCGGCTGAGGCGGTGTCACTATGAAACCGAGAACCGGTTCCACATCGTGTGATAGGATTCGATGCCCAGGACGCTGTTCAGCGCGCCGTACGACATCATGGCCTCGAAACTGTCCGCGGTGTGCCCCGACTTCTGGAGGCCGGCCATCAGCCGGTCCAGCGCGCCGGCGGTCGCCAGGATGCTGGAGATGGGGTGAATGGCCACGGAGTAACCCATGGCCTGGAGATCTTCCGCGCGCGTGTTGGCCGGCGCATTGACTTCCACGATGCTGCCCACCAACCGTCCCTGGACTCCATCCCGCACGCGGCGGAAGTCCTCCGGCAGGCTGACACCATCCACGAACAACAGATCCACGCCGGTTTCCGCGTAGAGGTTCGCGCGCCGAATCGCCTCGGCCACACCGTCAACCCGAAACGCGTCCGTTCGGCCGATGATCAGCAGGCTGTCGTCCCCCCTGGTCTCGACGGCCACGCGCAGCTTGGCCACCATGGCGTCGGCCTCAATCAGGCGGACACCGCTGGTCTGGCCGCAGCGCTTCGGGCTGGCCTGATCCTCCAGGTGGATTGCCGCCACGCCGGCCTGCTGAAACGCGCGGGTTGTTCGTTCGACGTTCGACAGCCCGCCGTAGCCGGTGTCGGCATCCGCGATGACGGGAATGTTGACGGCCGAGACGATCAGTTCCGCCTGGCGGGTCATCTCGGCCATCCCCAGCAGTTCCAGGTCGGGTCGCCCCAGCAGCGAGGCGGTGACCGCCAGGCCGCTCATGTAGACGCAGCCGAAGCCGTGCACTTCGGCCATGCGGGCGCTCAGCGCGTCGTAGCATCCCGGCGCCACCACAAACTGCCCCGCTTCCAGCGCTTCCCGCAGCGCATTCCGCTTCGCGTGCATGTTGTCCCCTCCTGTTCGGCGCTCCCCAAGGCACTCAAGACGGTCGCCTCATCCCTGTTCGCCATTCTGCAGCACCGGCGCCACGTACGCACCCTTGGGCAGACACAGGATCTTGGCATCCGCTCCGTGGATGGCCAGAGCCTTCTCGATCGCTTCTTCCACGGTCGCCACAGGGACAAAGCCGAACTCCCGGACCAACTCCGGCGGCAGTGACGACTTCAGGAAGATCTCCGCGGCTTTCTCCCGGCCGGAGTGCAGGATGTCCGCCATGAAATGCACGCGCTCGCCGGCTTCGACGCGCTGCAAGAACTCCGCCGAGTCCATCCGCAGGAAGTGATCGAGCTCCTTGTCGCCCACCCCGTCCTTGCAGTCCGCCACGAGGATGACGCACCCACCGCGCTGCATGATGAGGTACGACTGTTGATACGCCTTGAGCGACTGGTACACCGTGTCGTCGGCGGGGCTGCCGCCGGCCGAGCTGATGACGATTTCCGGTCGCTGGGTTACGGGAACGGTGTAGTGCTTCCTGGCGAACTTCACGCCTTCCATCCAGGCGAGCACCAGGTCGCCGGCCACGGCCTTGATGATCTGGAGCTTAAGGTTCAGCACGACGTTGACGATGAAGTCCACCTGGGCCAGGTGCGCCGCCTCCAGGGCGTCGTCGTGCATCACGTTCTGGTCGATATTGCCGAAATTGGCCTGCTTGATCCAGGCATGGCGGTGGTTGAAGTAGATGGTATCCCGGCCGGCGACCGCCGGCAGCACGCTCTTCCGGCCACCCGAGAAGCCGAGGCTGATGGTGCCGATCTGCCCCGTGAGCACCTTGACGTCAGCCCGCGCGAAGACCCGGTTCACCCACACGACGTTGCCACGCGAAGTCGTCCCCAGGAAGACGAGGTTGTCCTTGTCATCCATGTTGTGGTTCACGACCCGGTAGCGGGCCGTGATGTCTTGGCCGAGCAGGCGGTCCATCTCCTCGCGCGTGCAGGGTCGATGGGTTCCCGATCCCATGATGATCGTGATGTCCTCGTCCGACACGCCCGCCGCGCGCAGTTCCGCCAGGACGGCGGGCATGACCTTCCAGCCGATCGTGGGGCGGGCGTAGTCGTCCGTGACGATCGCCACCGTATCGCCGGGCCGGGCGATCTTGCTCAGCCGCTTCGTGCCGATCGGCTGGCGGACCGCGTCGCGGACCAGCCCCAGCTCGTCGCCGGCCTCGGGGATCTCGCCGGGGGCTACGACGGCCAGCAGATTTTCCGTGGGACAGGCCACGCTGATTTCTCCCTGGCCGAAGCGAAAAGGGATCGTTACGGTCGACATCGCTGTGACCTCCGGGTTCTGTGCATGTCACCAGACTGTGTATCCGCCATCGATCAGCAGCGTGCTGCCGGTCATATACGAGGAGGCGTCGGAAGCCAGGAA
>JALOQX010000486.1 GCA_025459265.1 Pirellulaceae bacterium | reverse complement strand
GCTGTTCGCACGTAGCCGATGATCTGGGCTCCCCATCGGGCGAGCCGATGGGGGAGCGGCGAGCGCGCGCGGCGCTGTTCGCACGTAGCCGATGATCTGCGCTCCCCATCGGGCGAGCCGATGGGGGAGCGGAGCGGGCGCGCGCCTGTTCCGCACGTAGCCGATGATCTGGGCTCCCCATCGGGCGAGCCGATGGGGGAGCGGAGAGCGTGCGGGCGCTGGCCAAGTCGGCGAGGATCTCGGCTCCGCGGGGGCGAATCGACGCATTTCCTGGCTGCCCTGGGATCGTTTGCCCGTGTGCCGGGCGTGGAAAAGAACCTATGATTGTGCACAGGCTGATCCATCGGAAAATCCCGTTTGTGCGCGAGGTGTCGAATGTTGGGGATTCGTTACGTCAAAGCGCCGCCCACGACCTACGTGATGCAGCACCGCGGAGGCCGCATGGTGCGGCAAGGTGCGGGCGCATCGTTCTTCTATTTCGCGCCGACGTCGACACTGGCACAGGTTCCGCTGGCGAGTGTCGACGTCCCGTTTGTGTTCCAGGAGGTCACGGCCGACTTCCAGGAAGTGACGCTCCAGGGGCAGTTGACTTACCGCGTCGACGATCCCGCGAAACTGTCCCAGTTAATGGACTATACGGTGGACGCGCGCGGGACGTACACGAGTGACGATCCCTCTAGGCTGAGCGATCGGTTGATCCAGTTGACGCAGGTCGCGGCTCACGAGTTCGTGCAGCGGGATCGATTGGAAGGACTCCTCACACGCGGTGCCAGTCTCAGCGCTGATATCCTGCAGCGCCTGCGGGACTCCGAAGTCGTGCAGATGCTGGGACTGGAGATCCTGTCGTTGAGCATCTCATCGATCAAGCCGACACCGGAAATGGCGAAGGCGATGCAGGCGGAGGCGCGCGAACAGTTGCTGGGGCGGGCCGACGAGGCGATCTTCGCCCGCCGCAACACGGCCATCGAGCTGGAACGGCAAATCAAGGAAAACGAACTGAATACGGAGCGGGTGATCGAGGAGAAGCGCCGCGAAGTGCGGCAGGCCGAGATGCAGGCCGACGTGGCGATCGAGCGGCAGCGGGCGGAATTGGTCGACCAGCAGGTGGCGAACAACCGCAAACTGGCGGAGGCGCAGAATGAGGCGTTGCGGGCCACGCTGGAGGCGCTCAAGAGCGTCGACTGGAAGACGCTCTCGGCCGCCATGGCGTCGGGCGAATCGCGGGGCGTCATCGCAATGGCATTCCAGCAGCTCGCCGAGAATGCCGCCAAAATCGGGCGACTCGACATCAGTCCCGACCTGCTGACACGCCTGCTCGAGCGGCGCGAGACCGCTGCGGAGTAACTCATGGGTCAGACGCGACCGAACGTCGTGATTGTGACGACGCCCACGCGTCTGCAGGGACTGTTGCAGCAGTGGGGAACTCGTGGTGCGGCGCGGTTCGTCCTGCAGCAGGCTATCGCGCACCGAGCACACGTCGAAGGAACGCTCGATGCGGTGACCAGGGCGGAAGCCGACTTCGCACAGTATGAAACAGAGGATGTCCGCTACGCGCGAACGCTGGAGCGGCTCCGCAACGACCTGGAGACGACTTATCCGGTCACGATGCTGCCG
Source organism: Pirellulaceae bacterium (assembly GCA_025459265.1). Classification (GTDB taxonomy): domain Bacteria; phylum Planctomycetota; class Planctomycetia; order Pirellulales; family Pirellulaceae; genus JAAYDI01. The sequence goes on along the minus strand of JALOQX010000486.1, from coordinate 1,375 downwards.
CGGCAGCACCTGGTGAACTACGATTTTTCCAACGCCCGGGTCGTCATCGTCGTGGGCCCGGACGGACTGGTGGCCAACACGGCCAAGTACGTGGGTGGCCTTCCCGTGATTGGGGTCAATCCCGACCCCACGCGCAACGACGGGATCTTGCTGCCGTTTCACTCCGAACAGGTGCGGCACGCTGTGGACGACGTGCTGCGTGACCTGGCGCAATTCCGATCGGTGACCATGGCTGAGGCCACGCTGAGTGACGGGCAGCGACTGTTGGCCTTCAATGATTTCTTCGTCGGTCGGCGAACGCATGTCTCGGCCCGCTACAACCTGCGGTGGCGCGGCAGTTCCGAACCGCAGTCGTCCAGTGGCGTGATTGTGGCCACGGGTGCCGGCTCGACCGGGTGGCTCTCGAGCGTGTTCAACATGATGCGGGGTGTCAGTCGCTGGACCGGCGGCAAGGCGGGCAAGCCGCGCACCATGCAGTGGCAGGATCGCCAGCTGGCCTGGGTGGTCCGTGAGCCATTTGCCAGCCGCCACTCGGCGGCCACTCTGGTGGCCGGCCTGGTGGACGAAGGCGAAGAGCTGGTCGTCGAGAGCTTGATGCCGGAACACGGCGTCGTCTTCTCCGACGGCATTGAGGAAGATTTCCTCGCGTTCAACAGTGGGACGACGGTGCGGATCGGTGTGGCACGGCAGCGCGCGCACCTGGTCGTGCCTCACGCGTGATGCACGTGGTGCGCGCATCTTGACACCACTCAATCGGCGGGTGGGTGGAGTTAATCGCAGCCGGTTCCGACGAACCGGCGGAACTCGCTTGCGGTCGGTGTGCGCAGCGGAGTAAAATTCCGCGCAGCCGACCGGAAACTTTGCGCTGGGCCGCACGATAACAGCAGAGGCGAGGCCGCTGGTAGACGTCCCTTCATCACGTTCCACCGGAGGAGGACGTAGCATGACGCCGGAAGAGAAGGCTCAGCAGGCCGAGTGGGCGCGGAGACTGGATGTGTTCCTGGCCGATCTGCGGCAGAAACTCGCTCCAAAGGTCACAGACATCTACGCTGTCACCGCTCCGCTGTCCCCACGCTACTCAGAAATCTACGGGACTCGGCACTGGACGGAAACCGTGCAGACCAACATGCGGTATGGCGAGGTTTCCGAGCGCCGCGTCGCGCGCAGCGCGAAGGAGCTGCTGTGTGGCGTCGATGTGGAGAACGGCCAGGTGGACTCCCCTGGTGCCGTGCGTTCGAAGAAGGGGCTGGCCGTGTCTGAGGGGCTGGGCCCCGGCGACTGGCTGATCGGCGCCAAGGGCGTGCTCTCCATCGCACGTATTACGGCCAAGGCCGCAGTGACGCGGGCGGCTCTGTCGGTGGCTTCGACGGCCACC
>JALOQX010000485.1 GCA_025459265.1 Pirellulaceae bacterium | reverse complement strand
CGGCCCCTCAATCGCTCCGTGGTTGGCGGAGAACAACGTGTTGTTCCCGGTCACGTTGACGCTCACGGCACCGGCGCCGGAGACGTGCGACGCGTTGGAACTGGTCCAGTCCGCCTGGCCAAGTGGCGACTACCGCTCCCAGGACTTCGAAATCGACATTTCCCGCAACGGCCAGGAATTCATCCGCGTTCACGCCGGCACATTGCCCAATGAACCAAGTGCATCGGTGCGACTGAGCGTTCCCACAGAACCCATGATGGCTGTGCGTATTCGCATTCTCAGCACGCATGATACAACCGCCGCGCTCAGTTGCGGCCTCGCGGCGATCAATCTGTACCGCTCGGGTCAGCGTCTGACGCTGGCCACCTGGAATGCCACCGCTTCTTCGTGTTACCCGGGGTTTGATCCCCTGGGACTCCTGGGCGTTGTGCGTCCGTTTCGCGCGTCCTTGACACCCCAACAGCTGCACAACCTCAGCCAACGCCGGGTGCGCGGCCGCAAGCTGCCCATCATGGCTGTGCTGTACACGGGTCAGATCTCTCCTCGCGCCAAATGGCATTTGGACGAAGTGGACGAAGTCTGTCTCTGGACCTGGCGTCCCGAAGACTTGAAGGATCTGGAAGCCCATTTGACGTCATTCGAAACGCTTGTGCCCGGAAAGCCCGTTTATCTCGGCTGCTACACGTACGACTTTCATGCGTCGCGCCCGCTCCCGCTGCCGTTGATGAAGCAGCAGACCGACACCGGCTATGGCTGGCTGAGGGCCGGCCGGATCCGAGGGATGATCTTCCTGGCCACGCCGAACGTGGATGTGGGGCTGGAGGCGGTCGACTGGACCCGTCAATGGATCCAGGATGTCGGCGACTCGCCGTTGTCCGCTCCCGCGCACCGTGAGCCCCGCCGGTAAGTGCCCATCTCGCGCCAATTCCCTTTATTGATCGCCTGCGACGTGCATGTAGTACAGCCGGTATTGTTCATACCAGTCCGCGGCCTCAGGCCCCAGCGTCGGGCGCCCGTGTTCAAAATAGCCCCACGAGACGATCCGCTCGGAGTATTCGGCGGCCAGGCGCAGTTTGCTCGCCAGACGGTCGATGGGTACGGCGCGCCAGGGAAGTCCCTTGGCCTGCGTGTGATGGATGCGGCCGTAGCGGCGCACATAGTCCTCAAGGCTCGGGCAGACCGCCTCCGCCACCTCCACATTGGCCCAAAACCGGGCTCCGGCAGCCTGGCAGGCGGCCTGCATTGCCGCAAAGAAGGGACGCCGCTGCTCGTTCGTGACGTAGGAGAAATGCTCGCCGCTGTCCTGCATCATGATGATGTCGATATCGCTCAACTTGATCAGGCGAGTCCAGTAGTCGCGATACTCCTCGGGATCGACATAGCGGAAATCGCCGAACACCCGGTCGCGATCCAGTATGAAGAACGGCGAGAGCGTCACGGGCTTACCAGGCACGGCAGCTTTGCAGCGCTGGACAAGGGCCGGAAAGAGCCGTTCGATGTAGTTGCCGAGGTGACCGTCGGCGACGTAGATTTCGTGCGGAATGTACCAGGCATAGAAGGCCGGATGGGCACCATACTGCTTGCCAAGGACATCGATGCGGCTGCCCACGTCCTGCAATTCCTTCTCCAAATCCAGAGTGACGTACCAGCCCTTGGTCGATCCCGTGCTGAGGATGACCTGCATTTTCAGCCGCTGGCACAGGTCCAACACCATTTTGAGTTTGTCGTCGAACTCCGCCGTGTCACGTGTTGCCGCACTGGCAGCCCCAAGCGCAACCTGCACGTCCGAGAGCCACAGGAGATCGAAGCCGATCGCCTTTTCCGCCTCCAGTTCGCGAGTCCACTGCTCCTGACTCCAATCGCGATAGCCGCGTAAATTGCCCGAAATCGTCGGTCGCGTCCGGAGTGTCCGCGGCTCCTCCCCTCGAGCAGGGCTATTTCCCACCAGTCTAGACGCCTCATCCTGAGGCGACTGGCCGGAGCCTCCTTCCGTGGGGACGACAAACCACAGCAGCAGAAACAGAATCCTCACGAGGATCCGGCTCGCGTGACCAGAAGTGCCGCTCACGGATGAATACGGTGGCCTGCGAAGCTGGCTGTGGGTCATTGCGTGATGGCCAATATGTGAAGACCAGTGGGCGACTCACCGGCCGAAGGGAAGAACTGCCGCAGGAACCGCTCAATGATGCGTACCATACGCTATCGGGACCGACACGTCCACAACCTGGCAGGTCCGCCTCAACGCCACCGCGGCGTGCCGACCGTTTCGCATTCGCGTGCATCCGTGCGCAAGCTGCTGGGCTGCTCTGGCGTCTGTGCGTAGGCCTTGATTGTGATGCGAGCAAGGAAACGCGATAATGGGCCCGATCGGACCGGGGACCAGGCCGACGTGGATAGCCTCAGTCGGAGATTGGCACCTGATGACTCGGACCAGACAGGAGACACTCGCCATGATTCACTTGAGTCTCGCCCTTGCCCTGACCATGGTCGTGCCTGGCGACGGCGGGAACGCCGCGGACCCCCCCGCGCAGGCTGGCTCCTTGTATCCGTTCCTGCGTGCGACGGCGGACCGATCCGAGCTGCCGCTGTCGTTTCTCCACCCGCGTCACGAGTCCCTGGACGCGTGGAAGCAGGAAGGACGCACAACCCTCCGCGACCTGCTGCATTACGATCCACCGGCGTGCGATCCGAACGCGGAGATCGTGGAGCGTGTGGACTGTGGAGACTATGTCCGGGAGAAGCTGTATTTCAACACGACGCCGGATATCCGGGTGCCGGCTTATCTCCTGTTGCCCAAGGGCGAACCCGGGCGTCGACCGGCGGTGATCGCCTTGCATGACCACGGCGCATTTTTCGCGTGGGGCAAAGAAAAGATCGTGGCGACCGAGTCTGAGCATCCGGCGCTGGCCGAGTTCAAGCGCACATACTACGCGAATCGCAGTTTCGGCTCGGAGCTCGCCAAGCGCGGCTACGTGGTCATGGCCATCGAC
>JALOQX010000484.1 GCA_025459265.1 Pirellulaceae bacterium | reverse complement strand
CAAAGGATCGTGGACCCCCTGCGGCTGCGGGCCGGGACGACGTACGCGCTGTACCGGATCGATCTCTTCACCGGGAAGGAGAAGACGCGCGACCGCGTCTACTTTGTCGAGCTGCGCTGGCGCGCCATGGAATCTCTCGAGCTGGAGACCGAGTACCGTTACGAGAGGGACTCGGAGACCGAGTATCACACGGTCATAGGAGCGTGCCGGATATGCTTTTAGACGGCCCGCGGACAATGGCACGCGTTGTGCTGCGCTGGAGACGGTTCCTCTGGGCGAGTGCCACGCTCGCCGCCTTCATCGGCTGCGCGGTGATCAGCTACCGCGTCCAGCACACCGGCTTCAGCCACCGCCGGCATGCCCAGGAGGGCCTGACCTGCAACGCGTGTCACTATGGGTTCGAGACGGAAAAGCGGGCCGGCATGCCCACCTACAAAACGTGTCTCGTGTGCCACGGCACGGCCGACAATCGTCCCAACTACCCCTATGAGCTCGAGATCCAGAAGCACGATCCCGCGGAGGCCTTCGCCTCGACGTGGCGCAGCTACGATCTGAAATTCTCCCACGCGACCCACCATGAGCGGGCCATATTCTGCATCCAGTGCCACGACGCCGTCGACGCGGCGGATGCCCTCTCCGACGCTCACCGGCCGGCGGCGCACACGTGCGAGGAGTGCCACATCGCCGCGGGCATCGGCACCGCCTGCGATCTGTGCCACGAGCGTCTCAACCGGAGCGTGCGGCCGCCGTCGCACGAAGGCGCGGCGTGGATGCGCAACCACGGCCGCGACCCGGCGGCCGTGGCCATGCGGGGGCACCAGGACAGTTGCACGCTCTGTCACGCCCAGAGCTCCTGCAACCGCTGCCACCAGATCGAGCGGCCCGCCGACCACACGGAGTACTTCCGCTGGCAGGGGCACGGCATCGCCTCCGGCCTGGAGCGAGAACGGTGCACGGTCTGCCACCAGGAGCATTTCTGCGTGCGGTGCCACCGGGAGACCCGGCCGCGAAACCACGCGATCGCGTCGTGGGGCGGCTCCCAATCCAACCATTGCCTCTACTGTCACGAGCCCGTCGGGTCGGAGAACTGCGTGGTGTGCCACCGGGGGACGCCGAGCCACAACGCCGCCGCGCCGTTGCCGGGGCCCCCGCACCCGCTGGCGGGCTCGAACTGCTACCAGTGCCACCTGCGGCCGCCCCACGCCGACAACTTCTCCCCCTGCACGGCGTGCCACCGCTAGCCTGACGCTTCCTTCTCCTCGCCTGTCCCCGTGCCGGCCGGAAAATACTTCTGCCGCACTTCGGGCCGTAAGAGGAAGGGGCGTTCCCCCCCATGGGCCCCATGACAGACCGTGCACGCGGGGTCGGCCGGCGCGAAGCTCGGGGAGGCGGCGGGACACGTCATGAGCTTGTCATGGCAGTAGGTGCAGAGATCGGGATGCGGCCGCACGAGCAGGTGCTCGTGCTCGGAGGTGTGCGGCCGGTGGCAAATCGTGCAGTCGTGGATCCCGAACGGCCCGTGTTGCTGCTCGGGGGCGTCCTTGAGGGCGGCGTGGCAATCGGGCGTGGCGCAGAGCTCGAATTTGGAGGTCGCGAGCGGCCACTCCTCGTTCACGATATGGCAGAGGCTGCAGCCGCCGATGTGGGCGTGGAGCGGGGTGGGGTCGGGTTCCTGCTCCCGCATCTCGTCATCGGATGTGCAACCGAAGGGAAGGAACAGCGCGGCGGCTGCCCCGAGGCTCGCCAGGACGCGCCGCCCCCGGGGGAGTCGGCCTGGGGCGCGGGAAGGTCGCACGGGGCTCCTCTCGTCGTATACCGAGTGTTCTGATAGGAATTGCATGGCTTACGGCTTCTGGTATTCTTGCTCCGAACGACGACCGTTTGCAAGAGAGTTCCCGGGCCGCGCGGGGCGAATTGAAGTTCGGGGTCCGGGACGGGTATAATGGGTGGGCCTTCGAAGCGGATCGCGACGCTCGCCGCGCTGGTTCGGAGCGGTTCCCGCAGGAGGACGGTATCGTGCGGATCCTGGTCTGCCGCCCCCGGACTGCGTTCTTCCTGGTCCTGGCCGGGCTCTGCCTGGCCATCGCGTCGTCCCGGGCCCCGAACGGCCTGGCTGCGGCCGGCGAGGAGCCGGCTGCCGGCGTTCCTGCGCCGGTGGAGGGTGCGGACGGGGCGCCGGCGACACCTGCCGCCGCGGCGCCGGCGCGCCGCGCGGCGCCTCCCGACACGAACGACCTCAACTGTCTTGCCGCCGATTGCCACGGCCCGCTCGCCGCGACGCCCCACGTGCATGGCCCTCTGGCGGTCAAGGAATGCGCCGCGTGCCATGAGCCGAAGCCGCCGGGACACCACTGGAAGCCGACGCGCAAGCAGCCGGAGCTGTGCACGTTCTGCCACGAGTCGGTGACGGAGAAGGAGTATGCGCACACGGCCGTCGAAGAGGAGAAATGTACGACCTGCCACGACCCCCACGGGGCGGCGACGAAGGCCCTGTTGACGGCCGACAGCGTCGGGAAGCTCTGCGCCGAGTGCCACGCGCCGCCGAAGGGGGAATTCGTGCACGGGCCGGCGGCCGTGGGCGACTGCACGACATGCCACGATGCCCACCAGGGCGACGACCCCAACCTGATCCGCCAGCCGGGGACGGCGCAGTGCACGGGCTGCCACAGCGACACCGCAGAGGCGATCGCCTCCAAGAAGCACCCGCATGAGCCCGCCACCAAGGATTGCACGACATGCCACGCCCCCCATGCGGCGGGGAACCAGGACCTGCTGCGCAAGGACTTCGCCGAGCTCTGCTTTCCGTGCCATACGGCCATGCAGGAACGGATCGCCGCAAGCCCCGTGAAGCACGGCGCCGTCAACGAACGGGAACGATGCGCCGCCTGCCACGCGCCCCATGCCGCGGATCTGCCGCACCTGCTGCGCGCCCCATCCATGACGCTGTGCCTTTTGTGCCACGACCGGGAGCTGCGCGGCGATGGCGCGGG
>JALOQX010000206.1:10229-12952 GCA_025459265.1 Pirellulaceae bacterium | reverse complement strand
GCAGGTAGACCGATTCGCCGTACCAGATGAAGCGGATGCTATACACGCGATCCTCATCCCGGCGCACGCGGCCCAGCAGATAGGAGAATAGGTGCTCATCAAGAAACCGGAAGACGACGACAAACGGCCAGATCAGGATCTTGAGCGGCAAGAGCCACAGGGGTGTCTCTGCTGGCTGGGACGAGGATTCGCTGTCACGTGGCGCATCAGTCATGGTGAGATCCTCACACGTGCCGGGACTGGGGCGGCCACGCGGCTCCCGGAGGGACACGTGGCTCGAGTCGACGTACTATAGCATGATTCGCTGCCTCCCTGCAGTTATCGCGGGCGTCGGGTGGCTAGGTACGAACGAGGTGAGCCCCCAGCATGCTGCTTTCCGGGGGCTTGCTGCGCTCGACCCTGGCCACCCCAGGATGAAGCATTCCCGGAATCACGTCGTCCGATTTTGAGGGCCGAATCGCCGGGTCCGCCGGGCACCGCTGCGGACGTCAATTGCCAGTGCATGGGTGGAATTGATGCAAAAGCGGCCTTATTGCTGTTATTGGCAGGACCATTTCGTTGATTCATCGAGGCCTATCTCGAGGAATGGCCTGAACGGCATGCCAGACGCGACCACCTTCTCTCCCGATGGGAGCCGGCTGTTCATTCTCCAGCATCCGGACAGCGACCTGGCGGTCATCGACATCCATCGCATCCTCACGCGGCCGGGAATTGTGTTTGCCTCGACATCACAGGTCGCGACTTGTGACCGGGTGCGGTCCTGCACTAGAATCGTGATGCACCGTTGCTTATGGTCCGCCCGAGAACACGGCCGGCGCGTGTGTTACGGACGTAGAAGTGCTCGGCTCAACACGGACTTCGCCTGTACCATGCTCGGCACCGGTGGCGAGGAGTATTTTCTCGCCGGGCACGGGCTTCCCTGGTGGCTGATCGGCATCTCGCTGATTGCGGCCAACATTTCGTCCGAGCAGTTCGTCGGCATGAACGGCGGAGCGGCCGGGAGCTACGGACTGGCGGTGGCCAGTTACGACTGGCTGGCGACCATGGCGCTGGCCCTCGTGGCCATGTTCATCCTGCCGCGGATTCTCCGCGCGGGTGTCTACACGATGCCCGAGTATCTCGAACATCGCTACTCGCCCGCCACACGCCATCTGATGTCCTGCTACATGGTCGGCATCTACGTGCTGGTGACGATCCCGGCCGTGCTGTATACGGGCGGCCTGGCCATCCACACGATTTTCGAGCTGAACTTGACGGCATCCGTCTGGATCGTGGCGCTGACCGCGGCGATGTACACCACCTACGGCGGTCTGAAATCGGTGGCCTGGGCGGATCTCGTGCAGGGCACTGCGCTGCTCGCGGGCGGCATCGTCGTGACGGTGGCAGGCTTTCGCGCGGTGGGAGGCTGGGACGCGTTCGTGGCGCACAATGGCGACCGGCTCCACATGATCCTCCCGGCTGATCATCCCGAGTTGCCGTGGACCGCGCTGTTGTTTGGACTGTGGATCCCGAATCTGTATTATTGGGGCTTTAATCAGTACATCACCCAGCGCACGCTTGCCGCGCGGAGTCTGCGGCACGGCCAGCTCGGCGTGCTCATGGCCGCGGCCATTCAGCTGGTGCTTCCCGCGGTAATCGTGATTCCCGGTCTGCTGGCGCGGCAGCTGTATCCCGAGATTCTTGCCGCCACGCCCGACAAGGCCTACCCGTTGTTGATCCGGAATCTCATTGAACCCGGCGTCCGCGGATTCGTTTTTGCCGCGATCGCCGGCGCCGTCATCAGTTCGTTGGCCTCGATGCTCAATTCGGCGGCCACGATTTTCACGCTGGACATGTACCAGCGTCGGCTGCGGCCCAACGCTTCCGCGCGTGCGCTGGTGACCACGGGGCGAGTCGCCACGATCACGTTCATGCTGATCGGTTGCCTGATCGCTCCCGAGTTGGGTCGTTACGGCGGGATCTTCAGTTTCATGCAGGATCTGCAGGGTTTCATTTCCCCCGGCATTCTGGCTGCCTTCGTGTTCGGATTCGTGGTGCCGCGCGCTCCCGCGGCCGCTGGTCTGACAGGGATGCTGGTCAACGTCCCGGTCTATGGTGTGCTGCACCTGCCCGTCTTCGACCAGATCTGTTTTCTCAACAAAATGGCGCTGACCTTTGCGGCGATTGTGCTGGCGATGACGGCCGTCACGTTCCTGCGGCCGAGGATCGAGCCGGTGCGGATGCCGGTGAACGACCGCTATGACCGGCCGGCCGATCCCCTCATTTTTGCGCTCGGTGCTTTGCTGATCGTGCTGGCACTGGCGCTCTACATCATCTGGTGGTGAACTATGACGCACACGGCGCGAGCGGCATTCCTGGTCGTCGTCCTTGCCGGGCACGCCGTGCTGGCCGGGGAAGACACTCCGCGCGCGGGCGCACCGCAGTGCGCGCTCGCGCACAGACCTATCAAGGTCGACGGTGATTTGCGGGATTGGAACGGTGTCAGGGCAAACATTGTGCGCGGCAGTGACCATCTCTGGTTCGGCCAGGGCATGCAACCAGAGCAATGGAGCGGGGATGAGGATCTGAGTTATCAATGGCGTGGCGCCTGGTCTGAGGGACAGCTGTATTTTGCGCTGGAGGTGACGGATGACCGGCGCGTCGAGCCGACCCAAGTCTCCTCGTACCTGTGTGACTGCGTGGAGATCTATCTCGACCCTGACAACCAGGGTGGACGCCGCGTG
>JALOQX010000206.1:0-10220 GCA_025459265.1 Pirellulaceae bacterium | reverse complement strand
TGGTCGCGCGGACTGGTTCGACAAGTGCGACCCGCGCGAGCTGATGGGCTATGAGTTGCATTTCCTGCCCACGGATCCACCGCGCGTCTATCTCGACCACAGCGACAAGTATGCGCTCGACAAACCCCAGACGGAACGGTTCGCACGCGAGTGGGCGGGTCGAGCGGCGTACCGTCCTACCGCACAGGGCTACGTGATCGAGATGGGGTTCCGACTGCCACACGCCTCGCTCCGCCCCGGCATGACGCTCGGCCTCGAAGTGGGTGTTTGCGACGACGATGGAGCCGGTCGGGAGAGCATCATGATGTGGACCGGCACCAAACGCGACTTCTGGCTGACGATGGATGACTACGGCCAGGTGACGTTGACCGAACCGCTGCAACTGGAGAGCCGGCGCCACGCGGATGGATCGTGGGGCATTGCCGTGGCCGGGGCTGGGTTGGCTGCGGCCCAGCAACCACAACCGCTGCAGCTGGAGATCTGGGACGAAGGGCTCGGGAGCATCCGCCACGTTCGCGGCGGTTACGCTTCCCTGGCAGAGGATACGGACGGTCTCCTTGGCACGGGATGCCTGACCCTGGAGGGCGGCGTGACGTTCGAGTTCAGCGACCGCTGGGCTCTCCAGGGCGACACGCTGGGGCTGCAGCGCACGGTCGCCGTTCGCGGCAACGCCCCCGGGGGATTTCTCAGCGCCGCGGTGCTGCAGCTGACCGCGCCTCAGGCATGGTCTGACGTCGAATGGTTTGCGCCCGGCATGCTCTATGGTGGTTTCGATCACCTTGCTCCGCTTGCCATCGGCGGCTCCGCCGGCTATCAGCCCGGTGCATACACTTTGCGCATTCGCGAGGATCGATTGCCGGCACCCGTGCTGGCGGGACGGTTGCGCGACGGATCCACGCTGGCCGTCCTCCATCCTGCGCCGACAGGAGACACGATTCTCGACGACGCGATGAGCGTGACGCCCGGTACCATGACCAACGCGCGCTTCACGTTCGGGGCCATCGGAGCCGAGGAACGAGGGACCGGACTGGGACTCGGTTACTGGTACCCAGGCTCGGAAGGCGAGAAGACGTACACCGGGGACACTTATCCCGGCGGCCAGTTGCAGGAGTGGCGACGGAGGTTCCACCCGATCCGCAGCGGTTTCACGCAGCAGTATGCTGTCTCCTTCCAGTTCGGCTGGGCGGACAACCTGGCAACGTGTTGCCGCGACACGTGGCGCTGGGCGTGGCGCACGCTCCAGCCGCCCGTCAATTGGCACAACATCGCGGTGGCGCGGCAGTGCATCGTGGACGTGCTGGCCGCGAACGTTCAAGAGGCGAACGGCCGGGCCGGTATCCCGAACGCCGTGACCGCCGTGGCTGGCGAACACGAATATGCCGATCCGAAGACGGTCTTGGGATTCTGTGGCAAAGCGCTAGAGGCGGCCGAGTTCCTGCTGGCCGAGGCCGCCCTGGACACGACGCCGCGCGGCATCGAACTGCGCCGCAAGGGGGAAGCGATCATCGAGTCGTTCTTGCGGCTGAAGATGGCACCGCCCGAGGCAGAGGGCTTTGTCATCGCGACGGGCGCACCGGCGACGGCCTTGGGGCATGTCCCCGATCATCCGGAGATCTACTTACGTTCGTTCGGAGACGATATGAAGGCGCTGTTGCGGGCCTACCAGCGAGAAAGAGAAGCTGGCCGGGACCACCCCGCCTGGCTCGCGTGGGCCCGCGAGTTTGCGGACTGGCTGCTGACCCAACAGCAACCCGCCGGCGGTTTTCCGCGGGCCTGGTGGCCGGCAACTGGAGCAGTCTACTCCGAGTCGCCCCACTCCAGCTTCAACGCAATTCCGCTCCTGGTGCAGATGCACCGCATAACCGGCGAGCCGAAGTACCTCGCCGGGGCCGTGCGGGCCGGCGATTTCTGCTGGGCCAACGGCCAGGCGCGGGGACAGTTCACCGGCGGCACGATCGACAACCCGGATGTGCTCGACAAAGAGGCCGCAACGCTGTCGCTCGAAGGATACCTGATGCTCTACGAGACCACTCGGGACGAGAAATGGCTGCGCCGGGCGCAGGTCGCCGCGGACATCGCGGAGACCTGGATCTATCTCTGGAACGTGCCGCAGGTGGCGGAGGCAGATGATCGCCAATTGCATTGGAAACGCGGAGTGCCGACCGCGGGACTGCAGCTCATCGCCACCGGCCATTCCCTGGTGGACGCCTACATGTGTTTCGACGTCGACGAATTCGCCCGGCTCTACCGCCACACCGGTGACGATCACTATCGGGACGTTGCGCGCTTGCTGCTGCACAACACCAAGGCGATGGTCGCCCTGCCTGGTCGCACCTACGACCTGCGGGGTCCAGGTTGGCAGCAGGAACATTACTCGCTCGCCCCCCGGCGCGGCCTCGGCCTGCATCGACTCTGGCTCCCGTGGGTCGCGACCAGCCAGCTCAACGGCATCTTTGGCCTGATGGATTTCGATCCGATGCTGTTCGATCAGCTGTGCCAGCCTGAATAGTGCCTTGCCACCCATCACGCTGCCACCCCTTGCGCCAACGCTTGCCAAAGAGCCATTTACCACTACAACGTAGGTTAGGGCTTCGGGTTTGCAGTCAACCTGACAGGTTTGCCAGTAAGAGGATGCGTCATGTCTCGCCTAGTGACCTCTGCCGCCGCCGCGCACGCAGCGAAATTCGTCGTCATTGCGACCCTTCTTGGGGGCACGCAAGACACGCTTCGAACCGCCAAGGGACAGGAAAACTCGGCCAGTCGCCCGGGAGCTGTCCGGGAAGGTGGCATGCGCGAAACCGCCACGTTTGGCGGGGGGTGTTTCTGGTGCACCGAAGCCGTGTTCGAACGCGTCAAAGGCGTGGAGAAAGTCCGCTCGGGCTACTCGGGCGGCACCGTCGAGAACCCGACCTACCAGCAGGTGTGCACCGGGTTGACCGGCCACGCCGAGGCGGTCCAGATCGAATTCGATCCGGCCGTGATCTCCTACGCGGATCTGCTTGAGATCTTCTGGAAAACGCACGACCCGACCACGCTCAACCAACAGGGGCCGGACAAGGGACCGCAGTACCGTTCCGCCGTGTTCTATCACTCCGACCAGCAGCGCGAGACGGCCGAAGCGTACAAGCGGCAGCTGGACGAGTCAAAGGCCTTCAAAAAACCGATCGTCACGGAGATCACGCAGTACACGAATTTCTTCGAGGCCGAACCGTACCATCAGGACTACTTCGAACTCAATCGGCGCCAGCCCTACTGCAGCCGGTACATCAGCCCGAAGATCAAGAAGTTCAACCGCATGTTCCGGGACAAGCTCAAGGAGCCGGACGCGGCGGCCCGGGAGGGAGAGTGAGGAACGCGACCATGCTGCTGCAGGCGGTGTTGTGTGGCTGTCTACTCGGCGCGACGCCGGCGGACACGAGCCAGGTTGACTCTCGCATCGGCCGACCGATCGACGTCTTCTCGCTTCCCGACCACGACGGACGTCCCTGGTCGCTGGCCGACGTGCCGGATGCCAGGGCCGTTGTGATCACGTTCCTGGGCACGGAGTGTCCCATCGTCAGGCTGTATGCCGGCGTGCTGCAGGAGCTGAACGACCAGTTTGCAGACCGCGGCGTCGTGTTCGTGGGCATCGACGCCAATCGCCAGGACTCGGCAAAAGACCTGGCCGCATTCGCGCGCGAGCTGAAGATCCGCTTTCCGCTGCTGCGGGACGAGGTCAATCGCGTGGCGGACCGATTCGGCGCGCAGCGGACTCCCGAGGTCTTCGTGCTGGACCATGACCGCGTCGTGCGGTACCACGGCCGGATCGACGATCGGTATTCGTACGAGGTCCAGCGTGATCGTGCGGAGCGGCATTTCCTGGCGGATGCCATCGGCCAGCTGTTGGCCGGCGAGCAGGTCACGACGCCGGAGACCGAACTCTATGGGTGCCTGATCGGCCGGGTCACGCCTGAGTCGCGCGGGAGCCGCGTGACCTACACGGACCAGGTGCGCGACATCCTGCAGCGGCGATGCGTGGAATGTCATCGCCAGGGTGACATCGCACCGTTTGCCCTGAGCGACTACGACGAAGCGGTCGGCTGGGCTCCCATGATCGCCGAAGTGGTGCGCCAAGGGCGTATGCCGCCGTGGCACGCTGCGCCGGATTACGGAGAATTTGCCGACGATCGTCGGCTCAGCAGCGACGAGAAGCAGGCCATTTATCAGTGGGTCGCGGACGGGGCCCCGCGGGGCGATCGCGAGGACCTGTCGCGTGCGCCGCAACACGCGGCGCCGGCATGGACCGCCGACGGCTGGCAGCTGCCCCGCTCGCCAGACCTCGTTGTCCCCATGGCAACCGAACCGTTTGTGGTACCGGCCCGCGGCGAGATCAAGTACCAGTATTTTGTCGTCGACTCGCAGCTGCAGGAAGACAAGTGGGTGCAGATCTCGGAGGTGCGGCCCGGCAATCGGCAGGTGGTGCACCATGTGCTGGTGTTTGCCCAAGCGCCCGGTCAGCGACTCGCCTCGGGCGAGATGGGGGGCTTCCTGGCGGCGTATGTGCCCGGGCTACGCGCCAAGCCGTTTCCCGCGGGCATGGCCAAACGTATTCGGGCGGGATCCAAGCTGATCTTCCAGGTGCACTACACACCGATCGGCACCGAGCAGACCGATCTCAGCTCGCTCGGCCTGATCTTCGCCGCCGCGGACGAGATCCAACACGAGGTGATCACGGCGGCTGCCGTGGAGACCAAGTTCGCAATCCCGCCATACGACGGCAACTACCGTGTGGAGTCCCGCTCGCGCCGCGCCCCGGTCGACGTGCAGCTGCTGGGCCTGATGCCCCACATGCACCTGCGCGGAAAGTCGTTCCGCTACGAGGCACGCTACCCGGATGGCAGCGACGAGATCCTGCTGGACGTCCCCCGGTACGACTTCAACTGGCAGACCGCATACCGCCTGAAGACACCGAAGACGATGCCGGCGGGAACGCGCATTCACTGTGTCGCGCATTTCGACAATTCCGCCGCCAACCCGGCGAACCCTGATCCCGCGAGCACGGTCCGCTGGGGCGACCAGACCCGGGAAGAGATGATGATCGGGTACTTTGATATTGCCATCCCTGTGGGATCAGCGCGATGAGTGCACTCCTGCTGAGTTCGGACTTGCTGGTAACGGCGCGTGTGGCGAGCATCGCGCGCGAAATCCGTCTTCAGGTGGTTGTGGCCGCCACCGGCGACGCGGCGCTGGATCGGGCCAGTTCGGACCCGATACGAGTCATTTTGCTCGACGTGGCCACGCCGGGACTGAACCTGGCCGACCTCGTGCCGCGTCTGAGGGACGCGGCGCAGGGCGGCGTGGCGATCATCGCCTTCGGTCCTCACGTCGACGATGCAGTTCTGGAGGGAGCTCGGCAGGCCGGGTGCGATAAGGTGCTGGCACGCGGACAGTTTCTCAACCAGGTGGCGGCCGTGCTGCTCCCCTACGTACGTGTGGGCCTGGCGTCCTATCCCCGCCCCCAGGGAGCACCGCAGCATGACGCGGTCGACGTTCCTTGAACGTCAGCTGGCCATGGGCGGCATCGCGGCCGATCCGAGCCACCACGTCCCCGCGACGTTGTGCTGCTGTCGGCCGAGCGTGCTGCATTTCGGCGATGCCGCCGCGGAATTCGACGCCGCGAACACGCACGCGGCGGTTTTTGACGTGAGCGACCGCCGCCAGCTGGAGTTCACGGGACGGGATCGCCAGTCGTTTCTGCACGGCTTCTGCACCAACGACGTTAAACGGCTCCCGCCCGGCTCGGGATGCGAAGCCTTCGTGACCAATGTCAAAGGCCGGATCCTGGCACACGTCCTGGTGTTTGTCGAGGACGCCGCGATCTGGCTGGACGCGGGACCCGGCGCTGACGATGCGGCGCTGGTCCAGCATTTTGACCGCTACGTGCTCCGCGAAGACGTGCAGATACACAGCCGGACAGCGGACGTAGGCGTCCTTTTGCTCGCCGGCCCTGCCAGTGGGCGGTTGCTAGCCACGGCGTGCCCGGCGGCCCCGGCGCTGGAGCCGCTGCAGCACGCCCACGGCACATGGGGCGACGTGCGGTTTGCCGCTCGGCGAGTAGATATATTGGGCACCCGCGGATACCTGCTGGCGACCCAACATGCGTTCCTCCACGCGCTTTGGGACGACCTGGCGTCCGCCGGGGCTCATCCGGCCGGTGCCGAGGTGTTTCACGCACAGCGTATCGCGGCCGGATTCCCGCTCTGCGGCATCGACGTGTCTGTCGACAACCTGGCCCAGGAGGCGGCGCGCACGGCACAGGCCGTTTCCTTCACGAAGGGGTGCTATCTGGGTCAGGAGCCGATTGCCCGGATCGATGCGCTCGGGCACGTCAATCGGGTCCTGTGCCGCCTGCACGTCGCGTCCGGAACACCGCCCGCGCCCGGTGACGACGTCGAGGACCTGCAGGGGCAGCGGGTCGGCTCGATCACGTCGGCCGCCCGCGTGCCGGGAACGGACACGAGTGTCGCGCTGGGGATGCTGCGTTCGATGCACACCCGAGACGGCACACCGGTCGTCGTGCGGCACGGTCCGGTGGCGCTGGCGGCTCGCGTCTGCTGACTCTGCGGCCGGGGTTCGGTTCCTGGCCGGCACACCATGATCTAAGATGCCTGTGTGGGGTTGCATGTCCCCGCGATTCTGTGGCTGACCAGGAAAGACACGAGCGCGACGCCGATGCTCAAGTACCTCCAGTTGACTCGCCCGCGCATCGTGGTGATGGTGCTCTTTTCACTGGCGGTGGCCGCCTGGACGAGCGGCGACACCGCACCCGCCTGGCAGCGCGTCGTGCACGCGGTGCTGGGCCTGGCCCTGATCACGGCCGGCTCCGTGGCGCTCAATCAGTGGTACGAACAGCGTTCCGACGCGCTGATGGCGCGCACGCAGGGGCGTCCGATCCCATCTGGCCGCGTGCCGTCCGGTCGCGCGCTCGCGTTCGGTGTGGGGCTGTCGGTCGCGGGACTGGCCTATCTCGCGTGGCTGGTCGATCCTGTGGTAGCGCTCTGGGCCGGTGCCAGCTGGATCTTCTACGTCGCCTGCTACACGCCGCTCAAGTCGCGCAGCGCCTGGCAGTTGCCGGTCGGGGCCGTGGCCGGCGCCATGCCGATATTGATCGGCGGCGCCGTGGCCGAGGCGCTGGGCGATCCTCTGCCGTGGGTGCTGTTTGCCATCGTGTTCCTGTGGCAGTTTCCCCACGCGCTGGCCATCGGCTGGCTCTACCGCGACCAGTATGCTCGGGCGGGCCTGCGCGTGGCTGCGGTCGTAGACCCGACGGGCCGCCTGGCGGGCCGGCTCGCCACAGCCGGCGCCCTCCTGCTCCTGCCCATCAGTCTCTTGCCCGTCGTGCTCCAGCAGGCCGCGGTCTGGTTCGCGCTCTGGGCCGGGGCATGCGGCGTCGTGTACCTGGTGTTGGCAGTGCAGTTCTGGCGGGAGCGTACGGACCGCCGAGCCCGGCAGATGCTCCGGGCTTCCTTCGTCTATCTGCCCGTGGTCCTGACCGCCTTGCTGCTGACCGCCGTGCGCTGAAGACGCGGCCGTTCAGGGCGACTGCATCAGCCTCATTTCCTCAATGTCCGGCGCGTATTGAATGGTGTCCAGGATCGTGATGCCGAGGAACAGCAGCATGAACGCCAGGGCGGTGAGAAACACGATGGAGTTGAAGGGGCTGTCGTACCGCAGGTGCATGAAATACAGCACGACCAGGGCTCCCTTGATCGTCGCGATGCCCAGGGCAATCCAGATGTTCAAACTGCCCAGGTCGACGTAGCGGGCGGCGACGGTCAGGTAGGTCAGCGCGAGGAGTGCGACGAACACCCCCAACAGCACGCCAAACGGGACAACGTGCGCCGAGCCCGCATGGGCCGCATCGGCCGGCACGGCATGTTCGTCAACAGGTGCGGTTTGCATAGGCGTTGGTCCCACAGGTCGGCCAGGGGCGGTCTCAGGCGTCGCCACTGCCTTGCGGAACGGGCAGCCCGCCGTTCCCGGCAGGGCCCGCTAGTGAATCAAGTACAACAGAGGGAAGAGGTAAATCCAGATCAGGTCCACCAGGTGCCAGTACAATCCCACGCAATCCACCGCATTGTAATGGGCTGCGCTGAAGTGCCCCTTGACCGTCCGGACCAGCAGCCACGTGATGGCGATGATGCCGCAAATCACGTGTACGGCGTGGAGGCCGGTGAGGGAGAAGTAGATCCCGAAGAACGTTCCCAGCCGCTTGATGCGTTCCTGCAACTGGGTCTGATAGAGCGTTTCTGACAGGATCCGCACGCCGGCTTCCTCGTCCGCATGCCGCAGTTTCTCCCCCATGTACTCGTGGTCGGGGTGAAATCCGCGCGGTGCCGGCTCGCCCGGCGCCAACTCATGCAGCACGGGGGATTCCAGCCCCAACAGGGCGGCGATCCGCGCCTGACCGGGCACCATGTGGTGTTCCCACTTCACCCGATACTCGGCGTACTTGATGCCCAGAAACACCCCGGCGCACACGAGCGTCACGATCAGGCAATTCATCAGGCCGCGCGTTTTTCCCAGCTGCGCGCACCGGACACCCCACGCCATCGTGAAGCTGCTCAGCAGCAGCACAGCCGTGTTGATCGCGCCGAGGATCGTGTTGAGGAAATGGTGTCCGTCCACGAACAGTTCGGGATGGTTCCGTCGATAGACTGCGTAGGCGCAGAACAGGCCGCTGAAGAACAGGATTTCCGTCAGCAGGAACACCCACATACCCAGCTTCGCCGACGAAAACTGCTGGTCCGGCGTGTCAAAGTGGTGCGCCAGCCACGGAGGGTGCTCGGCATGGTCCGCGTGGTCGGAAGTGTGGGTCGCGTGCGCGGTCATGGTGCGGTTACGTATCCCTGAGACTTCTCGTCATAGACCAGATGATCGAAGCTGTACGGATCCGTCACGGTCGGCGGCTGCTTGAAGTTGTCCCACGGAGGCGGCGAACTCGTCTGCCATTCCATCGTCGATCCGCCCCACGGATTGGCCGGCGCGCGACGCCCCTTCTTGAGGGAATGGATCAGATAGATCGGGATGGTGACCAGCCCGGCGACAAACAGGAACCCACCGATCGTGGATATCATCTGGTAGAACGTAAGTCCCGGAATCTGCTCTAACAAGCCCTCGTAGTCGAAATACCGCCGCGGCATTCCGCGGCTGCCGATGATGAACTGGGGGAAATAGGTCAGGTTGAAACCGACAAAGATGACGCCCGCCACGATCCGCCCGATCGTCTCGTTGTACATCTTCCCCGTCATCTTCGGCCACCAGTGATGGACCCCGGCAATGAACGCGATCAGCACGCCCCCGGCCATCTGGTAGTGGAAGTGTGCCACCACAAAGGACGTGTCGTGCACGTGCACGTCGGTGGCCAGCGCCCCCAGGAAGAGGCCCGTCAGGCCACCGATGCCGAAGAGCGCGATGAACATCAGGGCGTAGAGCATCGGCGTGTTGAGCGAGACGGAACCCTTGTAGAGCGTCGCGACCCAGTTGAAGACCTTGATCGCCGAGGGGATCGCCACGCTGAACGTCAGCGCGCTGAAGATCATGCCCGCCAAAGCCGACTGACCGCTGGTGAACATGTGGTGCCCCCACACCAGGAAGCCCAACAGCGCAATGGCAATGCTGCTGTAGGCGATGAAGCGGTAGCCGAAGATATGCTTGTGGCTGTGGATCGAAATCACTTCACTGATAATGCCCATCGCGGGCAGGATCATGATGTACACGGCGGGATGCGAGTAGAACCAGAAGAAGTGCTGGAACAGCACGGGGTCGCCGCCCAGTTTCGGATCGAAGATGCCTACGCCAAAGGTGCGTTCGACGATCAGCAGCACGATCGTAATGGCCAGCACCGGCGTCGCCAGCAGCTGGATGATGGCGGTGGCATAGAGCGACCACACCATCAACGGCATCTTGAACCAGGTCAGGCCCGGCCGGCGGAGCGTGTGGACGGTCACCAGGAAGTTGACTCCCGTGAAGATCGAACCGAACCCCAGCAGGAACGCGCCCGTCACCGCCGTCGTGACGGCGGTGCCCGTTTCCACACTGTACGGCGCGTAGAACGTCCACCCCGTGTCGATCCCGCCCAGGATCAGGGTCAGCACGAAGAACAGGGTCCCGAAGAAGAACAGGTGGTAACTGAAGAGGTTGAGACGCGGAAAGGCCACGTCCTTGGCTCCCAGCTGCAG
>JALOQX010000483.1 GCA_025459265.1 Pirellulaceae bacterium | reverse complement strand
CACGTTGAGCTTCAACAATGCTCGGCAAGCGATTCAAACATTCACGCTGTCCGTGCTGGGCGTATCAGCGGCGCAGGCGGAAGATCTCTACGAAGGAACGCTGCACGTCATCGCCAGCCACCGCGTCGGCACGCGACCTGGACGCATCGAACCGCGCAGAGTGAAACGCCGCACATCCAAATACCCGTACTTGACCGCCCCACGGTCGTCGCCCAAAAGCCTCGCCGCATAAGAACCTATGCCTTATCCTGATGCCATTAGACACAGGGTCGGCGGGGAACGTTGCCACAATCCGCACACACTCGTAGCTCACCAGTCCAGCGAGCCGCCGACGCGGGGTCGGCGGGGAGAAGAGCGTTCGAGTGCAGCGCCCTCGAAGCTCACCAGTCCAGCGAGCCGCCGACACAGGGTCGGCGGGGAACGTTGCCCGATTCCACGCCTGCTTGTAGCTGGCCGTGTGTGGACGATTCCCTCGGCTCGCCGCACACCGTGGTCCATCAGGGTCGAAGCCAGAGTGCCTGCCTCTTTTTCCCAGCGTGTGTCGGTCTCGTGTCCGCCGAAGTCTTGTGCGTCAGTCGCCTGGCAGCGCCCCGGCGGCCAGCAGGTCCAGAAGGTCGTCATCCACCACACGCGCGTCAATGACCGCGACATCATCCCACCGCGACGATGACGGTCGCAACGGGCCGTACGGTTGGAGCTGCGGCAGCGCCGCGGCATCGTGCTGGCCGAGCTGAGTGAAGACCGCCGCGGCACTGGCCGCGTGCACATCAGCATTGACTGCCGCCCAACAGGTGTTGCCGGCCAGCAACGTGCGCGTCGCGACACGGACCGGGTGGTACGCCTGCGTGCCTGCCGCCGCCTCCAAGCTCGCGCTGAGTGTCCCGGCACTTCCCGCCTCGCCTTCAGCCTCGGGTCGATTCAGCTCATTGATGATCAGCAGGGCATCGCGTGCCGATAGGTACCCGTCGGCATTGACGTCAAAGTAGTCGTCGCCTCCGCCTTCACCTTCCCCACCGGAGGCATCTCTCAGCCGCTGCTGCACTTCGGACGTGCTGCCCGGCCCGACCGTGTTGAGCAGGTTGATGACCAACAGGGCATCCCGCGGTGACAATTCACCGTCACCATTGACATCCATGCGCTGACGCAGCAGGGAGATCGACAGCGGCACGATCACCGCCGGACCGATGGGGTCACGCAGCGAGACTCCCAGCGCCGCCAAGCCCTGCGAAACGAGCAGGTTGACCGCCGCGGCACTGGCTGCGGGACCGCCACCGAGCGATACAATCTGTGCCTTGAGCCAGGTGATGACGTCCTTGCAGGCGCCGCCATCGAGCAGCGTACCGTTGATGCCGCCGACTCGATCCAGTGCGCCAACCTGGGCCGCGCTGTTGGTGCCGGCACCGCCCTCCAGCACGTCCCCCAACGTCTCGTCTGTCGCTTCGGTCAAGTACAGCACGCCCCCGCCCACTCCGTCGAAGTCGGTGTCGGCGTACAGGAAATCGTTGCCACCGCGACCAATCAGCACGTCTTCGCCGCGCCCGGCGAAGATCAAGTCCGTCGCGTCACCGCCGATTAGTGTGTCGTCAAAGCGGCCCGGTATTCCCAGGCCATCCCCCTCCAGAAGTGATGGAACGGATGGAGGGATCGTCTCATTCATGACAAAGTCGTTGCCGGCCGCCGCGCGGACCCACAGAAATTCCGTGTTCGCAATCTCCTGCAGATGCCGCGTGCCACTGTAGGCCGATCCCACAATCAGCTGGTCATCGCCGGCACTGCCGTTGATGATGGCGTGATCGTTCCCCGCGGCGCCGTCAAACGTGACGATCACCGGCCCCAAGGCACCCGTCATGGGCGCCGAAACGCGAAGCGTATCGTCTCCGGCGCCGGCGATCAGCTCGACCTGCTGCACGTCCGAGTACTGGAACACCGGGCCGCCCACCTGGGCCACAAAGGCGCTGGTCACGAGGTAATCCCGCGCGATGACGCTGTCCGAGTCGATCGCGGTCAAGCGGTCCCCCACGCGCAGCTCGATCGTCGACACTTCCACCGTCGCCGGGCTGCCGCCACAGGCTCCACCCGTCGGGGCACCGCGCGTCGTCGTCCCTTCGCCGACCACGGCGTGTGTCAACGTCTGGGTGCCGCCGCCGCCCACGCGAATCGCGTCCCCTGCCCGGAACCGCGCATACTGCAGGAAGAACGCGTCGTTGTCCGCACCGCCGTCGAGGTTGATTGTCGGCGCGGCCACCTGGTTCGCCTGACCACCGCCGTCCGTCACCCCTGGCCCTTGGATGTCGATCACCCCGCCGACCGCGACATCATCCAGCGGCACGCCGCTGTCGACCCGCAAGTCAATCTGGCCCGCCAGCGCTTCCATGGCCGTACGCAGGTCCAGCACAATGTCATCACCGGCCACAATCGAAATGCTGCCGTGTACCGATGCCACGCGCACCACCGGATCAACTGGATTCGCCGACTGGATCAGGTGAAAATCATCGTTCAGACTCGCCGGGCGATCGATGATCTCGATCAGGATATCACCCAGCGGGTCGCCCAACAGCGGACCCTGGTTCGTGGTGATATTCGCCACCACTTCAAACGGACCGGCCGTCTCCACGGTCAGGTCGCGAACCGGGCCGGTTCCACCGACTTCGCCTAAGAACCGCGTGACCCCGAAATCGCTGGCCGGCACGCGCACCGTGTCGATCGACAAGTCGAACGGTCCGCCTGCCGCGCTGTCGACCGTCGCCGCGAAGATGATCGCATCCCCGCCGGCAACCGGCGCGGAACCGTCCAGCCGCGTGTGGCTCAGCAACGCGACGACATCGTCGTACCGCTGCGTGAGCAGCGTGACAACCTGCATCAACAGGTTGGCAGGGGGGGGCTCGGGTCCGCTGTACCCCAGCTGGGTGGTCCCGTCGGCATCCGTCGCCAGGTTTCGCAGCGGCGCGATCGTCCCCACGTCCTGCTGGAACCAGGTCACGCCCGTGGGCGTCGTG
>JALOQX010000205.1 GCA_025459265.1 Pirellulaceae bacterium | reverse complement strand
GCGATCCCGTCCCGCGAAAACCAGTTACTATACCGAAGCACCGCCCGCACGCAATACGGACGCTGGAAAAAACGCGGGTAGAACGCCAGAAAAGGCACCGGAGGCTCGGCCTGCTTGCCTCAGCCACCCCCCGCCTTGCCGGAATCAACGTATCGCCGCCCCAGCGGCCGAGCGCAACGCCGGCGCGCCGCCAACGTCAGCTCAGCAAGCGCAGCACACCCTCCCCCCTAACGCTAGATCCCCTGTCTGGGGGCTCCTGTGATCCGCAGAGCGGGTTGGTCAGTCGGGCAACTCGATCTGCTCTTCCTGGGCCGCGAGCCGCAGCTTGTTGAGCGCCCGCGCTTCGATCTGCCGCACACGCTCCTTCGTGACCCCCATTTCGTGGCCGACTTCCTTGAGCGTCAGCGGTTCCTGGCGGTGATCGAGCCCGAAGCGACTAATGATAATTTTCTGTTCGCGTTCGTCAAGCCGAGACAGGATCCGGCCGATCTGGCGCTGCCGCTGGACCTGAGCACTTTCCTGCTCGTAGCGGTCGGAACGCTCGTCCTCGCGGGACGTGAACGTCTCGTCATGGCTGGTACGGAACCGGTCCCGGTGCTTGAACTCGTCCGGAATCGTCCGGGCGAAGTTTTTCATGATGGCCCAGCTGGCATAGGTGCTGAACTTATTGCCGCGCGAATAATCGAATTTTTCGACGGCCCGGATGAGCGACATATTGCCATCGCTGACCAGCCCAAAGAAGTCCTCGGAGCTGGTGACGTGCCGTTTGGCGATCGACACGACCAGCCGCAGGTTGGCCTGCACGATCTGGTTCTTGGTCAGCACC
The DNA here is from genome assembly GCA_025459265.1 of Pirellulaceae bacterium. GTDB lineage: Bacteria > Planctomycetota > Planctomycetia > Pirellulales > Pirellulaceae > JAAYDI01. Next base: position 9,421 of record JALOQX010000205.1, on the reverse strand, counting down.
GCCTCGTCGTAGAGCGTTTCGATCCGATCCATCAGGCTGCTCTTGGCGCGGGCCGGATCGAGCTGTTCGCGCAGCCGTGCGACCCGGTGCTTGAGGTAATTGAAGCGCCGAAACAGATGCTGTTCCTGTTCGCGGGTCAGCAGCGGCACCTCGTAGAGTGACGCCAGGTAGCGCGGCAGCCCAGCCGGGACGCGTGTCTTCTTGCGCGGCTCGTTCGAGTCGGGCAGCGGGGCGAGGATGGTCTTCTCGGCATTTGGCGCGTCGAATTCCCGGTTGAACATGTAGTCCAGCGGCAGCTCGAGGATCGCGCGGGCCCGCATCTCGTTGACCACACGATAAATGCTCGTCTTGGTCCGGCCATACCGATTGGCCAGCGCATCGACCGACGTGCCGCGGCGAAACTGCTGGTAGATCTTCTTCTTCGTTTCCTTGGTCAGCGGCCCCGAGTGATCGGGAAAGATGGCCAAATGCGGGTGTTTCTGGTCGAACTGCTTGAGCGTGTAGCGAATCGTCTCCACGCTCCGATTCATGTGCTTGGCGATCCGCCGCGTCACTTCCGCGGGTCCGCCGCCGGCATGGGCCAGACGCCGCGCACGGTCGATGATCGTCGAACGCTCCGCGTCCGTCAGCTGGCTGAACCGGCCGCCCCGTTCCACCCGGTCGGCATGGGTGGACACGAACCGCTGCACACTGCTGTTGAGGAAACCGACTCGCTTGCGCCCGTCAAACACAAACCGCCGACTGACCAGCCCCTGCCGCCGCCAACGGGAAATCGTCTTGGTCGAGACGTTCAGGTTCTTGCTGAGCTGTTCCACCGTGTAGACCGGCTCCGGAGATTCCTCGACCGGCACATCCGCCGAGTCCGACAGGTCTTCGACCAGCAGCAACAGATCCTGCAGCGTTTCGGCGCCGGTCATCGCCACGTCCACGCCCGCATGGGGACGGTAACCCGTTACCCGGAAACACAAATACTCGTACGTGTAACGACGCTCCGCGTCGATCTCCGCGATCAGACGCTCAGCACGGTCCAACTGCTCCAGCTTCCGTTCGCGCGGAGCGAACCGAACCAACTGGTCTCTCAGTTCGCGGATCGCCGGAATGTTGTAGTCCGAATGCATCCCTAACCTCTTCTCGCAGGGATCATCTCGATGGTGCTCCCTGCGATTCCCATCGCCCATCAAGACGCTGTCCTTTTTCGGGAAACCGCGTCCGTCCTGGGCCGCTCCCGCACCGCCGCCTGAACGTCCCCAGTCAGGCAGCCGCCTATCGATTACGACCGCCAGCGGCCGTTGGTTCTCCTCGTCGTCGTCCTCCTCCTCGGCGTGTCGCGTTCTCCATCCAAACCGACGTCAATCCGACCACGCGCCCGACCCGCCCCACCAGCACACCATATTTGTAGCGTCGAGTACGCGGGCTGCGACCGCCGGCAATCGCCAAATCACAACATCTGAGTCACGCACACCCGTCCCCAAGTTCGCGCCGGGGGCTGCCTTTCGGACAGGTCGTCAGGTGCCGCCTCTGATCGTCAGCACATGGCGTGCCAGAAGAGCAGCTATCATACCACCCCCTGTCTCCGCCGGGAGCCAGCTCAACCCCCCCCTCCGTGACAGCTGCGCGGCACACCGACCCACCGAGTCAGATTTCCACTGCACTGGTGAGGCCCGATGAGTCGATCTACCGAATACGCCGTCTCCAGACCACAAGGCCAGCGCCACGAGGGTTGCTCCCGAAAAAAAAAACGCACTCGTGGTGACGCGCACCAATGGGTTACCTGTCCCCAGCCGACCGCCCCGCCAGATCCGATCAGCGAGGTAGTTCGGTCAGCTTCCTCCATTCTTGGATGTACCAATGCCGGCAAAAGTTACGTACTGCTGCCCAGGATTTATACACCTTTGTATTATAGTGATACCGCTATGCCTCCCACAGCGACTCAGCTACCCCGCTACAGCGGCAGAGACCAGCGCTAAGGCGGATATCTCTTTCTTGCCCAAGGTTGGTGCGCTTCAGCGCATCAAGGCCGTGTACGAACTGCAGGGGGAACTCAAGCTCAAGGCTGAGGGCAACCAGCCGACCAAGACGCCCGTGCAGGTGAAGGCTGAACTGGTCTACGACGAGAAGGCGTTGGCTGTGGATGGGCCGACGCGGCGTGTCACGCGTGCGGTGCGGCAGTACGAGGCTGCCGCTGCGACCATTGGCTACCGACAGGGATCAGTACGGCCGCAGTTACGGGACGAGCGCCGCATGATCGCGGTGGCCGCGGACGATCCTGGCGAAGTCGTGCTCTTCTCACCCCTGGGACCGCTGGACCGCGACGAACTGGAACTGCTGGACATACCGGCCAACAGCGTCGTGCTGAGCTGTCTTCTACCACATCGTGTGGTGGCTGTGGGCGATACCTGGGATGTCAATTCGGCCGCCCTGGCGACGCTCGTGGGGCTGGATGTGGTGTTGGGCGGTCGCGTGACGTGCCGCTTCGAACGCATGGACGGTCCATCGGCGATCATGGACGTGCAGGGCCAGATCAACGGTTCTGCCCAAGGGGTGTCAAGCGATCAGCGTGTGAGTGCGAAACTCCGCTTCGACACCAAGGCGAAGCGGATCACCTGGTTCGCCATGTCACTCCAGGAGAAGCGGGCGGTGGGGCACGCCCATCCCGGCCTGGAGGCCACGGTGCGGGTGCAGGTGGCGTTGCAGCCTGTGACGCAGGTCCCGGCGCTGCACGACAAGATCCTGGCCGATCTCGACCTTAAGCCCACCGAGCCCGCGCGGCTGCTCGAGTTCCGGTCGGAGGGCGGCGGATACGAGCTCTTGTTGGACCGACGCTGGCATGTACTGGTCGAACGCGACGACGTGAGCATCCTGCGGTTTGTGGATCGTGGCGACCTGGTCGCCCAGCTCAACATATCGCCGCTCCCGCCGCTGGAGTCGGGCGAGACGTTTTCCATCGTTGATTTCCAGCAGGACATTCAGCGGGCGTTGAGCGACCGGTTCGGCGAGTTTGTGACCGCGTCCGAGTCGAAAACGGATACGGGCCTGCATGTCATGCGCGTCGTGACTACGGGGGTGGTGGATACTCTGCCCATCGACTGGGTGTACTACCACCTGACGGACGAGCGAGGGCAGCGCGTGTCCTGTGTGAGCACCTGCGAATCGAGCCTCTCCGAACGGCTTGGGGCGGCCGATCAGGCACTGGTCAGCTCCTTCCGCTTCACCAGGTCGCCGGACCCGCAGCCCGAGCATTCGACGGCGCGCCGCTACGTGGGCGACCAGCGCTGATGGCGCCGTTCTCGTGACCCACGAGGCTATCGGTCCCACGGGGACGTCGGTCCCACGGGGGTGACCCACGAGGATATCGGTCCCACGGGGACGTCGGTCCCACGGGGGTGACCCACGAGGATGTCGGTCCCACGGGGACGTCGGTCCCGCTCCGATTGTGCGGAAAATGCCGGAGAGCCAACCTGACGCGGCTGCCGAGCAGGATCGATCCGGGCGAATGCTTGATTCTGGGTAATCTGGCTAAGTATACTGAAGGTCCGGTTCATCTCGAGGGCGATCTAATCAGGCAGCCGCACGCTCGGGCGGCGGAGAGTCAGGATCAAGCTATGGTGTGGCGATTCACGGCGTGGCTGGCTGTGTTCGTGGCGAGCGGCGCCAGCAATCTGGCGCTGGCGCAAGCCCCCAGTTTTGCTCCGGGGGTGTTGACCGTCATCCCGCCCGATCCGCAGTTTGAGGAGACGTTTTCGGGTCCCAGCCCGCTGGTCGAGATTGTCCGCGGTCTGCCCGATCTGGACTGGCAGCCGCATTTCCAGCCGAAATCGCGGACTCCCTTTGACCGCGCTCAGACCGTCATTCTGCGGCGTGCGATCTGGAACCTCGAGTTCGCGTTCAAGCCGATGCGGACGATTGAAGTGGACGTGCCGCAACCCAGCGGGCGGATGCAGAAGAAGATCATCTGGTACATGGTCTACCGTGTACGTTACCTGGGGAATGACCTCGAGCCGGAGCCGGTGAAGGACGAGTGGGGCCACGAGACGTTCACGGTCCGAGACACGTCGCACGAAGGCCGCTTCTTTTTCCCGCAGTTCCTGCTGGAAAGCCACGACCTCTCCAAAACCTATCTGGATCGAATCATCCCGGCCGCCAAGGAACCGATTGCGCAACGCGAGTTGCGCGGCCAGGGGCTGCTCAATTCAGTCGAGATCAGCCGCGAAGTGATCCCGCTCAGTACGCCCGACAATCCGCAGGATGTGTGGGGATTGGCCACGTGGGAGGACATTGATCCGCGGATTGATTATTTTTCGGTCGATGTCAAAGGACTGACGAATGCACACAAGCCGGTGGATTTGCCGGACGCGTTCCAGCCGGGGGACCCGCCCGGTACAGGCCGGGACGTCCTGGCCAAGACGCTGCGGCTGAATTTCTGGCGGCCGGGGGACGCGGAGCACGAGTTGGAGGATCGGATCTACTACGGGGTGCCGTACGATGCGGACCCGGCCCGCCAGACGGAGATTCTGCGGGCGTACGGCCAGACGGAGCGGCTTGATCACTTGTGGGTTTATCGCTAAAAGTTAAGGTTTCCCTTCGGGACTACCTGAACTTCTCCGGCGAGGGTCAGCGCGATGGCTCATAAGAAAGGTCAAGGGTCCAGCCGCAACGGTCGGGACTCGAACGGTCAGCGGCGGGGCGTCAAGCGGTTTGGTGGGCAGCAGGTGCGCGCGGGGAATATCCTGATCCGCCAGCTCGGGACGCGGTTTCAGGCTGGCGCGAATGTCGGACAGGGCAAGGACTACACGCTCTTCGCGCTGCGGGACGGCGTCGTGATGTTCGACCGCGAGGGGCGGCGCGTCAACGTGATCTGCAACTGAGTGCCGGCCAGCGGGGCACTCGCTCGCGCCGTGGGACATTCTGGGCGGGAATGTCTCTTTTTTTTCGCGCCCGCCCTCGGCCACCCGTGCGGCGTCGAGACACCACTGATGTTTGTCGATCGTGTGCAGATTGAGGTACAGGGGGGCAATGGCGGCAACGGCTGCTGCAGCTTTCGCCGGGAGCGGTACATCCCCAAGGGTGGCCCGGACGGCGGCGACGGGGGGCGTGGCGGCAGCGTGATCATCCGCGCGGCCGACGGTGTCGACAGCCTGTCCGCCCTGGCGCATCGCCGCAGGTGGCACGCCGAGAACGGGCGCCACGGGAGCGGCGCCAACCGCCACGGGCGCGGCGGCCGCGATCTGCTGATACCGGTGCCGCCCGGCACCCTGGTGCGCGACACGCAGCAGCAGTTCGTCATCAAGGACCTGGTCCGCCCCGGTGACGAAGTGGTGGCCGCCCGCGGCGGCAAGGGGGGCTACGGCAACACGCGGTTCAAGTCGGCGACTCAGCAGGCGCCGCGGCTGTGCACGCCGGGCGAGGATGGCGAGCATCGGTTCCTCACACTCGAGCTGAAGGTGATCGCCGACGTCGGACTGATCGGCAAGCCGAACGCCGGTAAGAGCACGTTGCTCAGCCGCCTCTCCCACGCACGGCCCGAAATCGCCGCTTACCCGTTCACCACCAAAGTGCCGCAACTGGGCCGGGTGCAGATCGACGCCGACCGCTCGTTCGTCCTGGCCGATATCCCCGGCCTCATTGAGGGTGCGCACCTGGGGGTGGGGCTCGGGCACGAGTTTCTGCGGCACGTCGAGCGGGCTGGTCTGCTGGTGCACCTCGTCGAGCCGACACCGCTGGACGGGAGCGACCCGGTGGCCAATTACCACACGGTGCGGCACGAATTGCAGGAGTACAAGGCCAGCCTCGGCGCACGGCCGGAAATCGTGGCGGTGACCAAGGCCGAACTGCCCGGCGCCAGCGACGTCCATCGGCAACTGCAGGGCGTCGTGCCCGGCCCGCTGCTACTGATCTCGGCCGTGACCGGCCAAGGACTGAACGTGCTCGTCCAGGCCATCGCCGGCCGGCTGCCACCGCTCTCCGCCCACGCGGATCCGGGCCCCGACGCCACGTGTCGCGACTGTCTGCCCCAAGCGCCATGAAGACTCCAACCATGTGCCGCCTGATGGTGGTCGATGTCGGCAACAGTGCCGTGAAGTCAAGCTGCTGCGAGGTGCGTGCCGCGCCGCAGCACGCGGCAGGGACGCCGGTCATTGAGTTTGCGTCGAACACTCCGCAGGTGTGGAGCGTTCCCGACCCGGGGTCGCGCCCCGCCTGGGAGCGTGCGGCGCTGCCCTACCAAGAGTTGTTCGGACAGGTGCCCGACGAGCAGCCCCTGCGGTGGTTCGTCGCCAGCGTGAACCGGGGGCTCGAGGCGCAGTTGGCGGCTGGAGTGCGTCGAACGCGGCCGCAAGACGTGTATGTGCAGCTGCGCGCGAGCGATTTTCCGATCGTGACGGACGTCGAGGCGCCCGAGCGGGTGGGAACGGACCGGCTGGCGGCCTCGGTCGCCGCCAACGCCAGGCGGCAGGCCGGCCGCGCCGCGATCATCGTGGATGCGGGAACCGCGGTGACCGTCGATCTGGTCACGGCCGATGGCGTGTTTCGTGGCGGGGCCATTCTGCCGGGCATGCCCACGGCTGCCCGCGCGCTGCGCCTCGCCACCGATGCGCTCCCGCTGCTCGATGCAGGCGACCTGACGACCTTGCCTCCGGCATTGGGCAAGTCAACCGTCGCGGCGATGCGCAGCGGTGTGGTCTGGGGGTGTGTGGCGGCCGTCCGGGAACTGGTCAACCAGTTGGCGGTCGACCTGTCACCTGCACCCGAAGTCTTCTGCACGGGGGGGCTTGGTCAGCCGCTGGGCAGCTGGCTCAACCGGCCGGTGACCTGGGCGCCGCAACTTGTCCTGCACGGCATCGCGCTGGCAGGCTATCATCACCTGCGGCACACCGCAGGCTCCGGCTGAGCCCATTGCGCGGGCCGGCTGCAAGCCGCAAGTTCAGAGCGAGGTGAGTCGGTTCATGCCGTTTTCCAGCTGCGATGACCATGCGGATGGCACGAGTTCGACCTCGGCCCAGCGGGACCGGACCGGCGGGGAATCCGCGGCGTTCGTCGCGCCCCGACGCGGCTGCCGCGCCGTACTCCTCACCGCGCACGGCCGCGGTGCGCTGGCCACCATCGTGGTGGAAGGACCCGGTGCTTGCGCGGCCCTCCGCACATGTTTCCGACCGGCGACTCCACAGCCAGACGTGGAGTTGCCGCGCGATCGGATTCTTTTCGGGCACTGGCAGCTGAACGACACACCTGGCAGCGCGTCCGCTGGCGACGGCGAAGAACTGGTCGTGTGCCAGCTCGCATCGGATCGGCTGGAGATCCACTGCCACGGCGGTCGCGCCGTTGTAGCTCAGGTGCTGGCATCCCTGCAGCGCGCCGGATGCACAATTGTCTCGAGTGCACGGTGGCTGCTGAGCCGGGAGTCCGATCGGCTGCGTGCCGAAGCCCAGCTGGCGCTGGGCCAGGCCGGCACGCTCCGCGTGGCCGGCGTCCTGCTGGATCAGCATCGCGGGGCGTTGTCCCAGGCGGTCGCACGAATTCACCAGGCACTCCGGGCGGGGGAGACAGACACAGCCGCCACCCTCCTGCGAACGCTGCTCGGCTGGGCCCCGGTCGGCCTCCATCTGACCCGGCCCTGGCGGATCGTGATCGTGGGTCGAGCCAATGTCGGCAAGAGCAGTCTGCTCAATGCCGTGCTGGGTTACTCGCGCGCTCTGGTCCATCCCACGCCAGGGACCACCCGCGATGTGCTGACAGCCAGTACCGCCATCGACGGCTGGCCGGTGGAATTCGCCGATACCGCCGGTTCGCGAGCGGGAGCCGGCGAACTGGAGCGCGCCGGCGTGCAAAGAGCGGCAGAGCACGCGACGCGTGCCGACCTGATCCTGCTGGTCTCGGACCTGTCGGCACCGTGGACCACGGACGACCAGCACCTGCTGGCGCGGGCGACCGATCTGCCCCTGGTTGTACACAACAAGTCCGACCTGGTGGACCGGCCTCCCTCCTCACGGCCGGACGGGATCGTGACCTGCGCAAAAACCGCGGCCGGTGTCCCGCAGCTGCTCGCCGCGATCTCGGAGCGACTGGTACCGGCGACCCCCTCGTCCGGGACCCCGATGCCGTTTCGGCAGACGCACGTTCGACACCTCAGGCGAGCTCTGCAAGCGCTGACGTCCGGCCACCGCGACCAGGCGATTCAGTCCCTGCGGGCTCTGAGCGAAAACCGAATGAATGACCACGGGTCATTGCCCGACGGGCATGCGGGAGCGATGCGATGAGTGAATCGGATTGGGACGAGTTCTCGGAGTGCTACGAAGCGTTCATCGACTGGCCAAAACGACTCGCTCACGAGGCGCCTTTTTACCGTCGCGTGTTTGCGGATTGTGATGCCGCCGACGTGTTGGACGCCGCGTGTGGAACCGGCCATCACGCAGCCATGTTCCATTCGTGGGGGCTGCGTGTCGAGGGAGCCGACATCAATCCGGCCATGTTGGAGCGTGCGCGACAGGCCTTTGGGGAGCCCGGTGGTCTGCAGTGGATCTGCCGGGGATTTGCGGAACCCGTCAGACCGGCAGGTCGCTTCCAGGCAGCCATCTGTGTCGGCAATTCGCTGGCCCTGGCTGCGGACTGCGGTGTGGTGCAGACTGCTCTGCGGCAGCTTGTGGCCGCGCTGCAGCCGGGGGGCGTGCTTGTGCTGCACGTCCTCAACGTGTGGCGTCTGCCGGACGGACCTTGTGTGTGGCAAAAAGGGGTCCGCACGACGCTGAGGCAGGGACCGAGCGTGGTGCTCAAGGGAGTCCATCGGCAGGGAGCCGGCGGGTATGTGGATCTGGTCGTCGTCCAGCTGGCTGATCCACTTACGTTTCGCAGCACGTCGGTCCCGTTTCTCGGTCTGGAGGCGATGCAGCTCCAGGAGTGGGTCCAGGCCGCCGGAGCCACCACGCAGGCGCTCTACGGTGGGTACCACGGGGAGCCGTATGAGCGGGAAACGAGCACGGATCTGATCGTCGTGGCGGGTAAGCCCCAGACTCCGTGAATCTGCGTCACCACACCCCCGGAGGGGTGCTAATTCGTATAGACGCGGCGGTTCGCAGGTCGCTATGATACCGCCCCTGCGTACCGCAGGTTTCGCGGGAATCACGAATTGAGTGCCGCTCCGAACACCCGCCGCGGGCGAGGCCTTCGGGTCCGTCGCGAGGTCTTCGGATGGGCGTCCAGGAGTATCTCCGATCTTGATCTATCGTGTTCAGGAGGAACGCGTCATGCGTCGAGAGCCGCCTTGCGTGCGTGCACGATGGATTGTCGCGTGGGTGTGCGTTGTGGCCTGTTGTGCACCGGGGTGGAGCGTGTGGGCGGCAGAACGCGACGACCCACCGGCCGCAGCACCGGGAGCGACCGAGGAGCCGCAGGCGCTCCTGGCACCTGTCGATCTTCTGCCGGTGGATCC
>JALOQX010000204.1 GCA_025459265.1 Pirellulaceae bacterium | reverse complement strand
CTACCTCGGAGCGTACCACCGCTGGGCACCGGTTCCTTTGGCGCCTCAGATGGACTACACGCAGCGGCAGCAGTTTGCGATTCCTGCCGATGCGCCGGGCGGGCAACAATTCATACTGATCGTCGCCGATGGCGGTCGGCAGTTCTGCGAGACGAACGAAGACAACAACATCTGGGCAGTCCCGATCCGGTTGGATGTTCCCGATGTGCCCGAGTTCAATGTGTCCGTAGCCACGGTGGAAGCCCCGACCTCGGCAGCCTCAGGCGATACACTCCACGTGGCCTGGACAGTAGCTCTCGAAGGATTTGTCCCGGCTGCTGCTTGGTGGGCCGAAACGGTCTATGTTTCCCGCGATGAAACGATCGACGGCAGCGACTCTCTCGTGGCCAGCACCTACAACTACGACATAGGGAATATGGCCGAGTGTCGTGGCTACCGGAAGGAGGTGGACGCGATACTTCCCGGCACGCTGGAGGCCGGCGATTACTACCTGATCGTCACGACAAACGGATGGAACCGTCCAGCCGAGACGAATCCGGCAGACAACGTGTACGTCGTGCCCCTGCATGTGGAACTTGCCGATTTGGCGATGTGTCAAGGGACGGCGCCTGCCAGGTTGGCGGTCGGGGAGGCGTTCGACATGTCATGGACCGTGGCCAATCTTTCGACCACGGCAGCGCAAGGCAGCTGGAGAGAGGCGGTCTACCTCTCCCGCGATGATGTGTGGGACCCGTTTGACTTGTTCGTGAATTCCTTCGTGCACAACGGCGCCCTGGCGCCCTCAGATAGCTATACGAGCACGCAACGCGTTGCGATTCCCTCCGGCGCGCCGTTGGGCAGCCAATATGTGATCGTGGTGACCGATTACGACCGGCAACGGCGAGAGTTGAGCGAAGCGAACAACGTGGCTGTCGTGCCGATCGAGCTGACCGGCGCCGATCTTGAACCGGTGTCCATCAGGGCTCCCAGTGAAGTAGCACTGGGTCAGCCGTTCGACGTGGGCTGGACTGTCCGCAACAATTCGGCCCAGATAGGTCGAGGTTACTGGAGCGACTGTCTGTACTTGTCGGATGACCAGCAGCTTGACGAGGGAGACCTGGTACTGGCCGTTTCGTACCGCAGCGATCCGCTGCTGGCGGGTGCGTCCTACACATGGACTGCACCACAGGTGAAGGCATATTCCTTCTTGGCGGGCGAAAAGTACCTGATTCTGAAAGCCGATTCGAATCGTCAATTGGCCGAGTGGGACGAGGCAGACAACGTCTTGATGGTGTCGATCACGCTCACGGACAGTGATCTGGCCGTGTCGGCGTTCAGTGCGCCTGGTGTCGCCGCCGTGGGTGAGTCGTTCGACGTCAACTGGACCGTTCGCAACGTGGGTGCGACCGAAGCAGTTGCCACTTGGAAGGACCGCGTCCTGCTGTCACATGACACAAGTCCCAGCTACGACGATGTGATACTCGTCGAAGCATCGGGCAACGATGACGAAGCCCTGGCCGTCCAGGCCTCGTATGAGCGCACCGGGACCATTGCCGCGCCCGTGAGTGTGCAGCCGGGAGGTTATTTCCTGCTGTTCGTGACGGACGCGGACCGTGCGATTCCCGAACCGCACGAGAGCAACAACGTGGCCAGCGTTCCACTCACGCTGCTGGCGCCGGACCTGCACCTCACGTCCCTCGAGTCGGTGGAGTCGGTCACCGTCGGCCACGAGTTATTCGTCGAATGGACAGTGGCCAACCCAGCATCCGTCCGCACGTTCGGAACGTGGGAAGACGTCCTGTTGCTGTCGGACGATCCCTATCCAGGCACAGCAGATACGGTGCTTGCGAGCATCCTTGCCACCACACCTGTGGACGCTGGCGGCCAATACTCACAGTCGGCATCCGTCACGATTCCCGCCAGCGTCGTACCGGGCGACAAGTATCTGCTGTTGCGAGCGGATGGCCGACACGTCCTCAGTGAATCGGACGAGGCGAACAACTATCTGTCAATGCCGATCCGGCTGCTGGGTTCCGATCTGCTGGTTTCTTCCCACGTATTCCCCGCGGAAGGCCTCTTGGGGACGGAAGTGGAGTTCAGGTGGACCGTCACGAATACGGAACAACTGCCCGCCGTAAGCGGCTGGAACGATTCCCTGTACCTGTCGTGGGATGACCGGTGGGACAGTGGCGATATTCATCTCGCGAGCCAATACCGAAGCAACGCGCCGCCCTTGGCTGCGGCGGCCTCTTATGAAGTGGTGGTGAGTGCGAATCTGCGCGATGTTGAACCGGGGCTGCGATACCTCATTGTGCGGATTGACACCTCGGGATCGCTCGGGGAGGTTGACGAGGCAAACAACACGCTGGTTGTGCCGATCGCACTTCACGCGCCGGATCTGGTGGTGCAGGATGCATGGGCACCGCTGGCTGTCTACGCCGGACAGGACATCCACATAACCTGGACGACGCTCAACGACAGCCCGTACGATGCCCTGGCCGGATGGTCCGACAGTTTGTACTTGTCGCAGGATGCGTGGTTTGACAACTCCGATCGTCACGTGGCGTCCTATTCCGCCTATGACCACGTGCCCTTGGTGGCCGGCGACGACTATACGTGCGAGCGGTCAATCCGGATACCCAGCGACACGCGGGCCGGCGTGTGGTACCTCGTGTTCGTGACGGATGACTGGCGTGGTCAGTGGGAAACGAACGAATGCAACAATGAGCGTATCCTGCGGCTGGAAGTGTCTGTCCCCGATCTCGTCCTCGTCGATGCGTTCACGCCAGCTGCGGCGGCCACCGGCGCGACAATCGGTGTCTCCTGGACCGTGCGGAACAGCTCCAGCGTGCCAGCCGTGGGCTGCTGGAGTGATGCCGTCTACGTGTCGAGTGATCCGATGCTCGACAGTTCCGACCAGTTGTTGACGGACTTCTACTTTTGTGGCTCTCGGCTGGGGGCCGGCGAATCATACGACGTGTCGCGCACCGTTGCGGTTCCTGGCACGACGCCCGCGGGCGACAAGTATCTGCTGGTAAAGACCGACAGCTTTAGGGCCCAAGCTGAGGCTGACGAACAGAACAACCTGTTCGCTGTTCCGATCTCGATCCGCACGCCGGACCTGGCGATCCGAGCGCTGGAAGCACCCCGCGAGATCCTGCTGGGCCAAGAAGTGCCATTGGCATGGACCGTCGAAAACGTCGGTGAAGTCGGTGCGTTGGCCGACTGGTCCGACGATCTCATGATCTCGGATGATCCCGTTTTCAGCTGGGACGACCGACGGCTCGCCACGGCGGGGGCGGCGCCCTACACGCCGCTCGATCCGCTTGGCAGCTACACGATCCGCCAGAGTGCGACCATGCCGGGCGACCTGAATCCTGGCGACAAGTACCTGCTGCTTCTGATCGACCATTGGGGTCAACAGGCGGAGACCAGCGAAGTCAACAATGTGCTGGCGATGCCGTTCCGGCTGAAGGGACCGGACTTGCAGCCCATACAGTTCGACTGCCCCGACACGGCCATCGTCGACCAGACCGTGACCTTTTCCTGGACAGTCGCGAACCGAGGATTGCATGCGGCACTGGGATCTTGGACCGACACCATCTACGTTTCCGCGGACGATCGTCTGGACTACAGCGACCAGTGGGTTGGCAGTGTCTATCGCCCGGCCGCCATCGTGGACGCGGAGCACTCTTATCAGCTCTCCAGCAGTTTCCGCCTCGACAACGTCGGTGTCGGAGCGAAGTACGTTATTCTCGCGGTTGACACCTATCATAGTCACGGTGAAACGAATGAAGCCAACAACGTGCTGGTGCGTAGTATCACCCTCGAGGCGCCTGACCTGGCAATCACGACGGTTCAGGCTCCCAGCGTGCTTGCCTTGGGAACCTCGTTCCCATTGACCTGGACGGTCACCAATGTTGGTGACGTGACGGCGCACGACGACTGGATCGATGCAGTGTATCTGGCTGCCGGCGCAACGCGTGATACAGTCCTTTCGCAACTCGCAACTGAGGCGACCTCTGCCCAAACACCGCTCGCCGCAGGCAGCAGTTATACAATCAGCCGTTCTCTGACGGCTTACAGCTACACGGCGGGCGCCAACTACCTGTTGGTGTTCGCGGACGCGTACGACGCACAGGGTGAGGTCACCGAATCGAACAACGCGTTGGCGATTCCGATCACGTTCACAGCGCCGAACCTGGTCGTGACGGACATGACGGCACCCGCGTCCGCACACGTCGGCGAAACGATCGAAGTCACGTGGACGGTCACGAATTGCGGCAATCAGCCGGCGAGTGTCTCGTGGTCAGACGAACTCAGCTTGTCGACTTCCACGTACTTCGCGACGGAAAATGACATCGTGGCAACTGTTAGCGCGGACAACGACGTGCCACTTGATCCTGATGAATCGTACACAATCACGCAACGCGTCACGATCCCTGAAACGGTTGGGTATCACCCCGTCGCGGCCGCGGGAGACCGGTATCTTGTGTTGGCCACAAACCGTGCGCAGTTCCCCCGGGAAATGACCTACGCGGATAACCAGTGGTATCTGCCGCTGCGGGTCGAGGCGGCCGACGTCGATCTGGTTCCGGACAGCCACACCGTGCCAGACACCTGGACGGCTGGCCAGACATCATTGATCTCCTGGACCGTGAACAATCCCGGTGTGGATCCGGGACGCAGTCAGTGGGTTGATCGCGTATACCTCTCCAACGACGCCCGACTGGATTGGCGGGACACGCCAATTGCTTCGGTGAACGTCGCGCCGAATCCGCTCGCGGCCGGAGGCAACTATACGCAAACGGCCCAGACGTCGCTGCCTTGGTGGACCGGCGGAGGTACCAGGTACCTCCTGATCAAGATCGATGCCGACAACGGGCAATCGGAGACGGACGAAAACAACAACTTGCTGGTCGTGCCGATCACAGTGGCCGCGCCGAACTTGATCGTGACGGACGTCATGGCGCCGAATGCCGCCGTTCTCGGCGAAGTCATTCACGTCGCATACACCGTGCGGAATGCCGGCACCGTGCCCGCGTCCGCGTCGTGGGTGGATGCGATCTACTTGTCGGGTGATGCCCGGATTGGGAATGACGTACTGCTGGATGATTACGACACAAGCGGTGTCGGCCGGCCAGTTCCTGCCGGCAAGAGCTTCGTCTATGAGCGAGATGTCGAGATTCGAAACACGCGTAGTGACGATCAGTTTCTGCTGGTGGTCACGGACCTGGAGAACGACCAGGCGGAGACGGACGAATCGGACAATTGTCATGCAGTGCCGATTCACGTTACTGCGCCGGACCTGATCGTCTCGGCCGCCACAGCCCCCGCGACGGCGCTGAGTGAGAGCACGATGACCATCTCATACACCGTAACCAACCAGGGGGACGGGCCGGCGCTGGCCGCATGGCGCGACCTGATCTACTTGTCGCGCAGTCCGTTTTACGACGGCACGCTCGACAATGGCGAGACGCTCGTGGCCGAATTCGCCGCGGACCCGCAGTTGCCGCTGGCCGCCGACGGGTACTACACGCAAAGTGTAGAGATCGCACTGCCCGGCACCGCCGCCGGTGATCGATACCTGCTGTTCGTGACCGATGCGGATCAGCAGCAGTCGGAGACCAACGAGCACAACAACCTGCGATCGGTGGCCCTCCACATCGACGACGCCGACCTCACGCTCGCCCTGGATCCCGCCAGCGACTCGGGAGCACCTGCTGACCGTTTGACGAATATCTCGCCGATTTGGCTCGTAGGCACTGCCGAACCGCTGAGCGACGTGCAACTGGATGTTCTGGGAGACGGATCCGTTGACGTCACAACCGTGGCCGACAGCGAAGGCCAGTTTGCGTTTGAAGATTTGCCACTAGTGCCGGGGCAAAATCGGTTCGTGGCACGCGGCTTGAGTCACGGGCAGGTCAAAACCGTGCCATTGGAGGTTACGTTGGATCAGGAACGGCCCTGGGGAGTATTGCTGTATCCCGGCACCGGCAGTGTCGTGCTCGAGGATCCCGGATACGTCGAACTGCAGTGGTTCGACATGGGCGCCGCGGGGCTCGATGTTACGACGTTCGGTCTCTCCGACATTGCTGTGACAGGGGTGACCATCGACAGGATCGAGGTGTTTGGGTATCAGCGCGTGCGATATTGGTACGCTGACGACGGTGACGCGGTGTCCACCAACAGCGTGACGGTCATGCAGATCGCCGGAGAGGTGGCGGATCGGGCAGGGAACGCCAACCAGACTGCCGCGGATGCGTTTATTGTGACGGCCAGCAGTCTGTCAGGTCACGTGTACTTGGATGTCAACAACAACGGGATCATGGACCCAGTGGAGCTGCGACTGCCCAATGTGCCGGTCACGGTTCACGGACGCCTGCAACGCACAGTCCTTACCGACGATTCGGGTTTCTACGAATTCACCGGCTTGCCGCCGGGCGTTTACACACTGACCGAGGCACAGCCATCGGCGTTCCTGGATGGCAGTGACCGGATGGGAGCGCCGTACGTCGGAGTGATGTTGAACGATCGCTGCGAGAACATCGCACTTACCGGCAGCACGCACCTGGAAGACTACAATTTTGGCGAACGCGGCCTGCGGCCCGAGCTGATTTCCATGGCTCTCTTCCTCGCCTCCACACCACCCCCAAACCGGCTCGTAGCGACGTACAGTGTGCCGGACAACCGCAGCTGGCTGACGTTCACTGCCGACCGGGATGCCATCGTGAGCCTGGCGGTGCTTCACACGACGCAGCCCGCCATCGAACTGTACACCAGCGACTTCATGCCCCGAGCGATCACCACCGGCCATTGGCTGCTCAATGCGCCGGTCTTCGATGGCCAGTCTTACATCGTGCACGTGGCGGGTGGCAGCGACATACTGCAGCTTGCCATAGCAATGACTGACAACATCGGCCAGGATTATGCGCCACACGCGAATGGGGTGTTCACAAATCCGGCCTTGTACGGGGACGTCAATGCGGATGGCATGGTGACTCCCCTCGACGCATTGCTGGTCGTTAATGAGTTGAATCGGGCTGGACCACACTTCCTGCTGGGACCCAATAGCGCTCCGCCTTTCTTGGATGTCGCGCATGACGGATGGGTGTCGCCGATCGACGCACTGGTAGTCATCAATTACCTCAATGCGGGATCGGCTGGCGAAGGCGAAACAGACGCTACGGGCGACTCGGCTGCAGGATCTTTGGCCCGAGTGATAGACCGGCCCACGGATCTCGTGTTCGCCGATTTCGACCGGTCGCTCGCGCAGATTTGGGGTCAGCCGCAGACACCGCTTGAAATAACGGGCCCGGCAAGTACGAGCGGAAAGTGTCCGCCTGCGCCCGGGCAACCGGACATCGCGGCGTTGCCGGCTTGCCCGGTCGGTCACTCGCCTCGCGGGCGTGCTGACACGGAGCGCGAACGGCGACGCCAGAGTCTCTGGATGAGCGCCGCCGAAACGCTCACTGAAGGCCGGGCGGAAGCCCTATGTGATATCGCGGAAGATGTGGCGCTTTACCTCAATACTGGTTCGAGTCTCCGACCGGCAGCGGACAAGCGGACGGCGTTGTTCACGGGCGAGCAGGTGCGAGACTTGGAGGCGAAACTCGCTGCTCAGGATCAGGTGATCACCGAACTGAAATCACTGCTCGTGGATCTTCGGCAGCTCGCGGCGGGCTATTCTGTGAGCCCAAGCATTTCGGAATAGAGGCCAGAGTTTGGGCCGTGGTTTGTACCGCCGGGTGTCCAACTGAGGGCTCTCCAGGGTCTTTCTGGACATTTCCGTTTAGCTCCTACGGCGGAGCCGTCACGAAACACAAACGGCCAGAAAACCCGTTCCTCCGGGCTTTCTGGCCGTTTGTGACCGCTTTTGACGTGAGTACCAGAGGAGGGACTCGAACCCTCATGTCCTTAACGGACACTGGATTTTGAATCCAGCGCGTCTGCCAATTCCGCCACTCTGGCGTGCGTCGACGCCTGACAGTCTACCGCAACACCGGCCAAGCCGCCAAGTGGGTGTGATGCCGTCGGCGGTGGTCCGCGTGCGGCTTCCGGTACGGGGCTGGCCGCGTCGGCGACGAACCAGAGCATCGAGCTGTGGGCTTGCTGCGCGAAGGTTGGGCGGTTATCGACCAGGTCACGGCATGAGTGTCCCGGTCACCGGAAGAGCCGCAAAAACGCGTGCGCACGGTTATCAGCTTGTCCGGTTTGGACTCCGGCGGTTGCGCCCGGGCGAGCGTGCCAGCAGGCCGTCTGACGTTCCCGTTCCGTTCGGCAGCGTGTACATCGTTGAACTCATTTGAAGCTCGCGCGACCTCCATCGGCTTGTCCTGCCGGAGAGAACCGTGGCCGTCGCATGCTCCCTGTCCGTCAGAGTGTCCGTGCCTGGCAGCCAGTCCGTTTCCTCGGCCCACAGGCTGTCGCGGAGTTCGGACGATGCGCGGGAACGCTGAATACTGGGACCATCTGCCTTTGCCGCGAGCTGCAAGGCGTCCTCCGGAGATAAGGCTGCCTCGCCTTCGCCACTGGGGGACGCGTTCAGGTAGTTGATGATCAACAGGGCGTCGCGGGGAGAGACCCAATTATCGCCGCTCGTGTCGAGAAAATCGGGCGGTACGAAGTGCTCTGTGGGTGCGAGCAGCTGCTGGGTGCCTTCACGGTTGAGCAGGTTGATGATGATCAAGGCGTCCCGTGGTGACACGTGGCCATCGTCATTGACGTCCAAGTGAAGCCGCGGATTGCGGTACGGCAACGGCCTCGCCTGGACCTGCAGCGCGACAACGGCTGTTGCCGTCAACCCGGAGCCGCCGCTGCCGTCCGTTTCCTGGGCGATGATCGTCAACGCATCGCTTCCTGCAAAGTCGGCGTGGCTGCGATACCCCAGCGTCCGCAGCGCGGCGTTGAGCGCTGCCACCGTGCCTGCGAGCGACACAAGTGCCTTACGATTCCCGCCAGCCACAACGTCGACGCCGGCGGTGTTCAACAACAGGGTGCCGTGCAAGACGCTCAGCGTCACCGTCAACCGCGCGTCGGCGGCGCCATCCGGGTCCGACAACTGGATCAGCGGCAGTGTTGTGGTCGTGTTGGCAGCCAGA
The DNA here is from genome assembly GCA_025459265.1 of Pirellulaceae bacterium. GTDB lineage: Bacteria > Planctomycetota > Planctomycetia > Pirellulales > Pirellulaceae > JAAYDI01. Next base: position 1,168 of record JALOQX010000204.1, on the reverse strand, counting down.
GTCTGCGACCCGGACGTGGCGATGACCGGCGGCTGGTTGACGGGAATGACGGCCAGCTGCGCATCGAACATGACCACGTCCGTCCAAGCCACGTTGCCCATACCCATCAGCGCAAACGGAAATTCACCCGGCAGCAAGTCGAATGACAGATTGCCCTGTCCAATCACCGTAAATGGTATGTGGCCAAGACGAACCCAGTCGGGATCAACTCCCGCGTCCCTGGCAAGGATCACCCCTCCCCAGTCGTCAATCAAACCGGCGCTGGCGGCGACCGATCCACTGATCAATTCCAGCCATGACGGGAAGGCCGGCGGCCCGGCAGTCACGATCCCGCTGGGATACTCGATGTCCACCATGCCGCCGGCCACGCCGGCGCTCGGTTCCACGATCGACAGGGCCCACAGTTCGAGGAAAAACACCTGTCCGGGCAGGACGGAATCGAGGGGAGAGGGCAGCTCAGTGGCGTCTTCCGCCGTCGGCACCGCCACGGGAATCAATCGCACCTCGAGGCACGGCGAGTCTCCCTCGCCAAGCGCACGTCCTCCGCGCGTGCCCGGCGTTCCAAGAAAACCGATGTCGCCCTGCATGGGCTCTGTCTTCGACGCCGGATCAGACGTCGCCGTCGGATTCGTGAGGTCCGTGTTGCCGCGTGCAGACGCCAACCTGAAACCCAACCCGAGCTGGCCGCCATGGAGCACAACAGTTTCGAAGTGTTCTCCCGTGCGTGTGTGGTCATCCAGTGGTGCGGTGCGATCGTGCAGATCGATCTCGAGCACTCCGGGAACCACACCAGGAACGAATTCCGGAATGCGGTCCTGACCATCGAAGGGATCGACGTCCGGAACGAAGTGCGACAAATCAAAGGTCACGGCGTCTTCCACGTCGCTCAGGTCGAGTGTGTCGATGCCACCGACGCTTAGTACGCCCCCGACGACACTACCTGCGTTTTCTACCAGGGTGTCGACGGCCGCGACACCGTTCGTGAAGACATACCGATCATCTCCGGCTCCGCCGATCAGCAGATTGGCACCTGGACCGCCGATGAGCACGTCAGCGCCGCCGGTGCCGTCGAGCGTGTCGTCTCCCTCGCCGCCTTCGAGCCGGTTCGGCCCGCGGCTGCCGCGCAGGAAGTCATCGACGCGCCCTCCTCGGATATCCTCCAGATCGG
>JALOQX010000203.1 GCA_025459265.1 Pirellulaceae bacterium | reverse complement strand
GCGAATCGTGCTCCGGCTGTGGCGGCCTCGGCCAAGCACGGGTTGGAGGGAGGCCGTCTGGCTCGGCCGCCGAGTGAGGTCGTGGCCGGACGTAGCCGATGATCTGCTTCCCCCCGGTGACGAGCACCGGGGGGCCGCCGGCGCACACCCTTCGCTCCCCCATCGGCTCGTCCGATGGGGAGCAAAGATCATCGGCTACGTAGCGGCAAGACCGCGCGCACCCTCCGCTCCCCCATCGGCTCGTCCGATGGGGAGCAAAGATCATCGGCTACGTGTGGGGGCCGCGCCGCGAATGCGAATCGTGCTCCGGCTGTGGCGGCCTCGGCCAAGCACGGGTTGGAGGGAGGCCGTCTGGCTCGGCCGCCGAGTGAGGTCGTGGCCGGACGTAGCCGACGATCTGCTTCCCACCGGTGACAAGCACTGGGGGGCTGCCGACACACACGTTACGCTCAACCCCAGCCACCGAACCCGAGACGAGTTGACGTGCGGAGGCAGAACGGAACAAGATACTGTGGATCGGCCGGGCTGCGGGTCGTCCGCGTGCAGGCCCGGCGCAACTCCACGTCACGAAAGTGAACCGGATGAAAACTGGCGCACCCTGCTGTGTCTTGTTGCTGCTCATCGTCACCGTGTCGCGCGGGGAGAACTGGGCGCAATTTCGTGGCCTGACCGGTCAGGGGCACTCCAGCGAAACCGGCCTGCCGCTGCGCTGGAGCGGTACGGACAACGTTGCGTGGAAGACCGAGTTGCCGGGCGAATCGTGGTCGTCGCCGATTGTGTGGGACGACCATGTCTTCGTGACCACGGCGACCGACCAGGGCGCATCGTGCCGCGTCCTGGCGCTCGACCGGACGTCGGGGGCGATCCTGTGGAACAGGGAAGTCTTCCGTCAGCAGCCGGGTCACAAGGAGGGCCGTAACACCTATGCGTCCTCGACGCCGGCGACGGATGGCCAGCGCGTCTATGCCTGTTTCGGCGACGGCAGTTTCGCCGCCGTGGATTTCGCCGGCGACGTGGTGTGGATCAACCGCGACTATCCCTTCTACAGCCAGCATGGCCTGGCCTCATCGCTTCTGTTGTATCGAGGCCTGTTGATCATGGCCCGCGACGGCAGCAGCGACGGGGCGGACAAGACGCTCGGCTGGCAGCGCCCCTGGGATCAGGCCCATATCCTGGCGCTCGACGCGCAGACGGGCCAGGAACGTTGGAAAGCGCGACGCGGACTGTCCCGCATTTCCCACGGTATGCCGAATGTCTGGGAGCACGACGGGACAGTGCAGCTAGTGAGTGAAGCGGGCGATGTTGTGCAGGGGTTCGACCTCGAGCGCGGCGCGCGTCTGTGGTCGAGCCAAGTGATTGGCGAAGGCAAGGTACCGTCTACGGTGCTGGGCGACGGCTTGGTCTTCACGGCCGGTGGCTGGGGCGGCAGCGAATCGATCAAGGCCTTCCGGTTGGGAGGGCGAGGTGATCTGGGGACCACGAATCTGGTCTGGGAACAGCCCAAGGGCATGCCGAAGATCCCCTCCCTGCTGCACGTGAAACCGCATCTGTTTGCCGTCACGGACGGGGGCATCGCGACCTGTCTGCGAGCCGCCACCGGCGACATCGTCTGGCAGAAGCGATTGGGCGGCAATTTCTCCGCGTCCCCCGTGGCGGCAGAAGGGCGCATGTATGTCATCTCCGATGAGGGCGAGACGACGGTGCTGGAGGCTGGCCCCGAGTTCAAAGTGCTGGCGACCAACCCGCTGGACGAAAAGGTCCAGGCATCGTTCGCCATCGCACACGGACAAATCTTCGTGCGCACGGAACGACACCTGTATGCGCTGGGAGAGTAAACGCCAAGCGGACTTGCGCCCGTTGGCATTGCCGTGGGCCGCGTGTGCGGCCGCCCTGGCTCACGCCGATGAAATGACGCACAATCGCTGGTCGGTGCACATCCGCCCGCGTCACGGGGTGATGGCCAACTCACGACGCAACACAGCGGCCGAGACGCGTTCAGCGCGCCTCCGGCTGTGTGACGCGAGTCAGAAAGATCACGCGACCTGAGCAAGACTCGGTATCGCCAGTGCGTATGGGTGACGCGGTAAGTGACACGCGGGTGCAACTTCCGTCGCGGTGACGAAACTTGACGACGTGTGCTGTACTTGAAGTTGCCGCGGATGAGCCGAGCCCGAGACACCAGTCATCCGCCGTCACGGCCGACCCATCTTCGTGCAACGCGCTGGCACGCAGTTCGACGATCGGTCGCCCCACCAGACGTTCGGCCGGCATCTGCAGGATCCGCTCGGCATCGGGGCTGCAGTCCTGCAGGATGCCCTCGTCGTTCACGACAAGAATGCCGTACGGTGCGGCGTCGACAACCGCGCGATATCGCCGCTCGCTTTCCAGCAAGGCACGTTCCATTTCCTTTCTGGCCGTAATGTCGACGTGCGATCCAGCCATACGGTAGGCTTTGCCGCTGGCGTCTCGCAAGGCCACACCTCGGGCGAGAATCCAACGATAGGAACCATCCTTGTGTCTCAATCGGTACTCATATTCGTAGTGTGATGTCGAGCCAGTAATGTGAGCGTAATTGGCGGCGAGCACCCGTTCGCGGTCGTCCGGGTGGAGACGTTGCTCCCATTCGTCCAGTCGATGCGCGATCTCATCATCCTCGTAACCCAAGATGCTCTTCCAGCGCGCGGAGTAGAACACCTCGTTGGTGCGGAGATCCCAATCCCACAGGCCGTCCTGGGAACCGCGCACTGCCAGCTCAAAACGCTCCCGGCTGCGCCGCAACTCTTCCTCCACCTGACGTCGCTGGATCTCTTGCCACGTCTGGACCTCCTCTCCGAGGGCAGCGGAAGAAGCATAGCGGCGACTGGGATCTTTGGCCAGCGCTTTCAGGCAGGCGGCCTCCAGCGTCGGCGGCACGTCCGGCCACAACTCGTGTGGAGCCGTCGGATCATCGCGGAGCACTTTGTCGAGCACCTCGACGGTGTTCCGGCCGGTGAACGGCGGTTGTCCCGTCAGGATTTCGTAGAGGATCGCGCCAAGACCGTAGATGTCGGTCCGCGCATCGATCTGGCTGAGACGTCCGTCTGCCTGTTCAGGAGCCATGTAGGCGGGGGTGCCCACCACGTCGCCCTCCAGAGTCTGATCGATGTCCGCCTCGATCCGCAACCGCGCGTGTTGTCCGCTCCCCTCTTCATCTGGCGAACTCAGTACCTTGGCCACGCCCCAGTCCAACACAATCACCTCACCGAACTCGCCCAGCAGCACGTTGTCTCCCTTGAGGTCGCGATGTATGACACCGCGCGAGTGTGCATACGCCAGCGTATGGCAGACGGCGACAAATGCGTCCAACAGCGTGATCAGGCCGAGCGGGTCGGCGGCGCCCGATTTCCGCCTGTCGTGGTAGTTCTTCACGGCCTGCACCAGCGTGCACCCATGCACAAAGCGCATCGCATACAGAGGCGAACCTGACTGCGGGTGGGCAATCAACTCGTACACCGGCACGACGCCGGGGTGCTCGAGCTGGCCGGTGATTTCCGCCTCCTTCAAGAAACGACGCATCGCTCGGCGGTGGTCGAGGAACTCGGGTCGCAGGGTCTTGAGTGCCACGTCGCGATTGAGCTGCGTGTCGTGCGCCAACCAGACCTGCCCAATCCCTCCTTCCGCGTGAAGCCGGTTCGTGATGTAACGCGACTCGGGCGGAACTCGCACATCAGATTCGGCCCCGCTTGTCTGCGGGGATGGAGCGGCAGCGCAGGATGCTGCCGGTTCGACGGCTCTCTGCGACGTGAGGTCCGTCGTCTGTTGGACTTCCGTTGCCGCACTCCTCATGTCGGTCGTACGGTTCGGCTCTGGACTTCTCGCCATGCAAGTACGGTCTCGTCGTCTCGACAGATTCGCCTGACTCCGTCTTGGTGGTGCCGTGCGATGCTCATTGTCCATCTGTCCCAGGCGTGCGTCAATTGCCCGCAAGACAGGATCGACAGGATGAATTACATCGCAGGGGCGTCGAGGACGCGTCAGTTCGGTCCCGAACACGCGCGCATTCGTTGCTCGATCGCCTTGATCCCCCAAGCACTCCGCGACGGTTTCTCCATTCTGCCAAGAATGCCGCGACAAATGTACCTGTCCCCATTGCGGCGGCGCTACGGCTGCGGGAGCCGGCGACTCAATTGGGCCAGCTCCAGTTCCAGCCGTTTGACTTCCCGAGTCACCGCGTTCTTATTCAGCTCCAGCATGTACGCGATCTTAAACAATCCCATCGCCGTCGCGGACCAGAGACATGCCGCGGACCAGCCAATCATCGCGCGCACGCTTTCCGCCTGGTAGAACTGGTAGCCGAAGACGAAGAACAACAGGAGGAACACGAACGGCATCACCAGGGCGGTAACGTGGATCCAGCGATGTCGACTCCGGAATGTCTCGATCACCATGTCACGCAGCGAAGGCTCACCGCGAAACTCCTCGATCAACTGCGCATCTTCCAACTGCAGGGCCTCACGGATCTTCTCGTCGAGATCTTTCATGGATCGGTCCTTTCCAGTATCTGCTTCAGGCGGTTGCGGGCGTGGAACAGCCGCGATTTGACGGTACCGGCGGGCAGCGAGCAGGCTTCGGCGATTTCGCGCACGGACATGTCATCGACGTAGAACATCGACAAGATGACACGCTGTTCACGCGCGAGCAGCCTCAGTGCGTCACGCAACCTGCCGCTCTCGTCCTGACTGTCGTGGCTCGGACTGAGTTCAGTCAACATGTCCTCCTGCAGCGGCTGAGTCACCTGGCGGCTGCGGGCACGGCGGCGCACCCAGTCCGTGCACTTGTGCGTGACGATCCGGTACGCCCACGACCGGGCGCAGGCCGGGTCAGTGAGTCGACCAAGGGAACGCACGATGGCCAGCCAACTTTCCTGCATGACTTCGGCCGCACCGTCGGCTTCGCCGGTCAATCGCAGCGCATGCCGGGTCAAGGGAGGATGCCAGTAATCGACGAGCGCCGCCAGTGCGCGGTGGTCACCGCCTTGGGCCCGCAGGACCAGCAGTTCTTCGTAGGCGTCGCACTCGGTTCGCATCCTGGCGCCATGCCTCCAATAGTCTCAGTCGTTCGAGTACGCCGGCGGTTCACACGGCCGAAGAAAATAGGGTCAAAACAGAGGTCCCAGCCGGGTGATTCTGCCGGCCGACGCCGCGCCGGCCGTCATGGCGTGCCCATCGGCAATCCACCAATCGCTGTGTTAGCATAACAGGACTGCGACAGCTCGGAGCGGAGCCGGGCAGAGCCGCAATGGAGTTGCGTGATTCCGGACGTGCTTCCTCCTTGCGTGACGAGGTTCGATCGCCGCGAATCTCCCGGAACGCTGACTGCTGGGGGCTCGCTGCGCTCGTCGCCAGCCACCCGGCGCTCGTCCCCAGCCACCCGGCGCTCGTCCCCAGCCACCCGGCGCTCGTCGCCAGCCACCCGGCGCTCGTCCCCAGCCACCCGGCGCAAACGAGGCACGGGGCGCGAACCTGGGACGGGCGGCCGGTGTCCGAGCACGCGCGTCCTTGTTTCCCGCGCAGGGATGGCCGATACTCAGACGGATTCATCGGAGGTACACGAGTATGGCACAATGGTACGAGACGCTCTTCGTCAACTTCGCGCGTACCTACGATCAGGAGTCGTTTACGCAAGGGACGGTGGGCGAAGTCGATTTCGTGGAACGCGAGCTGGGCGCGGATCGGTCGAAACGGATTCTGGACATTGCCTGCGGCACGGGTCGTCATGCGATCGAGCTGGCCCGACGTGGTTACTGCGTGACCGGTTTCGACCTGTCGGAAGGCCAGCTGCGACGAGCCCGGGAGAAGGCGGCAACCGCGGGCGTTGCGATCGAGCTTCAGCGGCGCGACGCCACGGAGCCTCACTTCCGCGAGGAATTCGAGGCGGCCCTGATGCTGTGCGAAGGGGCGTTTCCGCTGATGGAAACCGACGAGAAGAACCACGCCATCCTGCGGCACGCAGCGGCGGCCCTGCGCCCCGGCGGCACGCTGATCATGACCACCCTCAACGCCCTGTTTCCGCTCTTTCACTCGGTCAAGGACTTCCTCAACGCGGCCGAGTCGGGCACGGCGACCAGCGCGCTGACGTTTGATCTGATGACGTTCCGTGAACGCGCGGAAATGACGTTCACGGACGACGCGGGGCAATCCGCGACGATCAGAACCAACGAGCGTTACTACACGCCCCCGGAACTGCGTTGGCTGCTGCAGACCGCCGGTTTTCCCGCGGTCGAGATCTTCGGCTGCCGCCTCGGCCAGTTCAGCCGCGACCATCCGCTCACACCGGATGATTTCGAGATGCTCGTGGTGGCGCAGAGAGGTTGATTCAAGGGACGGGACGCATGTCAGAGCAGGGCGCGAGGACTACGGATCTCACGAGCGCGCCGAGAGGCAGAACCTGGTCCAGATCCACTCGCTGGGTCCTGGCGTGCCTGGCGTGTGTGGCGGCGGGTGTCGTCCTCCGCTATCTGCTGCTCGAAACGGCCCACCCGCCGACGAAGCTGTCCCCACCACCCCGCCAGGGACTCAACGCCCCCTTCATCACGTCGCCGGATCTCGTGGTGGAGAAGATGGTCGAACTGGCCTGCCCGACGCCGAGCGACCTGGTCTATGACCTGGGCTGTGGTGACGGCCGCATCGTGATCACCGCAGCGCTCAAGACAGGCTGCCGGGGCGTCGGCTTCGACATCGACCCGCAGCGTGTGGCCGAGGCGCGCGCGAACGTCCAGCTGCACGAAGTTGCCGATCGCGTGCAGATTGTCGAGCAAGATGTGTTCTCGGTGGATCTGAGTCGGGCCGACGTGGCCATGATGTACCTGCTGCCCTGGATGATGAACAAGCTGCTGCCGCAGTTCGCACAGATGAAGCCGGGTTGCCGCATCGTGTCCTACGAGTTCTGGATCGATGAAATCATGCCGGAAAATATTGTGGAGACTCCGGCAGCCGACGGTCACATTCAGAGAATCTACCTCTACACGACTCCGCTGACGAAGAGCCCGGCCCTGGAGCCGGGCAAGCCGCCGGTGCCGAGCGATCTGCAGTCGCGGTCGAGGGAAGTACGCTGAACGAGTCGGATGGACGGCGGGTCTGGCCGATCTGCGTTGGCAAGTCAGATATCCTTACGCGCCTGGACGTAGATTAGCGGTTTGCTCCGGCGCTGGACGGCCACCGGCGAAATCTGCTGGCTCCCACGCACCCTGGCACGCGTGTATCATGGAGACGCGACATGCTTGGTGTCGCCCTGCTGCTTGATGTGAACTCGTGAGTGAGTGCCGCGATGTCCCGGGCGATCCTCCGACCCTTGCTGGTCGCAGTCCTGTGCACGTCCCCCCTCCTGCCTTGTGCCGCGGAGGCACCGCCGGTAACTCAGCCGTACGACGTCGTCGTCTACGGCGGTACGTCGGCGGGCGTGATTGCGGCCGTGCAAGTCCAGCGCATGGGCAAACGCGTTGTGATCGTGTGTCCGGAAACACACCTGGGCGGCCTGTCCAGCGGCGGGCTGAGTTGGACCGACACCGGCGACAAGTCCGTGATCGGCGGGCTGGCACGCGAGTTCTACCACCGCATCTGGCAACACTACGCGAGTCCGGATGCATGGCGGTGGCAGACGCGTGAGCAGTACGGTAATCGCGGCCAGGGCACTCCGGCGATCGACGGCGACGCCCGCACGATGTGGAACTTCGAACCGCACGTGGCCGAACAAGTGTTTGAGCAACTGGTGGCGGAAGCGGGGATCCTCGTTCGGCGCCAGCAGTGGCTGGATCGACAACACGGAGTCGCTCGCGACGGCCCGCGCATCACCGCGATCACGACGCTCGATGGACACACGTACCGCGGCCGCATCTTTCTGGATGCCACGTACGAAGGGGACCTGCTGGCCGCCGCCGGCGTCGATTACCACGTCGGACGCGAGTCGCAAGGGCGGTACGGTGAAGCCTGGAACGGTGTCCAGACGGGCGTGCTGCACCATCGCCACCATTTCGGCGTCCTGGACACGCCCATTGATCCCTACGTGGTGCCGGGTGAACCGGCCTCGGGTTTGTTGCCCCGCATCAGCCCCGACCCGCCCGGCGCATTCGGTACCGCGGATCGGAAGGTGCAAGCGTACTGTTTTCGCATGTGCCTGACCGATCACCCGGACAACCGCCTCCCGTTTCCCCGACCGGAAGGCTACGACGCGCGCCAATATGAACTTCTGCTGCGCATCTTCGACGCCGGGTGGCGCGAGATGTTCGACAAGTTCGATCCGATCCCCAACCGGAAGACAGACACGAACAACCACGGCCCGATGAGCACCGACAACATCGGCTTCAATCATGACTATCCCGAGGCGGACTACGCGCGGCGCCGGGAGATCCTCCGAGAACACACCGTCTATCAACAGGGGCTGATCTACTTCATGGCCAACGACCCGCGTGTGCCCGCGGACGTGCGCGAGGCGATGAGTCAATGGGGGTTGGCGAAAGACGAGTTTGTCGACAACCAGCACTGGCCGCACCAGCTGTACGTGCGCGAGGCCAGGCGGATGGTGGGACGGTACGTGATGACGGAGCATGAGTTGCTCAAGCGGCGAGAAACACCGGAGCCGATTGGCATGGGCTCCTACGGCATCGATTCACACAACGTGCAACGCTACGTCACGCCTGATGGACACGTGCAGAACGAAGGCGACATCGGCGTGAGCACTCACGGCCCCTATCAGATCGCCCTCGGCGCGATTCAGCCGCGGGAAGAACAATGCACGAATCTGCTCGTCCCCGTGTGTGTTTCGAGCTCGCACATCGCCTTCGGGTCAATCCGCATGGAGCCGGTGTTCATGATCCTGGGCCAATCGGCCGCCACGGTCGCCTGCCTGGCGATCGACGGCGATAGGGCAGTCCAACACGTTCCTTACCCGGACCTGCGGCAGCGGCTGCTGGCCGACGGTCAAATTCTGGAGTGACCAACAAATGGCATCTGTTTGTGCGACGCGACGATGGTGTCACACGTTGTGTGGCATCCTGGTGGCGATTGCGGCCGAAGGTGTGCACGCGGACGAGCCACCGGCCGGGGATCCGCTGCGGGCCGCGCCCGAGATCGTCGAGGCCTGGAAGGACCTGCGGTTCGGCATGTTCATCTGCTGGGGACCCGTGACGCTCACCGGCCAGGAGATCGGTTGGTCGCGGGGCGCTCCGCCCTGGGGACTCCGGCCCGGGATGGAAGGGGGCAAGGGCCCCACGCCGGTCGACGTCTATGACAACCTCTACAAACAATGGCAGCCGGACAAGTTCGACGCGCACGAGTGGGTGCGCGTCGCCCAGGAAACGGGGGCCAAATACATTATCCTCCTGGTCAAACACCACGACGGATTCTGTCTTTTTGACACGCAGCTGACCGAGTATCGCAGCACGGGACCCGCATCAGCCTGGAAACGGGATGTGCTTAAGGAGATGGCGGACGCGTGCCATCGGGCCGGCATGAAACTGATCATCTACTACTCGCAGCCAGATTGGCATCATCCCGACTATCGTGGGGAGAACCACGCTCGCTACATCGCCTACTTCCACGGACAGGTGCGCGAGATTCTCACCAACTACGGACGCATCGACGGACTGTGGTTCGACCTCGGCGGTGCACCAAAAGACTGGGATTCGGAATCGCTCTTCCGCATGGCCCGGCAGCTTCAACCCTGGCTGATCATCAACAACCGCGGCGGATTGCCCGGCGACTTTGACACTCCTGAGCAGCACGTGGGTCGGTTCCAGTTCGACCGCCCCTGGGAAAGCTGCATCACCCTCGGCACGCAGTGGTCCTGGAAGCCGGACGACACGCTCAAGCCCTACGAGGACGCCGTGCAGATGCTCATCACGTGTGCCATCGGCGATGGAAATCTCGCACTCAACACCAACCCCATGCCGGACGGGCAGATTGAACCGCGGCAGGTGGAGATCTTCCGGCAGATCGGCCAGTGGCTGGCTCGGTACGGCGAGTCGATCTATGGGACGCGGGGCGGTCCGTTCGTCGCGCCGGACATGGGGAAACGCGCGTTCAATCTCGATCTCGATCGCTTCGCCATGCCCGGCGGCCGCTGGTGGGGCGGGTCGACCCACAAGGGAAACACCATCTATCTGCACATCCTGCGCTGGCCTGGCGAGACGCTCCAGCTGCCGCCGATTGCGCACCGTATCCTCAACGCAACCTTGCTCAGCGGCGGCGCCGTCGAGCTGCAGCAGACCGACCAGGGCATCACCGTGCGCGTGGCACCCGCGGCCCGGGACCCAGTCGACACCATTGTCCAACTGGACCTCGACCGGCCGGCGCGCGACATCCCCTGGATTCGTCCCGCCTCCGAATCTTTGGCAGCCGGCAAGCCAGCGACTGCCTCCAACTGGTACCAGCAAGAAGAGAAGTACGCGCCTGGCAAGGCCGTCGATGATGATCCATCCACGCGGTGGGGTTGTGATTGGGGCACGCATTCCGCTTGGCTCGAGGTCGATCTTGGTGACGTGAAGACGTTTGATCGAGTCTGGCTGAGCGAACCG
>JALOQX010000482.1 GCA_025459265.1 Pirellulaceae bacterium | reverse complement strand
GGCAATCTGAGCCCCGCATCCGATGTGACGGCAACCGTGCAAGTGGGGCCCGCTCACAATGCGGTCCAATTGTCGGGGCTTCCCCAAGCCACCGGCTCCTACACGCGGCGTTTGATCTACCGCAGCACGGCGACGGGAGCCGGACCGTACACGCTGGTCGGCAACGTGCCCAATGCTGCCGGCAGCAACTTCCTGGACCGAGGCGGAGACTTGGGCGAGCAGTTGGACGTCACCCTGTTGGGCGTGGTGCGTGCCCGGCCGAGTGCCCGGCTGATGATCGATCCGGGGTCGGTTCTCAAGTTGGAAGGGGCTCGGATCGAAGTCACCTTCGGCGCTCAACTGATCGCCGAGGGAAACGACGGACAACAGATCATCTTCACCTCGAAACTGGATGACCGCTATGGCGCTGGCGGCACCTTCGACACGAACAACGACGGAACCTTCGGCGTTGATCCTGGGGCGGCGGGTCCCGACCGGGGACACTGGAGCGGTCTGTTCATCGGGCAGCTCGGCCAGCTGAATCTGGACCATGTCTACTTGGCCTACGGTGGCGGAGACAACAGCAAGATCGAAGGGACGTTCAAGGGCTTTAACGTCATCGAAATCCATCAGGCGACCGCCCGGATTGCCAACAGCGTGATCGAACAGAACGATCCGGGCACGGGTGGCCAAGGTCCCAACGACCGCTTCGGCCGCGGTCCGAACGATGGGGCGACGATTTTCGTACGCGGCGCTCAACCGGTGATTCTGAACAACATCATTCGGGACAACGCGGACGTAGCGATCAACATCAACGTCGACACCTTTACCCACGACCTGCTGTCCGATCCTGGACGCACGTCCGGCTCGATCGATCAGACCGGGTTGTATCGCGACAACCGCGGCCCACTCGTCCGCGGCAACCGCATCGCCAACAACGGTCCCGTTGGGAGCGGAGGCCAGGTCGGCACCAATGGCATGGAGATCCGCACGGCGGGTGTGCGGGTGGCGCCTGGGCAACCGGCGCATGGCGAGATGGTCCGACGTGGGATCACGCTTTCCACCCAGAGCGTCTGGGACGACACGGACATTGTCCATATCTTGTACGACGAGCTCCGCATCCCCAACTTCAACACATTCGGCGGACTGCGTCTGCAGAGCAGTCCGGACGAGAGTCTGGTGGTCAAATTATGGAGTCCGCCGGTCAGCGGCGGGGTCGGCAACGCGATCAACGACCAGTACAACGCCTATCCGACGATGGGGGCGGGCTTCACCGCGACGGGCCGCCCGATGGAGATCGAGGACCGCATTGGCGGCGTGTTGCACGTCGTGGGCCAGCCCGGATTCCCGGTGATCTTGACGTCGCTGCACGACGATACGGTCGGAGCCGGTTTGCAGCCGGATGGTCGGCTTCAGACCGACACGAACAACAATAGTTGGCAGTCCACCCCTTCGGCTGGCGATTGGCGGAGTCTGCGTCTGGAACAGTACAGCCACGACCGCAACGTGGAGATCATCCTCGAGCAGGAATCGCCGACCGAGACGGCGCCGGGGATCAACGCGTCGGTGGAGACGGCCCAGTTCTTAGGGGAACTGGCAGCCTCCGAGACGTCCGGCGATGAAAACTATCGCATGGGGTTCGAGATCCAAGGGTTCTTGAGTTCCCGCAGCGACATCGACGTGTACACGTTCACCGCTCAGGCGGGCACCGAGATTTGGCTGGATATCGACCGCACTCGATACGCGCTGGACACCGTGGTCGAGGTGTTGGATGCCGATGGCCGGCTGGTCGCCTTGTCCGACAACTCGACGTGGGAGACGATCGATCCGGAGCTGCTGTACAGCAATCCGTTGCGGATCGCCGACACCAGCATCAACCCGTTGCAGAAACTGGCCGAGCAGAACCAGCCGCGGCACGTCTCGGGGTTGATCAAGGAGCACTGGACAACCAACGAGCGCGATGCGGGCATGCGCGTGCTGCTGCCCGGCGCCGCCGGACAGCGCAGCCCCTACACGATCCGCGTGCGCAGCAGTAGTCTGGAAGCATTGGATTCGCAGGACCAGTTGCAGGATCCGGCACGCGTCAACGATGGTTTGACGTCGGGCGTCTACCAGTTGCAGGTGCGGACCCGCGAGGTCGACGAGGCGCCAGGGTCGGCCGTCCGCTACTCGGAGATCCGCTACGCTCAGAACGGCGTCGAGTTGATCGGTCTGCCAAAGAGCTCGCCGCTGTTGGGTGAAGCGATGGAGGACGAATGGGTCGCCGAACGCGAGAACTTCTTCTTTTTTGCCAACACCGCCAGCAACGATTCGCCATTCATTACCCCCGACACTCCTGGCCAGCGTCCGCAGGATCTGGGGAATCTGTTGGCATCCGACCGGGCGGTGATCTCGCTGGCCGGTTCGCTCAGCAGCAGCACCGACATCGATTTCTACCGTTTTACGGTCCAATACACGGCGATCCCGTCGGGCACGCAGCGATCTCATGCGGCGGTGACGTTCGACATGGACTACGCCGACGAATTGGGGCGTGCCGACACCACGATCACTATCTTCCGTGTGACCAATCCGACGTCGTTGACCCCGACTTACACGCCGATCCTGATCAGCCGCGATTCGAACGTCGCTGACGACCGTTCCGGGCCGGTGCGTCCCCTCGACGATCTGTCGGGATTAAAGGATCTGTCCCGCGGTTCGGTCGGTTCGCTGGATCCGTTCGTTGGTACGGTGCATCTTCCTGTGGGGGATTATGCCGTGGCGGTTACTTCGGCCGGGCAATTGCCGACCGTGCTGGTTCCGCAGCCACAGGATCCGTGGTTCCCGTCGGCGAGCTACGCCGAGGTGCGGTTGGAGCCGATCAATTCGCTGGTACGCATTGCCGAGGATCGCATCGGCAGCTACGGCGGCGCAACGGCTGAGGCGCCGCTGGTTCCGGTCCTGCTGGATCCGTCCTTCGATGGCCAGAGTGTGTCGCCGACCAATCTCTGGCACGTGTCGAATGTCGAAGCGTTCACCTCGGGGCACG
>JALOQX010000202.1 GCA_025459265.1 Pirellulaceae bacterium | reverse complement strand
GGTATTGCGCGAGACTGCGGGCATCAGCAGCGATGCGCCGTTCCAGGCGTTGATGGCTGCATCGCGGGTCCAGGGCGTGCCGTAGTCCAACCCGGCGAGGATCACCGGCACGGGACGCTCCAGCAGGCCGTCCTGGAAGAGCACGACATTCCCGAGCAAGTCACCAATCGCAATGCGATAGGCGTCCTGAGCTGCCCGATGGTCGATTGTCAGCGCGGGAATGTGGACCGTGATCGCGCGGCCACTCGTAGCGCCGTCGTCTGCCGGCGCGTCCCGCACGCCGCCTGCAGAGCTCAGCACGAGCAGCATGAAAACCGTCGCCAGACGCAGGATGATCGACCGGCACCAATTCCTCGCACAACTGAGCAGCGTTTTCTTCATTTGTGCTCCGACACGAGAACGGGTAGCGTCGTTTCATGATCAGCGATGCGTGCATCATAACCCGAAAGCGTGAGCGAGAGAGGTCATGGAAAGGGCGTCCCTCGCTGACGCTTCGGGTTACGATTTCAGGTCGGCGTCGCGCTCTCCCGATCTGCGCGTCACCAGATCTCGGACAGGGGGATCGCGACGTCCGGCAGAATGGCCAGAGTCAGGTCCGAGCCATGCTCGACCCGCGTATACGCGCCGTCGCGCAATACCAACTGAGTGAGGCTGGGTTCTTCCGGATCCACAATCCAGTATTCGGTGACCCCCGCGCGTTCGTAGACCCTTCGCTTCAGGTGTTGGTCGTTCTCGGCGGTGGACGGGGACAGGATCTCGACCAACAAATCGGGGGCGCCGGCGATCTTCGCCGGAGTGACCCGGGCCCGCGTCCCTGTCAGGAGTACGACAAGGTCAGGCTGTACGATATCGTGATTGCTCAGCTGCACATCGACCGGAGCGTTAAACACCAGCCCCAGCCCGGCCAGCTCGATCTTCGCGTACAGATGATACTGCAGCCGCTTGGAAATGGTCTGGTGATATGTGCTCGGGGCCGGATTCATGTAATGGTCTCCGTCGATGATCTCGTGACGCATTCCATCGTTGGGATAGAGGACGTACTCGGCATACCCGAGCTTGAGATCAGGCTTCTTGGTGACCGACATGGGTAGCTCCTTGGACGCGCGACGCGCGGAACCCACGAACCCGGAAACTGCTGTTCAATCGTAACGGCAAACAAGCCTGAGGGAAAGGCTTTCGGGGCGTAACCGTTCACAGGTCGCCATCGTCGCCGTTCGCTCCGCGAAAGTAGCGCTACTTTCGCGGAGCGAAAGGCGACGATCTGCCATCTATTAACGGGAAACTGCAAGCGGCCCGTGATCGATTGCTTCGGGGCTGGCACATCGGCGAAAGGGGATGGCGCGATTCCGGGCGTTGCTGGCCGTCCGGGGACGAGCGTAGCGAGCCCCCAGCTTGCTGCGTCGGGTGGCTGGGGACGAGCGTAGCGCGCCCCCAGCGTGCCGCGCCGTCACAACGCCGCAGGCGTTGGACGTCATAGCCCGGGGTCAGCGGAGCGGCGCAGCCGCGCGGCGCCACCCCGGGTCACGCTGAATTTCGATTACCGATCCGCCGCAACGGGCCAAGAATACACGGCGGCGCCGTTGAGCTCGATGTTCCAGTGCCTGTTCTCCACGTGCGGCGTGATCGTCTGGTGAGCGCCATCACTCATCTGCGCCGTCACGGACGCGGGCGGCACGACAGCGTCCGAATCAAACTGCAGCGTGAAGCGTCGATCGCGCGGCATTGTGCGCAGCTGCCAGGCGTCGCCCTCGCGACGCAGGCTGATCGAGCCATCGGTGTTGAGCGGGCCGAAGTCGATCACGCGTCCTTCCACGTTGAGATGCCTGGTCTGCCAGGCCGAGCGCGGCTCAACGTCGTCCACGGGCCGAAACGCAAGGGACTTGCCGTCGTCGCGCACGACCAGGTGCCCCAGCCGCACGCGCTGCTGGCCATCGCAGTATCCGTCCAGCGGCACGCGCTCGTTGCCTGCTGTGACCAGCGCGATCTCCCACAGGTACTCACCGTTCGCCATCGTCTCGGGCAATTCGACTTCGTGCGGTCCATCCATCACCTGTTGCCCGACCTGCCACGCGGAGGTCGGCGTTGTCGGTGTGTGACGTTGCAGCAGCCGCTGGTGCCACGGGCGGTTCGCCCAGGACATGGTCTCGTGCCACGTCACCACGCACTCGCCCGCATCCGGGATTCGTGTGCACGGGTCCCAGGCATAACTTGCGCGAAACCGCCGTGGACCCGTCTGCTCAAACGAAGCGACCATGGGACGCGCGGCCAGCGGTTGCTGGTCCGCCTGCCAGTCGACGTGGTGCCGAGCGTTGGCAAAGAGCGATTCGGTCGTCCGCACAAAATCCACAACGATCCCGTCGCGGAGGGCGGTATACGCCAGCAGATCCCCGTCGCGCGCGACCCAGCCGAACTGGGGCAGCGTGAAGCCTTCTACCTCCCAGGGCTCTGATCTGCTGTTGGCATGGATCACCAGTCCGCTATCCCAGGTGATCCGCACGCGATCGAGTTGTCCCGCCTTCACGGCCGCCGTCGTGTCGACCCACGCAGCGCCCACCTGGTAATCGATCCGCTCGACCTTGGCCGTCGCGTGGCGTGCGGTGACCGGGGCCACGAGGTGCGACTCGAGCCAGACGTCGGGAAGCCGGTTCCAGTTGCTGTTGAGGAATCCGGCGTGGCCGTAGGCGATTTCCTGAAGACGATATTGATCCAGCACGACCATGGGCAGCGCATCGCCCCATGGTGCGTCGTCGTACCAGCGGCTGAAATAGCCCATCCCATGATTCAGCTGCAGGGGATGGATGCGCAACAGGTCGAAGTCAACCAGCAGCGGGGCGGACATGCCGGCGTTGTGCGGCCAGCCGGTACCGAACTGTGCTTCTACCCCGTCCAGCCATCCGCTCCAGAGCCAATGGCCGTTCCCTTCGCCCAACACCGGTCCCTCGTGTGTCGCGCGCAAGTAGGCCCACAGTTCGCGATGTGCGTGCCAGACCTGCTGCAGGCTTCCAGCCAGTTGTGTTCCCGCACGCTGATCCGTATGGAACCACGGCGGCACACACGAACTCACATCCAGAAATGACGCATTGGTTCCGTAGCGACGATGGATCTCCGGGGACTGTGTCTGAGCCAACTGGACCATCACGTGCGGCGCAACGGCAAACGATTGGACCTGCGTCCCGGGATTGTACCAGGCCTTCTGCTGCTGGCCGTCACTGTCGAGCGCCACGTGGTTTGCGTCAAAATGCTCATAGTTCGGATAGTAGTCGACGTAATTCTCGTGCAGGGCCATGAGGTGACCCAGCTCTTTGCCGGTGGCCACCAGCTGCCGCATGTCGTCTTCGCTGCCCAGTTGCGGATTGGCGGGGTAGTGTGTGGGCAGACCGTTATCGTAACCGTGGTACTGCCAGTTATGCACGATCACCGCGTGGTTCCGGATGCCGTATTCGCCCAGTGACGCAAGGGTGGCGGTGATCTGGTTGTAACGTCCTCCCCAGATGTCGAACACGACACGGTTGCCGAGCTCCTGACGATAGGGTGACGCCGGGTGCGGCAGATTCGGAAACACCTCCGCCAGATGCCACGCGGCGGAGAAGATGATCCGTTCGCGCAGCACGTTGCGTGCTCCGTCTGTCAGCGGCTGGTACACCGCACCGGCCTCGGTCAGGCGGGAGGCGGACGAGGCGGTCCAGTCAACCAGCAGGCTGACGAACAGGTTCTGCCGCGGCAGCAGCTCGATGGGCCCCGGATAGAAGGGCACACTCAGCCGCCGCTGGTGCGCGACCGGTCCCCAGCGACCGGCCTCGAGCTGGCCGATCCAGGGCTGGTCGCAGGCAACCTCCAGCACCATGCTCTTGCCGACCAATCGTGCCGTGATCGTCAATGTCGCCTGCTGATCACCCGCGCGCCACAGGCTGGTGGCCTGTACGGCGTCATCGCGCGTCTCCACGGCGCCCTGAACCAGTTCATTCGGCTGCGTCCACTCAATCCGGTTGCCGGTCGCCAGCGGCACCTCGACCGACTCCCCGCCGCGCATCGTGGCGTGCAGTGTCCAGCGGCCCAGGGGCGCGTCTGCCGCCGTTCGTGGCCAGTACCATCGATAGCGTAGTGCGCCGTCGTCTCCCCGGTAATGAAACTCGGCCACGCCGGCGGCCTTGTCGACCGAGAGGCTGCGCTGCCCGTCGAAAGCGGAAAGTGGCGTCACATCGTCGTTGGGCTGTGCGCTCAGACGCGTCAGGTCCAATTCCGGTGGCGCGGGAAGTGGAGGCAGCTGGGCGTGATAGCCTGGCAATGCGATCATGCGACTGCCCCAGAACGACCAGTCATAGGACGTGTTGTCGGCGGACCCGCAGTCGGTCTCGAAACGCAGTGTCACCGTGTGTCCCGCCCAGCGCGACAAGTCGGCCGCAAACGGCTCCCACGCCGCGCTTGCATGGTGCTGCTCCCAGAGCACTTGTTCGTCGGCCCGGACGCGAAACGTCACCCCGTCGCCCCGACTCGCCTCTTCCGCCGTGGACGTGGCACCACGCAGTGTCGCCGCTGGCGTTTGCGGCAGTCGGATCGTGAACTGCTGTACGACTGTGCCGGGTCCGACCCGGTACGGCGGATGCACGAACACGGCGTGGTGACCGAGATGGCGCCGGTTGAGTTCCAGCGCCGTGAATGTAGCTTCGTCGCGACCGGACCAACCCCAGGCCAGCCACCGCAGGGGCTCGCTGCGCAACTGGATGCCGACCTCGTACGCCGCCTGCTCGTCCAGCTCCAATACCTCGTCCAGCGGCTCGATGACCAGGGACTGTTCCTGACCGTTTGCCCGGAGGCTCAGGGCCGCTAAGACGATGAGTGCGAATGCTGACCGCATCATGGTCTGCTCCTGTGTGAGGGTCGTCTGACTGGTCCGACCAGCGTCAACCATTGCGCGGATGGATGTCCCCGAGGGGGTGTGAAACCGGTGAATGGCTGCCCACCAGCGTACCACGTTCCGGCGCGTGATGTGGGCGTGGACGGCCGCTGATTCTGGTACACTGTGCCTGGTGTCATCGGCCGTTGAGCGGGGGACGGGGGGCGGAGGGCGGAGGACGGAGAACGGAGGACGGGGGACGGGATCCTCATCCTGTTCATCCTGTCTCACGACGACGTGGCGGTCAGCTCCGCGTGGCCTTTGGTTGGACAGGATGAACAGGATGGACAGGATCAACTCGAATCGTCAATGGGGGCCAACCGTGACTTCCTCCATCACCACTACGTGTGCTCCACATCACCCGAACTGCCGAATTGCCTGTTGGCTCATGACTGCCGCCTGTCTGCTGGCTGTCGCCGGCCCGCCGCAGGCGTCCGATCCGGCCTGCGCCAGCGAGACGTTTGAAGGCACGTACTTCACCGGTCAAGGGGACGTCGAGTACCTGCAGCTGCTGGACTATGCCCGGCGCATGTTCGCGCCGGATCCGGAGCTGCAGAACGTCGCCATGCTCTACACGCCTGCCTGGAACGGGTTCGTCGAGGGCCCGACGTGGGGCGCGTGGTGGATCCAGAACAGCTACGGCCCGACGTATTGCGCTCTGCCGTTGCTGGACGAGCCGCTCAGCACCTTCTTGCAGAACGCACAAGATCTGTGGTTCGACCAGATGGGGGACGGTCAGCGGACCTGGACGCACGACGGTCAGGAGTTGGTCATTCCTGACGGCCAGCTCTGCGACGCGGCGAGTCCCGGTTGGGTGGTCCCGAAGCAAGGTGACGGCCGGGTCGGCATCCACGATTGGGGCGTCGAGTTCACGGCGGCCGGACTGGTGATGCAAGCCGAGCTGCTGTTGATCAGCCGTGATGAGGAGGCGATCGCACGGTATCTGCCCAAGCTGCGGCGCTGTGCGGACCTGCTCGAATCGCGCCGCGATCCCGCGAACAATTTGTTCCTGGCGGGGCCGGCCGGGAACTTGCTCGCACCGAGCTACGCGGGGTGGAAGCGGCCCGATGGCACGTACGACAAGGCCTATCTGGCCGGCCTGTCGATCACGTACATCGCCGCGCTGGATCGTCTGATCGAGCTCGAGAAGCTGGCCGGCGATCCCGAGGCCGCAACGACCTTCGTCGACCGCCGCGCGCGCGCCCGACTGGGCCTTCCGCAGCTCACGACCGATGAAGGGTACTTCGTCAAATACCTGGATCCGGACGGCACGCGCCACGGCGTGTACGGGGCGGACCAGCACGGGTACTTTGAAGCCGTCGTGAACCACGACGCCCTCTGTTTTCGCGTGGCTGATGACGCGCAGTCTGCACGCATTTACGCCAAGATCGCTTCGATCCCCGGCCTGCGGCCGCACGATTTCATCATCACGAATTACCCCGGCCTGGACGACATGTATGAACCGCCTACGAGCTGGCTGTGGCAGTTTGGCACGTGGGTCAACGGCGGTCACTGGTCCACCTGTGAAGCACGCATGATCATGGGGTATTACCGCCTGGGTCAACACGACGACGCGCGGCGATCCATGCAGCAGCTGATGACGTTCGCGCGCGACTTTCGCATGGACAACCCGCTGGTCGAGTTCGGTGCCCGCGTGTACCAGCCGAACCAGCCGATCAACTTGTGCTACGACAGTTTCGGACCCCCGGCGGCGCTGGTGCGCGGTCTGTTCGAATATCGCTACTCCAGCCGTGGACTGACCCTCTCGCCGCATGTGCCGCCGGGCATCACGCAGTTGCAGCAGCACTTCCCGATCCGCTTCGGACGCAAGCGACTCTATCTGGCCACGACCGGCAGCGGCCCGGTCAGTGGCGTGTTTGTCAATGGTCAGCCCTGGTCGGATTTCGACGCGCACGCGATCCAGCTGCCTTACGATCAGACGCCGGTCGAGGCCGTCATCGAGATTTGCCTGGGTGGGGCGGTTCCCGCGGGATTCGTGCCGCGGCATCCCGACGCCGCCGCGCCACTGCCCGAAGTGCCGGCCCTCGCATCGGCCCCGTGGAGTCGCCAGCAGTTTCCGGTCATGGCGACCAATGAACTGCCGCTGCGAATTGGTGCGGACAGCAGCGGCGGCAGCCGGTTTGTCGGGCACATCGGCCGCGTGCAGATCTACCGGCGCGCGCTGTCGGCGGCTGAAGTGGAAGCCGTGGCGCGGGCGACAACGGCTCAACCGGACGCTGAGCGCGCGCTGGTGGCCGACTGGCAACTGGGCGCAGCGCAAGACAAGGTGGTCGCTAACGCGTGCGGTGACACCTTGCCTGCGCACGTGGTCGGGGATTGCCCACCGTGCGATGCGCCGGGCGGCGGCGCCCTGCAATTGACCGGGCAGGGTTTCCTCGAGGTTGCCCACGATCCCCGCCTCGACCTGGTCGACGGCGGCACGATCTGTGCGTGGATCTGTCCTCAGCAACAAGGAGCCGGTGGCGGACGCATCGTGGATAAGTGCACGGTCGGCGCGGCCAACGGCTACGTGCTCGACACCTTCCCCGGCAATGCCCTGCGATTGATCACTGAGCGCGCCGTACTGACCTGCGACGCGGGCTTGCCGCCAGACGTCTGGGTCCACGTGGCGGCGACTGTCGATGCAGAAGGCGAGCTGGCCCTGTATGTCGACGGCCGCCGGATCGCGCATCGCGCGGGCGGCGAGCCGACGCCGGAACTTGCCGAGCTGGATGCCCGGATCGCACACCTGCGAAGGTTTCACGGCAGCCTCGTCGCGGCCGGCCTGAGCGCGTGCTACGAGGCGGCGCATGCTCGCCTGGCCGTCGAATACCTGGCGACAACCTGTCGGCGATTCGAGCTGCTGGCAGCGGGCGAGATTGCGCCGTTGGAAGGCGCATCTCAATACGCGGCGGACAAGTCGTACTTGCTGACCGTCAGCCGGCTCTGCACGGGGCTCGAGCAGGCGATCGTCCGCTACGCCGACTCGCAGGACGCGCACCAGCAGCAGATCGTCGCGCACTGGGATGCTGCGAAGTCGGCGCCGTAACCCCCTGGCAAGCTGCGCACAATATGCTGGCTGTACGCATTGTGCCGGCCGTTCTCGGTGCAATTGCGAGGATTCTGCCGGATGTGACTTGCACGGGGAGCCGTTCTGGTTAGTGTGGAGTCCAGAGCGCGACCCACTCTCGCCGGGCCTCGATTGCGGGGCAATGCAATCCCCTTAACGTCCTCCACCATCGTTCGTGAATGCGGGCGGCACGTGGTGATTCCGTACGATTCTCTGGGAATGGGGTGTTTCCATGCGGCGACTTCGTCTGGAGCTGTTGGAGTCTCGGTGTCTGTTGAGCACTGTGGCGGACTATGCTGAGGACCGCATCCTGGTGCGGTTTGCCGATGCGCACGATGCGGCAGCTGATGCGCTGTTGGGCCAGCTGCTCATTGGTGCAGCGGCGGACCGCGCATTTGATATCCTGCCAGGACTGCATCAGGTGCGATTGCCGCGAGGGGTGTCGGTCGAAGCGGCCCTGGAGACCTTCCGCGACAATCCCCACGTGCTCTACGCCGAACCGGATTATCGGTTGCACATCGATTCGCTTCCGAACGATCCGCTCTTCGCACAGCTTTGGGGAATGGATAACACGGGCCAGACGGGCGGGACTGCCGACGCCGACATCGATGCCGTAGAAGCGTGGCAAGTTACGACCGGCAGCGGCCAGACCGTCGTGGCCGTGATCGACACCGGCGTGGACTACAACCATGTTGATCTGGCACCCAACCTGTGGCGCAACCCGGCCGAACTCAGCGGGCAACCTGGCGTCGACGATGACGGAAATGGATTCGTCGATGACATCTTCGGCTATGACTTCGTCAACAACGACGGCGACCCGATGGACGACAACCAGCACGGTACGCACGTTGCGGGCACGATCGGGGCTGTGGGTGACAACGCGATTGGCGTGGCCGGGCTGAACTGGAACGTGCAGATCATGGCCGTCAAGGCGTTTGACGCGAACGGGTCCGGGACCGTCAGCGACGCCGTCAACGCGATCAATTACGCCGTTGCGCAAGGCGCACTGATCTCGAACAACAGCTGGGGCGGCAACGAACCGTTTTCCCAGGCGATGTACGATGCCATTTCGGCCGCCCGCCAGCTGGGGCACATCTTCGTGGCCGGTGCAGGGAACGGGTACTACGGCCTCTTTCCCCTGAACAATGACGTCAATCCGTTCTATCCGGCCAGCTACGACCTGGACAACATCATCGCGGTCGCGGCCACCGATCATAACGATCAAATGGCCAGTTTCTCGAATTACGGCGCCACGTCGGTCGATCTGGCCGCACCGGGCGTCGACATTGTCAGCACGGTCCCGGGTGATGCTTACGCGAGGGCCAGCGGCACGTCGATGGCCACACCACACGTCACGGGCGTGGTGGCCCTCGTGCGCGACCGGTTCCCCGACTGGTCGTACGACCGCGTGATCGCCCGCGTGCTGGAAACGGTCGATCCGGTCGCGGCGCTGGCGGGCAAAATGGTCACCGGTGGGCGACTCAACGCCGCCGCTGCCGTTGTGGATGACACGTCCGGCCCGCGCATCGCGGCGCTGCCGGAGCGCCTGTTCACTCCCGTGGACAAGCTCGTGTTGAAATTCGATAAGGGCGTCGACCCGCTCACGTTCACTTCGGCGTCCATCCTGTCGTTGACCGGCCCCAACGGCCCTGTCAGCGTCGCGTCCATTACTTCCGTACCCGGCTCCCATGACCGGATGTTTGAGTTGGGCTTCAGCGATGCGCTCTCGGCCGGCGCGTATGAACTGACCGTCGCACCGACGATCACTGACAAGAACGGCAACCTCCTGAACCAGGACGGGGACGACACCAACGGCGAATGGCCTGACGACCAATTTGCAGCTCAGTTCGAAGTGGTCGAGGCGATCGTACGTCTGGATTTTGGCAAGGCGACGTCGCCGGTGGCGGCGGATTATGCACGCGTGGTGGAGACCGACCGATACAGCGCGACGGTGGGCTATGGGTGGCAGGAAGCGACGCTCAAGAGCTACGACCGTACCAGCGGCGGCGACCTGCTGCGCGACTTCCACTATGCGCCCCAGGGCACGTTCCTGGTCGATGTACCCAACGGGCAGTATGAAGTCGTGGTGAGCATGGGGGATGCCGGCGCGCTACACGACCAGATGGGGGTGTTCCTCGAGGGCGCGCAGGTGGACACGATCACGACGACAGCCGGTGAGTTCGTCACTCGCTCGTACCTGGTGGACGTGAACGACGGCCAACTCACGGTCCGCACGTGGTCCAGGTGCTGCCCAGCGGCACCGTATTTGGCGGGACGGAGCGCATCACGCTGACGTTCAACGAAGCCTTGGATGCCACCAGCTTCGACGCCGGCGACGTAAGTCTGATCGGTCCGGCCGGTGCCGTGGGACCGCTGGCCGTGCGGCAGGTGAGCGCGGTGTCGTATGAGATCGCGTTTGCCTTGTTGGAAGAGCCGGGGCTGTACCAGGTGTGGGTCGGACCGGACCTGCGGGATGTGGCTGGCAACCTGCTGGATCAGGACCGCGACGGGGTGGGGGGCGAGGTGCCGGCCGACCAGGTGACGGCCAGTATCACGGTGGAGACGGCGTTGCGGCTGGACTTCGGCAAGGCGACGTCGCCGGTGGCGGCCGGTTATCGACAGGTGCTGGAGACGGACGTGTACGCGGCGGCGGTGGGTTACGGCTGGCAGGACGGCTCGATGAAGAGCTACGATCGCACCAGCGGCGGCGACCTCTTGCGGGATTTCCACTATGCCCCGCAGGGGACGTTCCTGGTGGATGTGCCCAACCGGCGGTATGAAGTGGTGGTCACCATGGGCGATGCCGGCGGGCTGCACGGGGACGTTCCTGGTGGATGTGCCCAACCGGCGGTATGAAGTGGTGGTCACCATGGGCGATGCCGGCGGGCTGCACGACCAGATGGCTGTCTACCTGGAGGGCATCCACGTCGACACCATCACCACCGCCGCCGGACAGTACGCGGCGAAGACCTATGCAGTGAACGTTAATGACGGTCAGCTCACACTGCAACTGATCGACCTGGGCGGCAGCAACGCCAACATCGTGCTCAACGCCTTGGAAGTGGTCGTGACCGGCCCTGACGAGACTGGACCGCAAGTGCTCGAAGCATCTCCGACCGGCAAAGTCTTTGCGGCCGTGGATCATCTCGTGCTCCGCTTCAATGAGGCGATTGATCGATACACGTTCGATGCCGGCGATGTGAGCCTGACCGGTCCGGCCGGGCCGATCACACCGTTGACGATCACGGCGCTGAGCGAAAACGTATACGAGATTGGCTTCGCCCCGCGCCGCGATCCGGGCGTGTATCAGTTGCTGGTGGGGCCGGACATTGCTGATCTGGCGGGCAACACGCTGGATCAGAACGGAAACGGCACCGGCGGCGAGATTCCGGGCGATCAATTCGCGGCCACATTCACACTCGTTGACTCACTGCGTCTGGACTTTGGCAAGGCGACATCGCCGGTGGCGGCGGATTATGCGCGCGTGGTGGAGACCGACCGGTATAGTGCGACCGCGGGCTATGGGTGGCAGGAAGCGACGCTCAAGAGCTACGACCGCGCCAGCGGCGGGGATCTGCTCCGCGATTTCCACTACGCGCCCCAGGGCACGTTCCTGGTGGATGTGCCCAACGGGCAGTATGAAGTCGTGCTGAGCATGGGGGATGCCGGCGCGCTGCACGATCAGATGGGGGTGTTCCTCGAGGGCGCGCAGGTGGACACGATCACCACGGCGGCCGGTCAGTACGCCGTCCAGTCTTTTCTGGTGGACGTCAACGATGGCCAGCTCACGCTGCATCTGCTCGACCTGGGCGGCAGCAACGCCAACATCGTGCTCAACGCCCTGGAAGTGATCGTGGCCGGCCCGGATCGGCGTGGTCCGCAC
>JALOQX010000481.1 GCA_025459265.1 Pirellulaceae bacterium | reverse complement strand
AGCGAGATCGGCGATGCGGACGGCGACGGCATGTTCGAGATTCTCGACCCGTGGGGCAAGCCGATTTACTTTCTGCGTTGGGCCCCCGGGTACGTGTCCGACCTGCAGGATCCGCGACGGCGGGAACCTGATCCGTTCGATCCGCTGCGGGTCGACCCGCGATGGGCGAATAACACCGATGCCAATCCGAACACGCAGCTGGATGATCCGTTCGCGCTCTACCCGTTGATCTACTCCGGCGGCCGGGATCGCGAGTACGGCGTGGTACGCAAGGACTATGACGATGCGACCGATCCGGCCACGGACGTAGCGGTGGTCTACGGCGAGACGCACAAGGAACCGTACGCGTCCGCGCAGCTCAACGCGGCGCTGTATCCCTTTGCGCCGCAGTTCCCGGTCCCTCCATGGCCGATGCCTCCCATCTGGCCGAGTCGGCCGATGAACGATCCGTACACGATCCTGCCCGTCAGCGGCGATTACATCGGACGGATCTTCGTGACGAACAACTACGCCGACGACGACATCACCAATCACTTGCTGGAGGTGCGGTAAATCATGGCGGTTACCCGGCTCAACGGGCCGCCTCGCCGCGGCCTGACGCTTGTCGAGCTGCTGATGGTCATCACCATCATGACCATCCTGCTGGCCGTCGCGGTCCCGTTGGTGCGGCCCGGCTTCCAGGACCGCAACCTGCGGGAAGCCGCGCGGCAGGTCAACGTGTTTCTGGCCGGTGCGCAAGCGCGGGCGGCGGAACTAGGTCGACCCGTCGGCGTGTGGATCGAGCGGATTGACGACAGTGAGCGCGGATCTCGGCACGCGGCGCGGTTGTACCTGGCCGAGGTGGCACCGGGTTTCAATGGGGCCTGGCTGAATTCTCGCGTCCAGGTCGATGCCCTGGGCCGGTTGGTTTTCGTGAAGGTGCAGTATCAGCCGGCGCCCCAGGTGTTGCCAGATACCGATACGGTCAGCATCCTGAACACGCTGATCGCGCCGAACGAGCGGTTTACCATCCAGCTGGATCATCGCGGACCGGAGTATGACGGGTTGCGGCAGCCGTCCGGGGCATTCGAAATCAAGATCCCCTGGGGCGTTCCGCCCGGCGCGCAGGACGGCGGCCCGGGGCTGCCGTTTGCCATCACGCGCGGTCCGGTCCGGTCTTCCGTTGCGCCGCTGACGCTGCCGGGCGACAGCGTCATTGATCTGGCGTTGTCCGGCATCGGGGCGACCGGGCGCGAACTGGATTCGAGCGTGGCCGCCCCGTGGGTGGCGACGCCGGTGATCATTCTGTTCGCCCCCAGCGGGCGGATCGATTACTTGTACGTGGCCGACCGGGCGTTCCGACCGTTTGCCCCGCTGCATCTGCTGGTCGGACGCAAGGGGAAAGTGGTCAATCCGGTGGCGGTGGACACGGCCGACCCGGTGACGACCAACCTGGCGGATCCGACGAACCTGTGGGTGACGATTTCCGAGCGCACGGGGGCGATCACCACGTCCGACAACGCCGATACGTCGCAGCTCCTCGCGGCGTCACCGCCGCCACCTTATGACCCGTCGATACGCCTCAAGGCGGCCCGCGAGTTTGCGCGCCTCGGGGTCCAGAAGGGAGGACGCTGATGCGCCGCGGTGTGAGCTTGTTGGAGGTCACGTTTTCGATTGGCGTCGCGATGATTGGACTCCTGGGTGTCGCGGCGCTGCTCCCCGTGGCCGGCTCGCTGGCCAATAAGGGCGTGGTGGCGGACGCCGCGGCCCGCCGCGGCAGCGATGCCATCCGCGACTTCCACGTGCGATCCATGGGAAACTGGACCACGTGGCGGTGGTACGATCCGACGATGAGCGCGTTTCGGCCGATCCTGCCCGCGGAACGGGCGGCCGGACTCTCCTTCTGCCTCGACCCGCGCTTCGTGGCGCTCGGGGATGCCGGTCCCGATCATCCCCGCCGCAACGGGTTCCCGTACCTGGACGATCTGTACGGTGCGGGCGTGATCCTGTCGATGCCGCGCATTACCCTGGCACCGAGCCTGGATCCGCCGTCCCTTGCCGTGATCATGGGCAAGCTCCAGACGGACCAGGTGTTCAGCAGTGACGACGATTTGGTGTTCGATCTGCCTGCGGATCGCACGTTGGGCCCCGTGCAGAATTTCAGTCTGGGGCCGGCGGCACCGTTTCCGCCGCTGCGGCGCAACAACAACGGCAACATCTCGTGGCTGGCCACGCTGGTCCCCAAACTGGATCGCCTGGGCAACCTGACCGATGCCTACACGCTCTCCGTGATTGTCTGTTCGCGGCGCGTCCTGGACCGAACGCTGACCAACGAAGATCTCGCCAGCGAGCGGGTGGTGCTGGTCAGCCAGTTCTACAGTGGCCAGCCCGCGCTGGGTGGTGGGGACCTCCGGCTGGCTACGCGCCGCAATCACCGCGAGGACCTGGAGCTGCGTTCGGGTGATTGGGTGATGCTCTCCGGGACACAGCAACGGCTGGCTCCGCTGCTGCCGATCCAGGTCCACGCCTGGTACCGCGTGCTCAATGCCGGCGAAGAACCAATCTTCGACGCCAGCAGCAGCACGTGGTTTCGTGACGTCACGCTCGCCGGACCGGATTGGAACTGGGGTTTTCTGGGGAGCAACACGCCGACGCAGTATGTGACGCCGACGCAGGTGACCATCCTGCGGAGCGCGGTGGCGGTATTTGAAAAGACGATCCGCCTGGAGAATTCTTCGCTCTGGACCAATTGAGGTAGCGGCTGCGGGGACTCTCGAGCGGGCGACAGAATGCAGCTCAGCGGGATACGGCGGCAGACCGGTGTGACAGACTGCGAACAACGCACCCGGCCGTCCGACATGGGACACACGCAACCCGTTGAGTGGAAAGGGAGAACAGACACATGGCTCGACGACACAAACCGCGTCGCGGCGTGGTCCTGCTCATCGTCCTGACCTTGTTGACGCTGCTGGTGGTGGTCGGCCTGACGTTTACCGTCTTGTCGGGGCAGTTCCGGCGCGCGGCCGAGTC
>JALOQX010000201.1 GCA_025459265.1 Pirellulaceae bacterium | reverse complement strand
TGCTCAAAGCCGGCCTCGCGCAACAGCGGTTCGATCACAGATCGATCACCCACGACCAGTGTGCGCAAGGTCGCGCGATCCACCAGCTGCGACAGGGCCTGCGTCACGGCCGCCGCGTCGGTTGACATCAGGTGATCGACGAAGTGGTCAAAGTAGTCGTCGGGCAACTGATAGATGGCCAGCTGCGCCAGGGCGCCGGCAATCCGCGCCGGCGTCTCGAACGTCTCGGGAAATCCATTCGATTCGGCCTCACGACCTGTCCGCACCTCGTCCTCCGTCAGCGGGCGCTGGTCGGCCACGGCGGTGAGTTCCGCGAAGATCTCGCGCAGCGCCGCGCCGGTGACTTCCGCGCGCACGGATGTCTGGACGGTCCAGTGGCCGAGCGTGCGGAGATACTCGAAGCCGGAGCGTGCGCCGTAGGTGAAGCCGTTCCGCTCACGCAGGTTCTGGTTGATGCGGCTGAGGAAGTCCCCGCCCAGCACGCGGTTCCCGATGCGCGTCGCGAAGTACGAATCGTGACGTCGATCGTGCCACGTGCGTCCGACCACCAGCACGCTCTGGACCGCGCCGGGCTTGTCAACCACAAAGACCGTCTCGCCAACCGCAGGTTGCGGCACGGGGGCCGGCGCGGCCTGGACCGCTGTACGTTTCCACGCGGCGAGTTGGGTTTCGAGCCGGGCCAGCAGCTGATCGGGCACCACGTCACCGACCAGGATCAACACACTGTTGCTCGGTGAGAACCGCTCGCGATAGAACGTCTGGACCTGATCGCGTGCCAGGGCCTCGACCGTCGTGATGTACCCGAGCTGCGGCGACGCGTACGGATGCGCCGCGCCGAAGGACAACGTGGGGAATACGCGGTCGGCGATCCAGGAGACGTCGTCCGGGCCGCTCCGGAGCTGGCTGACCTGCAGCTGGCGTTCCCGGCGGAAGTCGACATCATCCAGCCGGGGTTGGGCAAGCAGTGGGCCGACGAGGTCCCAGACCGGATCCAGGGAGCGCGCTTCCACGGTGAAACTCAGCACGGTCGTGTCGGTCATGGCGGACACATCGAGCGACGTGCCGAGCGCGTCCAGCGCCTCGGCGAACTGCGTCGAGTTCAGCTCCGCGGTGCCCTGCCGCCACAGTTCGGCAGTCAGTTGCGCCAGCCCGGCGCGGCCGGGCGGATCGTCCGCACTGCCGGTGGCGACCAGCAGCCGCGCGGAGACCAGCGGCAGGGTCCGCCACGGGCACACCCAGACGGTCAAGCCGTTGCTCAGCGTATGCCGTGAAAACGCCGGCGTGACGAACCCGCGGCGCTCGCTCGCGGCGGGCAGGACCGTCCAGTCCCCTGCGGGTGCCACGGCGCGCGGCGTTTGGCGCGGCGGAGGTGCCGCGTCGGCCAGGGGCCCACCCAGCACCGCCGGGCTCTCCGCCTCACCCTCGCCCGTCGGTTCCACGACCAGCACACACTTCTGGCTCGTCAGGTACTGCTGCGCAACACGCTGGATCTCCTGGGGCGTGACCAGGGCGTACCGCTCGAACATCGTGCGGTAGTAGTGCGGATCTCGATGCTGCGCCAGTCCCAGGGCGATCACCAGGTTGCGCTGCAGCGGCGACGCCAGCCCGGTCAACAGCGAGGTGCGGTACTTGGCCTGCACCCGGGCCAGTTCCTCCGCAGCCGGAGCCTGCGTCTGGCACCGCTGCACCTGCTCCGCCAACAGCGCTTCAATCTGCGCAATAGTCTGGTCCGGTGCCGCGGTCGCAGTGATCTGAAACAAGCCGCCCAGCTCCCGCGCATCGGAACGAGCCGACGCATCCACCGCCACCTGCGCGTGGATCACCAGCGACTGGACCAGCCGCGACGCGTCGCCATCGGCCAGGAGTCGGGCCAACAGATCGAGCGCGGGCGCATCCGGATGCGTCTCCGCGACCGTGGGCCAGGCCCAGTACACACGCGGAAACTCGACGGCATCGCGCTGCACCTCGCGACGCTCAACCGGCACCACCGCCGGTACCCGCACGCGCGCCAGCGGCGGACCGGCTGCCAGCACGCCAAAATACTGCTCAATCCAGGCCCGCACTTCCGCCGGATCAAACCCGCCGACCAACGTCAACGTGGCGTTGCCCGGATGGTAGAACTCGAAAAAGAACTGCCGCAAATCCTCCAGTGTCGCCCGGTCCAGATCCTGCATCGAACCAATGACCGACCAGGAGTACGGATGCCCCGGCGGAAACAGATGATAACTCAACGTCTCATCCGCCAGTCCGTACGGCACGTTCTCCATCACCTGCCGTCGCTCGTTCTTGACGACCTCCCGCTCCGTATCGAACTTGTCCTGGTCCAAGGCGTCCGCCAGAAACGCCATGCGTTCCGCTTCGAGATACAGCACACGCTGCACATACGCGTTGGGGACCGTTTCAAAATAGACCGTGACATCTTCACTCGTGAAAGCATTCGGCTGGCCGCCCGCCTCCTGCAGCGGAATGTCGAAGTTCGGCACGTGTTTCGTCCCGCGAAACATCATGTGCTCGAAAAAGTGGGCAAAACCCGTCAGCCCCGCACGTTCGTTCTTCGACCCAACATGGTACGCCACGCTCACTGTCGTGCGCGGTGCGGTCGGGTCAGGACTCAAGGCGACCTGCAGGCCGTTGGGAAGCGTGAACGTCTCCACCGTCAGCTGCGGGACCACAGCCGGCTCAGCCTGGCCTGACACACGACCTGCATCCGCTCCCAACACGGCCGCCGTCAGCGAACCGACAACAACGCACATACCGCGGTAGATTTTCATCACGGGCTTGCCTATCAAAAAGTCGTACGGCACCAGCAGTCCTCCGATCGTGCCGAGAATAGCAGCGCCTCGGCGACCGCAGAAGGGAAGCGGATCGCCGGAAAAGAATGCCGCCGCGTTTTTTTTGACAATCTGCCATCTGTAACCTATTTATTTAGAGACAGCGTGACTGTTGCCATGATGGGTCCTGTGATCCATCCCGTCTTGCCAACCGAAACGGCAAACCGGTCGTGAGGCCGGGACGCAAAGCCATGGGTCTCGCTCCGCGAGATCGCCAGGCCGCCGAATTTGGCAACCTGCAAGTGTGAGGTTGTCATGGTTGGGCAGTATCTTGCACGATCGTCGGCCGCTGTGCCCTGCGGGCACACTTTATCGGCCGGCACTGGCGGGCGCCCGCTGCGGCGGGAGCCGCGTGTGCTCACGTCCGAGTCCTGCGATCGTGCAAGTCTTTCTACTGTCCCAGGTTTCGCGTTTGGTATCGTTCCGTGTCCGGCCGGCTGTTCCGCTGTCGCCGACGATCGGGCACGGCCAGGAAAGGAGATAGCGTACCGTATGAGCTGACCGGTCTTTCGGCCCACTTTCCGAGAGACTGCTGAGACCGAATTCCCACCTCTTCTGTCCACCATCCGTGGTGGATCCTTCCACTCTGGCTGATGTGCGCGTGAACACGAGGTCGCCGGCGATGGCTTTCGTCGGCGACCTCGCTCGTTTCTTGGCGGGACTATTCGTTTTGGAGCGTGACGTTCCAGTAGGCTTCGCCCAGGAACCGGGCCCAGCTTTGGATGGGTGGCGAGTGCCACGAGTAGAGTGGTCGCCAGGTGGGGCGTTGCGGAGCCAGACGCAGGCGCATGCCGGCCTGTCCGGGCGTGCGATCCGCCTTCCGCTTGTTGCATTCAAAACAGGCCAGAACGCAGTTTTCCCAGGACGAGACCCCTCCCTGGGCACGCGGGATGACGTGATCGATCGTCAAATCCTCGACCGCCGGCCGGCGGCCGCAGTACTGGCAGGCGTAGCGGTCGCGCTTGTAAATGTTGCGTCGACTGAAGGGCACGGTCGTGCCGGGCATCCCGTCATAGTGCGCCAGCACCACGACCTCGGGTATCCGCAGCCGGTAGGACACCGAGCGGACGCAATGCTCTTCCTCGCGGGGACGGAGTCGCGACCAGTCTTCCCAATCGTAGGTCTGAAAGTCCTTGGGGTCGACCACGCGGACGGTGCCGGTGTAGAGCATGAGCACGGCGCGGGCCACAGTGGCGACGTGGATTGGCTGCCAGTTTCGATTGAGTACGAGTGTTGGTCGTTGCAGCACCTGTTGCGACATCCACCACCTCCCGCGGGGCTCTTGGAGATAGCCCTATTGTAGGCAAAATGCAGAGTCCGTACATCGACCACCCCGTGAATAGTCAGTTAGTGAATGGTTATTGTGCTGCGGTCGTACGGCCCGGCCGCGCGACGCGCCCGGTGCCGCACAGACGGCGACGCGGCCGGGCCGCACCGTGGAGGGTTGGTCGGAATGTGGAAAAATTGCTTGCTGGTCGCGCCACGGTCTGGTACGACGAAAGAAATGATGGGTGGCGATCATGAACACCCCGCGCTCCTGGATGGTGGGCATGGTGCTGGTCGGCGTGTCGCTCCTGGCGCTGACGACCTGGCAGCTGGTAGGGGTCCGCGGCGGCGCGCAGGTCGCTCTGCGATCTCGTGCTGCTTCCGAGCTGGCGCAACGGTCGGACACAGCCGTGTGGAACTTGCCTGAACGCGTTACCTCTGAGGAAGTGCAGAGCGCGCGGCGCCGCGAGATGGTGGAGCAGCAGTTGGCGGCCCGCGACATTCGGGACCGGCGCGTCTTGGTACCTGGACGGGCCGCTGCCGATCGGCCAGGGCCAGACCATTTCGCAGCCCTACATCGTCGGGCTGATGACCCAGCTGGCCCGACCACATGCCGAAGCCATCGCGCTGGACATCGGCACCGGCTCGGGGTATCAGGCGGCCGTGCTGTCGCTGCTGTGCCGTCACGTCTACAGCATGGAGATCGTCGAGTCGCTGGCGGACGCGGCGCGCGAGCGGCTGGCACGCCTGGGTTACACGAACGTGACGGTCCGCGTGGGTGACGGATATGCGGGCTGGGAGGAACACGCTCCCTTTGACCTGATCATCGTGGCCGCGGCGCCCGAGCGGATTCCTCAGCCGCTGATCGATCAGCTCAAGCCGGCCGGCCGGCTGGTGATTCCCGTGGGCAAGTTCTCTCAGGATCTGATCGTCGTCCACAAACAGCCGGACGGCAGTGTGCGGCGCGAGAGCGTGATTCCCGTCGCGTTCGTACCGATGACCGGTCAGGCGCAGCGGTAGTCGGCGCCGCAGAATCGTTGCCATCGTCCTGCGCCCTGCATTCCGCTCGTCCCGCACGCCGTGTACGCGACACGGTCCGTTCAAGGAGTGGCGGGCGGCCTACCGAAGACATGGGGGAGTTGCACGGCGTGCGAGTGCGCTGCGGGAGGGCCGCGCAAGGGGTCCGAGGTCGTGAACAGCGTGTCCGGTCTGGCTGAGGTACCTGCCCGCAGCACGCTGCGGGATTACGCGGCGGAATCGGCGCGGCCGCTGGTGTGCCTGGCATTTATTGCGCCGCTCCTGGTCGTCTACGAACTGGGCGGCCTCCTGCTCGGCCCGCATGCGCTGCGGAACGGCGCCGACTCGTGGCTCCGCTTGACGCTCGAATCGATCGGCTTTGGCCAGTACTTCTTGCTGCCGATCCTCACCTGCGGCCTGCTCCTGGGGTGGCACCACATGCGTCAGGACACCTGGCGGTTTGATGTGGGCACGTTATCCGTGATGTTCCTGGAAAGCACGCTGTGCGCTTTTGCGCTCTTCGGCCTGGCCCACCTGCACCACGCCTGCCTGGCGCGCGTGCCCGCTGTGATCACGCCGGATCCCGCGGAGGGCGCGCTGCTGGTGACCGCCAGTCGGCTCGTCGCCTACTGCGGGGCCGGCATCTACGAAGAACTGCTGTTTCGGCTGATGTTGTTGCCCGCCGTGGCCGGCCTGTGCCAGCTGGTGGGACTCTCGCGGCGCAGCAGCTGGCTCACGAGCATCGTGGCGACCAGCCTGTTCTTTTCCGCTGCGCATTACCACGGCTTCACCGTGGCCGGGTACGCGTTCGACTGGTACAGCTTCTCCTTCCGGTTCGCAGCCGGACTGGCTTTTTCGGCGTTATTCGTGTTGCGTGGATTCGGCATCGTCGTCGGCACGCACGCGATCTACGACATTCTGGTCGAGCTGTTGTGAGGATGGCTGGCGACAAGTGCTAGCGTGATCGAGAACTGCGCTTGCGCGTTTGTCAAGCCCCGCGGGATGAATTGGCGCGACGCCAAAAAACTGGCTTTGTGGCCGCGCGTCGGTCGGTCTATAATGCGACGATTCATTCGTCTCCTGCTCTATCATTCACAACACGTTGGGGGATTCGTCACCGTGTTGTCCGCCAGACCGAAAGTCGCCGAGTTGACGTTTCAGCTCTATGGACGTGCCCTGCATCCCGAACTGTTTCAGGTCTACAAATCGCAGGTGGTCGCGCGCGGGTCGTACATGGCGCGGATCGAGATCACGTCCGCGGGGCATGTGATCACGTGGCGGTATGGCGGTTTGACGCTCACTGAAGTGGCCGCCTCCCAACAGCACCCGCTGCCGCAGAAGCGGCGGCTGCTGGCTTATACGCTTCGCGGCGAGCGGACGGACCGGGTCGAATGCCGCGGCGGCGTCACGTATCACACCGGCTTCCAGTTGGAGCCGGTCGCGCCGGACATTTTCTGGATGTTCCAGGAGGAACTGGCCCACGACGGCCAGCGGCGCGGGCTCCTGCACCGTTTCGACGCCAGCGGTCGTATTGCGCTGGGGGCGCTGAGCTACATCAACGTCGAGACGCGCAACCGCAGCCTGCTGGTGCAGGCCTTTCACACGTTTCCCGACGACTGTGCGATCGTCAAGACCCAGTCGCTCTTTGAATTGCCGCGCTGAGCAGCGCCGGGTACGGGCCACGGCGGGTGGCTGGGGACGAGCGCAGCGAGCCCCCAGCATCCGAGGAAAGGGCCTGCCCAGCATCACACGAGTCGCTTGCGGTGGCGCTGTCCCGCAGCCTGGCGGGCGCTTGGCAGTTCCGGCGGGCCAGCGCGTCACGCCGCGGCGCAGCCGGCCAGGAACGCGCGGATCAGCTGATTCACCTGCGGCGCGTCTTCCAGCGGTGCCATGTGTCCGCAGGCGGGAACCAGGGACCATTGCGCCTGGGGCAGGGCGGTCGCGATCTGCCGCATCTCGGCGACGGTTGAGATCACATCGTCCTCACCGCACACAACCAGCGTGGGAACGTGCAGGTCCGGGAGCCAGGCGGTGGCATCGACGCGCCGGGCCATGCCCAGCAGCGCCGCCGCCGCACCCTCCGGCGATGTGGCACGGATCACGGCCTTCGTCGCGTCGATCACCGCCGGATGCTGCTCCCGCGTGCGCTGGCCGAACAGCTTGGGAATCATCGCCTCGACCAGCGGCTCCACGCCCTCCGCCCGGATGCGCTGCGCCAGATCCTGCCGCGCCTGCACCGCCTCCGGCGGATCCGCCACGGCGCGGGTGTCACAGAGGATGAGCCGCGACAGACGCTGACCGTGCCGCCGCCAGAACTGCCAGGCGATGTAACCGCCCATCGACAGTCCGCAGTACGTCACGGGTTCGTCGATGCGCAGCGCGTCCAGCAACGCGGCCAGGTCGTCGGCAAAGCATTCCATCGTCACGGTGCCGCACGACACGTCGCTGCGGCCGAACCCGCGCAGATCGGGCGCCACGACCCGATAGTCGCGGGACAGGTCGTCCATCTGGCCGCGCCACATCGTGTGGTCCAACGGAAAGCCATGCACCAGCAGCAGCGGGTGCCCTGTGCCCTGGTCCACCACATGCAGACGCGCGTTGCCAACCGCCACGTGTCCCGTCATCTCAGCGCGCTCCCCAGGTGTGAATCACCGCGTAGGCCCACTGTGCCAGCATCACGACCGCCAGGCTGGCCAACACCCAGCGATCCGCCACGGCAAATCGGTGCGCGGCCTGGCCGCGCCGCAAGCGCACCAGCTGCCACACGCGATACGGGATCTGGAACAGCACCAGGGCGAAGAACAGGATGCCGCCCGGATGGTACGACCAGGCCGCGCTGAGGCGACCGTGGGCCAGGCTGATGAAGGCCCGGGTCAATCCGCAGCCGGGGCACGGCACGCCCGTGAACTGACGGAACCGGCAGGTGGCGGGAATCGTGATCCCCAGCTGGGGCAGCACGACGCGGTCCGCGTCCTGCACGTCCAGCAGGCTGGACGCGGCGGCCACGGCCAGGGCCAGCAGCAGGTACGTGACGTGCGGCAAGCTCTGCGCGGCCAGCGGCCGGCACGGCTTGTCCGGAGCGGGCGGGTCTGCCGCCCGGGGCACGCTGGGTGGGGAGGCACAAATCGGCGGTTTGGCGGTGCTGGACATGAGACTCCCGCGCGCTCAGTCTCCCGCGCCGGGCGGCGGCGTCCGTTCCTGCTCCCGCCAGGCGGTGGTGAACAGTTCCAGTTGGGCACGCATCGTCGGCGAATGGGGCTCCAGGGCCACGGCCCGCGACTGATGCTGCACGGCCGTCGCATAGTCGCCCTTGGCGTAGTAGCAGCGCCCCAGCGTGTCCAGGAAGCCGGCGCGATCGGGCATCAGTTCCAGGGATCGCGTGCTGCACTTGATAGCCTCGTCGGCGTCGCCGCCCGTGTTGGCCAGGAGCCAGGCGAGCTGGTTGTACATCACGGCCAGCTGGTACGAGGCCAGCGCGCGGTCTTCGGCCGATCGTCCTTCGGCGACACGCTGCTGCAGATCTTTCAGCTGCTGCCGGTAATCGTCGGCCGCCTGTTTGACGCGGGCCTGCGTCTCGCGCACCCACGTCTCGTCCGCGCCCGGCACGCGGTGCATGCCGATCAGCAGATCCGCATCGTGCGGATCGTGCTGGTAGCCTTCCAGCAGCAGTGCCCGCTGGCGAGCGACCTCGCCCTGCTGAGCCGCCTGTTCGGCCTGAAAGAAATGCATGCGGGACCGGGTTGAGCCCAGGTCCCGTCCCAGTTCCGTCTCGAAGAGCGTGCGCGTTTCCGCGTTTCCTTCGATGGCCGTCACGGCCTGCTGGACGGTTTCGGCGGCCTCGCCGTCGCGTCGCAGCTCGTGCAGCATCTCGGAC
Source organism: Pirellulaceae bacterium (assembly GCA_025459265.1). Classification (GTDB taxonomy): domain Bacteria; phylum Planctomycetota; class Planctomycetia; order Pirellulales; family Pirellulaceae; genus JAAYDI01. The sequence goes on along the minus strand of JALOQX010000201.1, from coordinate 5,949 downwards.
AGAAACAGGTTCGCGCGGATGGCTTCCAGCGGATCGCGATCCAGCCGTTTGGCGACGTGCCGGTATTCCAGTTCGGCGGCTTCGAACAACCCGTCATGGTGCAGGTTGGCTGCCAGCTCCAGATGCTTCTCGGCATCGTCCGGCGTAGCAGCCAGTGCGAGCTGGTTCGCTTCATCCGCCTTGTCACCCTGCCCGAGCTGGCGATAGGTCTCCGCCAGGCGATAAAGGAGCAGCGGCGTACGGCGGAAAGTCTCGGGGAACTGGGCGGCAAGGTCGAGAATGATCTCGCGGCTCTGCCGCGCGCGGAACCAGTCGACGGCGTCGAGCACCTCCTGGGCGGTGCCGTTGAGCAGTCGGGTCAGGTTGCGCATTGCGGCCAGCGCCTCCTCCGGCCGGTTGCGCAGCGTCAGCTGGTCCGCGTACCATTTGAGCACGTCGCGGGTCAGTTCGCGGTTGGTCTGGTCGGGCGCATCGATCAGCAAGGTCTGTTCGGCGGCGACCAGTTCTTCCCACCGCGGGCCGGCGGCCGGGTCGTCTGCGAGCCACAGGGCGTAGGCGCGGAGCCAGTCGGCGGCCACACGCTTGCTCTGACCGGCTCGGGCCCGCAGGGTGCGCACCAGCTCTTCGCGCGCCGCGTCGTCGCCGACCGGCAACCCCATGACGAGCAGCGCGGCCCGCTTGGACAGTTTTTCGGAGGCCTCGTAGCGCACGAGGCGGCAGAGTGGCCGCAGCGCCAACTCCGGGCCCAGCAGGCCCAGCTGCTCGATCCGATTCCGCCGCTCCGGCTCGGACTGCGAGCCGTACCCCCGCAGCAACTGCCTGACCTCGGCCGCATCGTCCTCCGTGGCCCAGTTCACCTGGATGCTGCGCACCAGGTAGCGCGCCGTGCTGGCCACCTCCAGGTCGTCGCTCAGCTGCGCCTCGTTCAACGCATCGAACGCGTCCAGACGCAACCGCCGCAATTCGTCCTGCGCCCGCTGCCGCGTGGCGTACTCCGGCGCGCCCAATTGCTGGATCAGCTCCGCAATCCTTGCATCCAGATCCGGCTGCGACGCCGCCTCCTGGCCGCTGCCCTGCGCAGGCTCCTGCTGCGGCGGCCTGGGGCCGGCGACGGCGCGTCGCCCGCCCGCCAAGAGCGTGACCGCCACGCCCAGAACGCACACGACCAGTGCCGTGCAGACCGGCCCGGCTGGGCCCGCGGAACGCAGCATGGACTACCCCCGACACACCAGGACAGGAGGCGGAACCTGCCGTTCAGGCGGTGTTGCCCCGCCCGTACGACTCCTCCATCTCCTCAATATACCGCCGCAGCCGCTCGTTCTCGTCCTCCACGTCCTTGAACCGGAGCATATTCTGCACCCGCTTGACCAGCTCCACCTTCTGCACCGGCTTGGAGAGAAAATCATCGGTCCCGGCCGCCACGGCGCGCTCGATGTCGCCCAGTTCGTTGAGGGCCGTGACCATCAGCACCATGATCCGCCGCGTGACCGGGTCTTCCTTGATCTTCTTGCAGACTTCGAAGCCGTTGAGCTTGGGCATCATGACGTCCAGCAGGATCAGGTCGGGCCGGAACGACGCGACCTTGTCCAGCGTGTCCTGGCCATCGACCGCCATCTGGACATCGCAGTCGATGTCCGTCAGGTACGCCTCCAGCAGCTCGCAGTTGGCCGCGTTATCGTCCGCAATCAGAATCTTGTACTCAGCCATCAGGGTCCTCCGCCACGGCCTATCCCGGCACCGCCGCGCGGTCCGCCCCGAGACTCGCGGCCGGCACGGGGAACTGGGCACACATATCCCGCACCTCGCCACGGATCTGCGCATGGAGGACCGCGTCCGCCGGCGCTCGCAAGGCCCGCAGCATCCATTGGCCAATGCTCCGCATTTCGTCCCGGCCCATGCCACGCGTCGTGAGCGCCGGTGTCCCAATCCGGATCCCGGACGGATCGAGCGGCTTGCGCTCGTCGAACGGAATCATGTTCTTGTTGACCGTGATGCCGCACTGCTCGAGGATTGCTTCCGCGGTCTTGCCCGTGACTTGCAGGGGCGTCACGTCCGCCAGCAGCAGGTGATTGTCCGTTCCGCCGCTGATAAGCGTCAGGCCCCCGACCTGCAACACCTCTGCCAAGGCCTGCGCGTTGTCGATGATCGTCTGAGCATAGACCCGGAACGCGTCGGACATGGCTTCGCGAAAGCAGACCGCCTTGCCGGCGATGATATGCATCAGCGGTCCCCCCTGCGTGCCCGGGAACACGCTGCGGTTGATCTCGGTGCCATACTCCGCCTTGCACAGGATCAGCCCCGCGCGCGGACCGCGCAAGGTCTTGTGCGTTGTGGTCGTCACGAAATCGGACACGCCGACCGGATTGTGGTGCAGGCCCGCCGCGACCAGACCGGCATAGTGGGCCATATCCACAAACAGCCGGGCCCCGACTTCCGCAGCAATCTCCGCGAAACGGTCGTGGGGAATCTCACGCGGATAGGCACTGGCACCCGCCACGATCAGCTTGGGCTTGTGGTCGCGAGCCAGCCGCGCCACCTGATCGAAGTCGATCCGGTGCGTGTCGCGCGTCACGCCGTAGCTGACAAAGTGGTACAGGCGTCCCGAGATGTTCAACCGCATCCCGTGCGTCAAGTGCCCACCGTGCGCCAGGTCCAGCCCCAGCACCGTGTCGCCGGGCTCGAGCACCGTCAGGTAGACCGCCATGTTCGCCTGCGAACCCGAGTGCGGCTGGACGTTGGCAAATTCTGCGCCGAACAGCTCCTTCGCCCGCTCGCACGCCAATCGCTCGACCTGATCAACGTACTCGCACCCACCGTAGTAGCGCCGACCGGGGTAGCCCTCGGCATACTTGTTCGTCAGCACGCTGCCGGCCGCCTGCATCACGGCCGGGCTTGTATAGTTCTCGCTGGCGATCATCTCCAGACCGTCCTGCTGACGCCGCTCTTCACCGGCAATCGCCGCCCAGACGTCCGGGTCTTCGTGTTCCAGGAAATTCATGACTCGCCCTTCGTGCCACGCGCGGATCACCCAGCGGACCAGCTTCGTGAGCATTGTTGGGGCGCGCTGAACATTCGTCAATCGGGTGAGTCCCGCACCGCACCGGAGGGTGGGGATCCGAGTGCAACTCGCACCGTGACCTCGCCCGCGTTGTCCTCCAGCTCAGCCGGCGACTCATTGATGCGCAGGAACAACGTCCCAGCCGTCGAGAATGTGACGTCGGCTTCGAGACCAATCGCGACTGGCTCGGCCAGTGGCGTGAGGGTCGCCAACGGCTGCGATGGGTCGCTTACGGCGGCCAACAACATGCCGAGCGGTCGGCCGGCGACATAGCGAATCGTGACGCCGCCCGGCTCGCACCACCAAATCTGCGGTTCCCGCGCCACTTGGTATCGGCCCGCTGCGACCAGGTGATACGGCGTGCCGGCCGCCACGCGCAAGCCGGTCGATTGCCAGCCGCGATCGGCGCGCACCGACACTTCCTGCGCACCAACAAACTCCTGACCCGGCGGTGCATATTCGATCGCTTCGCGCGTCACGTCGTAGCCGTAGTCGACGTTCAGGGCAAACAACTGCCACTGCTCCATCAGCTGTCGGCGATCTGCTGCGAACAGCTGCCAAAAGCGCGCGGTCAGGTCGGACCCGGGCGGGTTCACGTAGTCCGAGAGTTGGCGAAAGCGGCCAGCAAATGCCGGGTGCCCGTCCAGGAATGCGGCCGCGGCCCAGCACCACGCGTACGGCTCGTTGCGCAGATGGGCCGTGGGGCCGAAGGACATGATCTCCTCCAGGGACAGGAGCCGCCCGGCTGCGACTTCGGTCCGCACGATCTTGATGCGTCCCCACTGCTCCACCTCGTCCCGCCGCCGGGGGAAGTACGCCAGCTGCAGCTGGCCGTCGTGCCAGTGGTGAGTGGCCAGGAGTTCCGCTGTGCCTTCCATATACCAGGGTGGTCCACAACCCGCGAGCATTCCGTTCATGAACGCATGCGTGCCTTCGTGCAGAAGCATGTGACGCCGGTAGTAGGCGCTGGGCTGCTCGTACAGCCACAGTTCGTGGCCGCGCTGGTACCCGTTGAGAAACGGCGGGAGATCGTCCGGCAGCAGCATCGCAGCCTGGAATCGCTCCTTGCGGTCGATCACGTGACCCACGATCTTCCAGGTCGCCGCGCGCTGGGGCGGGACGCGGAAGTAAGCGCACCAGGGGGCCACAGCGGCGTCGAAGACCAGCGGCAATTCGTCCACGTCCGGGCTGGCCGGCAGGTCGGTAAACAGCGTGAGGTGCGCGCCATCGAGCCGGCGAATCCCAGCCGCCGCAAGCCGCGCCGGGTCCGGGTCGGGCGGCGGCGGGGGCAGAATCGGATCGCGGAGTGGAGGAGCATCCGTCGCCGGACCCGGGACCGGCGGGCCGGGGTCCGCGTCGGGGCTCGACGTCGCATGTCCCGGGTCCTCCACCGTGGCGGGCACACCTGGGGGTTTGGACTCGCGGCGCGCCTTGGCCACGACGACCTTGGCGGGTCCGCGCGCCACCCCGGCCGCCTCCTGGCCACCCCCGGCCGGCCGGCCCCCGCGGGGAGCGGGCTGCTGGTCGGCCACACCCGGGGTGGGGGGCGGCATCGAGCCGCTGCAGCCAGCCAGCACTGGGAGCAGCAGACAGATTTGCACAACGGATGCCGCGGCGCACCGCCGCCACGTGGCAGGGTCACAGGCCATGGGTCGAGGGAATCACAGCTGAAAATCGTCCGTTCTGTACCGGAGCGCACGATGCGCTGCTTCGCGGGGCCATCAGTCGTATTGTGGGCACACGACCTGCGATCGTGCAACGCGCCGCACAAACCGCGCCGCAGGTCGATGCGACCTGCGTGGGTTGAGCGCGACTCGGGTTGCGGTACACTGAGGCGGCGTTGACTCATGGCATTGCCAAGGAATGTGACATGCCCGAACGAGTCCGTGTGCGGCGATGGTGGATCTCGTGGGTCCTGTGCGCATTGACCGGCTGCTGGAGTGCCAGTGACCGTGACGTCGTCGTCTATTCGGCACTCGACGCGGAGTTCGCCGAACCGATCCTGGATCAGTTCGGCCAGACGCACGGCTTCACGGTGCGACCGGTGTTCGATGTCGAGTCGACCAAGACGGTCGGCCTGGTGACGCGGCTGATCGAAGAGCGGGATCGGCCGCGCTGCGACGTGTTCTGGAACAACGAGATCCTGCACACGTTGCGGCTCGAGCAGCTTGGCCTGCTGGACACGTACCGGGCACCCGCCGCTGCCGAGATTCCTGCTCCGTTCCGCTCGGCGGACGGGGCGTGGCACGGATTTGCCGCGCGCGCCCGGGTGCTGATCGTCAACCGCGAGCTGGTGGCACCGGAGGCCTATCCGCGTTCGATCGAGGCGCTGGCTGATCCGCGCTGGCAAGGTCGCGCGGCGATCGCCAAACCTCTGTTTGGCACCACGGCCACCCATGCCGCCGTGTTGTTCGCCACGTGGGGCGACGCGCGGGCTCGCGAGTTCTTTGTGCGGGTGAAGGACAACGTGCAGGTGCTGAGCGGTAACAAGCAGGTGGCCTTGACCGTGGCCCGCGGCGATCTGGCGTTCGGCCTGACCGACACGGATGACGCGATCATTGAACAGGAAGCAGGGCGTAGCGTGGAGATCATCTACCCGGACCAGCAGGAGGGCGGTCTGGGCACGCTGTTGATCCCCAATACGGTGGCGTTGATCCGTGGCGGCCCGCATCCGGAGGCCGCGCGGGCGCTGGTCGACTATCTGCTGAGCGGCGCGGTCGAGTCGCAGTTGGCGGCGGCGTCCAGCGCTCAGATTCCGCTCCAGGCCCGCGTGACCGGGCGCTCCCGCGTTCTCCCCGCCGGGGAGACGGTGCGCTGGATGGAAGCCGATTTTGCCGCGGCGGCCGAAGCCTGGGAGGCGGCCGCGGAGTACCTCCGCGACCTGTTCGCGA
>JALOQX010000480.1 GCA_025459265.1 Pirellulaceae bacterium | reverse complement strand
ACGCCGTGGCTGCCGGTGCCGATGAAGCCCACGGTGATCTTGTCGCTGGGGGGCACATGCCCTCGGCCGCCCAGCACGCTCGCGCGGACAACGCAGGGAGCGACGGCGAGCGCGCCAGCCGCGCCCAGGGTGCGGGACAAAAACGTTCGGCGATGCAGCAGGTGAGCCATGTGCGAGAATCCTCCGGAAAGTGAGGGTACTTGTGCGCGCGGCTATGGCAGGCAGTGGCGCCGCCCCCTGCCCTGGCCGACCGCCAGCTGTCCTGCCATGATACTCCTGCCGACAGCGGCCGTCAGCATGGACCTGCCGGCGCCGGACGGCCGACGGGGGTGTGCCGAGTGGCAGTGCAAGCCATGCCCGGCTGCCTTTTTTGTCTTGCGCCGCGTGGTGTGGTATCTTCAGGCATCGCGGTGGCCTGTGTCGGGGAGGACTGATCACACGAAAGGGGTGTGGAAATGTTCGTGCGCATGAATCGCCTGGCAAGCGGATCCCTATCCATCGTGTTGCTGCTGGTAGTCCAGAGCCTGGCGCAAGACTGGCCGCAGTGGCGGGGCGCGAATCGCGATGCGAAGGCGGCCGGGTTTGTCGCCCCGGAGAAGTGGCCCACTGAGTTGGCACAGAAATGGCAAGTCACGGTGGGCGAAGGAGTCGCCTCGCCCGCGCTGGTCGGCGACCGCGTGTACGTGTTCGCGCGCCAGGACGGGAAGGAGGTTCTTCGCTGCCTGCAGGTCGAGAACGGCCAGGAGCTGTGGCAGCAGTCGTACGAGACGCCGGGAGTGAATCCGCCTGCGGCAAGCTTCTCCGGGCCGCGCAGTTCGCCCACGGTCGCCGAAGGAAAAGTCGTGACGCTCGGCGTGCAGGGAATCCTGTCCTGTTACGACGCGACCGACGGTCGGCTGCTCTGGCGCAACGAAGACTATCGCGGCAACGTGCCCCGTTTCGCGACGGCCAGTTCACCCTTGATCGCCAAAGGTGTCTGCATCGCGGAACTCGGTGGCGGTGATGGCGGGGCCATCGTCGCCCTGGACGTGCAGACCGGCGCGGAAAAGTGGAGATGGACCGGGGATGGGCCGGCCTACGCCTCGCCGATCCTGATGTCGGTGGAGGGCACCGATGTGATCGTGACTCCGACGGACAAGAACATGGTCGCGTTAGCATTGAGCGATGGCAAGCTGCTGTGGCAGGTGCCCTTTTCACAAGGTCGCTACAACGCGGCGACGCCGCTGGTGGACGGCCAGGCGGTGATCTACGCCGCAGGTGGCACCACGGCCGAACGAGTCACACTCTCGGGTGACGCGATCGAGACGCAGCAGCTGTGGAACAACGCAGACGCGGCCGTGATGTTCAATTCCCCGGTGATCAAGGACAACCTGATTTTCGGGTTGACCGGGATGAATGTGCTGTTCTGCGTGCGCAAGGACACCGGCGAAACCGCCTGGACGGCGCCGCTGAGCGCCGAGCCTGCCGCGCCCCCGACGGCCGAGGGAGGGCGTGGCCGCCGCGGCCGCGGTGGAGGTGGACGCGGCTACGGCTCGCTGGTCGAGGCCGGCGCCGTCCTGTTCGGCTTGACTCCGGCCGGTGAGCTGTTTGTGTTTGAGCCGAGCGACCAGGAATTCCGGCGGCTGGCGAGCTACAAGGTGGCGGCCGGCGGCACGTACGCGTATCCCGTGATTGCGGGCCAGCGCGTGCTGATCAAGGACGAGCAGGCAGTGACGCTGTGGATGATCGAGTGATGCCGGCCGAGGTCGTGGCAGACCTTGCTGGGCGCGGGCCCCGACGCGTATAGTTGCCACACAACTCACGTTTCCCCGCAGGTGTGGCATGGCGATTGAGTCGGTTGACGGCGTCACGGTTCCCGAACTGCTCGCACCGGCGGGCAACTGGGACTGCGCCAAGGCGGCCGTCGCGAACGGCGCGGACGCGATCTACTTCGGACTCGACACCGGGTTCAACGCCCGCGCCCGGGCGGCGAATTTTCCGCTGGAGGAACTGCCGCGCCTGCTGGACTTTCTGCATCGGCACCGCGTGGCCGGGTATGTGGCGTTGAACATCCTGGCGTTCTCGGGCGAACTCGCGGGACTCGAAGAAACCGTGCGGCGCGTCGCCGCCGCCGGTGCGGACGCGGTGCTTGTTCAGGACCTGGGCCTGGTGCAGCTGCTCCGCACGCTGGCCCCCACGCTGCCGATCCACGCGTCGACCCAGATGTCGTTGACCAGCGCCGAGAGCATCAACATCGTGCAGGCGCTGGGGATCGAGCGCGTCGTGCTGGCGCGCGAGCTGTCGGTGCGGGAAATCGCCGCGATCCGGCGGCAGACGACCATGCAGCTGGAGGTGTTTGTGCACGGCGCGCTGTGTGTCGCCTACAGCGGCCAGTGCCTCACGAGCGAATCGCTGGGCGGGCGCAGTGCCAATCGCGGCCAATGCGCGCAGGCCTGTCGGCTGCCCTACGAGTTGGTCTGTGACGGCCAGGACGTGGATCTGGGCGAGCGCAAGTACCTACTGAGCCCGCAGGATCTGGCCGCCTACGAGCTGATCCCCGAGCTGCTCCGCATCGGCGTGGCCGGCGTGAAGATCGAAGGGCGCTTGAAGACACCGGAGTACGTCGCGAACATCACGCGGCACTATCGCCAGGCGATTGACACGGCCGCCGCGGGCCGGCCGGTGGAGTTCACGCCGCGCCAGATCGAGGAGATGGAGCTATCGTTCTCGCGCGGGTTCTCCGTCGGGTGGCTGCGCGGGTGTGATCACCAGGCGCTCGTCCCCGCCATCAGCTCGGCCAAACGCGGCGTGCTGGTGGGGACCGTGTACGGTGTGCGGAAGGGCCGCGTCTCGCTGCAGTTGCAGCGGCGCCTGAAGGCGGGAGATGGACTCGCGTTTGAGGGGGATCGTGCAGCCGACGAGGAACAGGGAGGGCGCGTCTTCCAGCTGTTTCAAGGAGGTCGCCCCGTCACGGGCGAGGTGGACAGCGGACGAGTGGACGTATCGTTCCACGCGCACAGCGTCGATGTGCGCCGGCTGTGGCCGGGACAGAAGGTG
>JALOQX010000479.1 GCA_025459265.1 Pirellulaceae bacterium | reverse complement strand
GACTACACCACCGACCCCGCGTCGGTGGTTCTCTGACTGGTCAGCTACACCACCGACCCCGCGTCGGTGGTTCTCTGACTGGTCAACTACACCACCGACCCCGCGTCGGTGGTTCTCTGACTGGTCAGCTACAACCCGACCCTGCCCAATCCTTCTCCTTTCACCACCGACCCTGCGTCGGTGGTTCTCTGACTGGTCAGCTACGCAGCCGCGAATCGCAGGCTCGCGTTTGCAGCTTGCGTATGCCCCCACCGACACAAGGTCGGTGGTGGGCGAATCATGCGCGCCCGCGCTGTAGCCGGCCAGTCATGCCCCCACCGACACAAGGTCGGTGGTGGGCCAGCGCTGCACAGCGTGCCGTCTGTAGCGCGCCAGTCATGCCTCCACCGACACGGGGTCGGTGGAGGGCTCGCGTTGCGCCCGCATTCCATGAGGAGGTGTTCTCGTGACTCAAACAACACGATCAATCCGATCGGACTCTCCTTCCCATACCGGCAACACTTCCCGACGCGCCTTTCTGCAACAGAGCGGCGGACTGTTGGCCGGATCGCTTCTGGCCGCACACGCTGTGCCCGCCGTGCATGCGGCCGAGGACAACACGATCCGCCTGGCGCTGATCGGCTGTGGCGGACGTGGCAGTGGTGCCGTGGGCGACGCCTGCTCTGTCGGGCGGGGGCCGGTCAAGCTGGTCGCGATGGCCGACGTGATCGAGTCGCGGCTCAACGGCTCGTACAATGCCTTGCGTGACGCGTATCCGGACAACGTCGACGTACCTCCCGAGCGCCGATTCGTGGGGTTCGACGCCTATCGTCATGCCATCGATTGTCTGGGACCGGGCGACGTGGCCATGCTGACGGGCTATGCCGGATTCCGACCGGTCCAGCTCGAGTACGCCGTCGCACGGGGCGTCAACGTATTCATGGAGAAGTCGTTCGCGGCCGACCCGCCTGGCGCGCGGCGTGTGATCCGTGCGGGCGAGGAAGCGGCCAAGAAGAACCTGAAGATCGCCGCCGGGCTCATGTGCCGCCACTCGGTGAATCGCCACGAGCTGATCCGGCGGATCCGCGACGGAGCGATCGGCGACATTCAACTGATTCGCGCGTATCGCATGGAGCCAGTCGGTCCGTTGAGCGTCAAACCGCTGGAGGAAGACGAACTGCTCTGGCAGATCCGCAACTTCATCCGCTTCTACTGGGTTTCGGGCGGGCTGTTTGCCGAGATGGACATTCACCAGATCGATGAGATCTGCTGGCTCAAGGACGCGCTGCCGGTCGAAGCACACGGGATTGGTGGACGGGCTGCCGACAGCACCGACTGCAGCCAGAATCTGGATTCGTTTTCGATCGAGTGGACGTTCGCCGACGGCACCAAGGCCACCGACGTCGTCCGGTACCTGGCCGGTTGCCACAACGAGTTTGCGACGTTCGTACACGGCACCAAGTGCGCTGCGCAGTTCTCGGGACGGATCCACGCCGGCACCGTGCAGACCTACCGCGATCAGCGGATTGCGAAGGATAACATCGACTGGCAGGCGCCTCCCGAGGAATTGACGCCTTGGCACGCGGAATGGGCCGCCCTATTGGACGCGATCCGCGAAGACCGGCCGCACAACGAAGCGCGCCGCGCCGCCGAATCGAACCTTGTGGACATGATGGGTCGGGCTGCCGTGCACTCCGGCCAGATCATCACCTGGGATCAGATCGTGAATTCGAATTTCCAGTTCTGCCCGAACATCGACCAGATGGACTACGACACGCCGCCGCCCGTGCAGGCGGATGAGCGGGGACGCTACCCTGTACCCGTGCCGGGCGTCTGGTCGGAAGTGTGATCAAGCTGGATGGTTTCCGGGATCGCGCGGAGGTTCTCCAGCGGGCAGGCCAACGGCAGCGCACATTCGGGGCCGATCAGCGTCAGGCCCGCCGCGATCGCCGTGCGCACTTCCTGCCGCACCTGATCCACGCTGCCGCGGTAGAGCGTCTGCGGGTTGTTGATGTTCCCCACCAGCCGGCAGCGATCCTGCATGATCTCCAGACTTCGGCGAATGTCGTTCTTGCTGTCGAAATGGAAGCCGTCGAAACCCGTGTCCCGAATGTACCGCATGCGATCCTCCGTCGCACCACAGATGTGCAGGATCAGCGGACAGGGAATCCGCTCGCAGAGCTCGGTGTGAATCTCCTGCAGGAACTCGCGATAGTAGTCCGCGCTGACCAAGTCTCCGGTGGCGTGATCCGGCAGCGTCAGCAGGTCCGCACCGGCGTCGATCTGTGCCTGGCCGAAGAGCACGGTCAACTCCTTCAGCACGTCCAGGCTGCGTTTGACTTCGTCCGGTTCGTCGATCGTCATGAGCAGAAAATTTTGCGTCCCGAAGACATGATATGCCAGCGTCCACGGCCCCATCGTCTTGCCGATGATCGCCACGTGATCACCCCAGCGTCGCTTGAGCTCGCGAATGCTGTCCAGCACGCACCGCGTCTCGGGCCTCGCCAGCACGTCCGCGGGAATGCGGATATCTCGCGCCGCGGTGGCCAGCTGCCCGGTGCACGTGGGCCAGTTCGCCTGGTCACCCCAGTCGACGGTGCACCCCAATGCCGCAGACTCCTGGACCACCGAGAAGACAGGCATGATCGAGTCGAATCCCACCTCGGTCCAAGCCGTCTCAGCCAGCCGAGTCATCAGCTCCGCGTCGCGATGAGCCGCAGGAAATCGTGCATCGACACGCTCCATCAGCGAGACGGTGGCAATCGACGTTGGACAGATCGCGGCCGGCCGATCCACGCGCTTGCCCGCCAGCGCCGCCAACACGCGGTCTCGTGGACGCATGGTGTGTTCATTGAGTTGGTTCATGGGAAGCTATCGCCGAATGTCGAAGCAAGGACGGAGGACAGAGGTCGGAGGACGGAGGACGGAGGGCGGAGGACAGAGGTCGGAGGACGGAGGTCGGAGGGCGAGGCGACCAAGGGAGGGCGAGGCTCCCGCCGAGCCGCCGGGAGGGCGAGGCGACAACGGGAGGGCGAGGCTCCTGCCGAGCCGCCGGGAGGGCGAGGCGACCAAGGGAGGGCGAGG
>JALOQX010000478.1 GCA_025459265.1 Pirellulaceae bacterium | reverse complement strand
TAGAGATCGCGCTGATGACTCTCCCGATCCTTGCCGATGAGCGCCTCTGCTTCCTCATCGGTCAGATTGCGGATCCCCTGCTGGGACTTGAGGTGGAACTTGACCCAGCGGCGTTCCTGGCGGGCGTTGATCAGGCTGAACGTATGGCTGCCAAACCCGTGCATGTGACGATACGTGGCCGGAATGCCCCGGTCGCTCATCGTGATCGTGATCTGGTGCAGCGCCTCGGGCAGCAACGTCCAGAAATCCCAGTTGTTCCGGGCGCTCCGCAAGTTGGTCCGCGGATCGCGTTTGACGGCGTGATTCAGGTCCGGGAATTTCAGTGGATCGCGCAGGAAGAACACCGGCGTGTTGTTTCCCACCAGGTCCCAGTTGCCCTCCTCCGTGTAGAACTTGACGGCGAACCCCCGGATGTCGCGTTCGGCGTCGGCCGCGCCCCGCTCGCCCGCCACGGTCGAGAAACGCACGAACACATCTGTCTGCTTGCCCACTTCCGAAAAGACTCGGGCTTGGGTGAACCGCGTGATGTCGTGCGTGAGGGTGAACGTCCCGTACGCACCAGACCCTTTGGCGTGCATGCGGCGTTCGGGAATCACCTCCCGGTCGAAGTGGGCGAGTTTTTCCAGGAACCAGACGTCCTGCAACAGCTGCGGGCCGCGGGGTCCCGCCGTCAACACATTCTGGTTGTCGGCGACCGGTGCTCCAACGTTGTTCGTCAGCTTCGGCGTTTGCTCCGGGGCAGTCATCGTTCTTCTCCTCGACTACGGGATGGACTTCTTGAGTTTGCGGCACGCCGGGCAGAGCCCGATGAGCTGCACCGAAAAATCTGCGATCGTGAAGCCGTGCCATGTGCCGCGAGGGAGCGGAATACGGTCCAGCTCGGCGTTCTCCAGGTCGACGATCCGATTGCAGCGCTGGCACACCAGATGGTGATGGCGGTGCGTCTTGGCGTCGTACCGCACTGCGGCGCCCGGGTGGTGGACGCGGCGTACCAAGCCGAGTTCTGCCAGCGTGTCGAGGACGCGATAGACGGTGCGGCGCGCGATCTGCGGGCTGAGCGTCCGCACCGCCTCGAACAGCTGATCCGCCGTCGGGTGGTCCGTCCGCCGCAGCAGCTCCTCGAGCACGATGCGCCGCTGCGCCGTGAGCGGCAGGCCGCGGGCACGGCAGGCCTCCTCGAGTCGTCGCAGAATTTTCGCCTTCGACTCTCCCATGCTTTGACACTCTATGCCACATGACACAATGTGTCAAGCATGCCGGGCCGGGTGAGGTCCGGTTTCTTGTGCCGTTGGCGCGGGGTGGGCCCGGACGGTGGCGTCGCAGGATGAGAGGAAAAAACCGCTGCACCTTGCCGTTCACCTCCCCGCTCTCGAGGGTTCTCTTTTTTGCGTTTCGTTTCTGGTACATTGCCCAGGGGTACTCAGGACGGCCCAGGGCGGACCGCCGGCCGCGCATCGCAGCGGAGCAGAGGAGCGAACGTCATGGCTCGGGTAATGCTCATCGTGCTTGTCGTGCTCGGCCACGCCACCGGCTCGCTTGCGCAGGATCCGGCCACCGCCGAGCGGGCTGCGGGGTGGGCGGACTCCGTCCTGGCGGCGGGTGATCTGCGGCTGGCCGTGGCCCGCACGGACCAAGGCATCCACCTGGTGAGTCTGTCCGATGTCCGCACCTCCACCCAGTTCCTGCCCGCGCGACCGGCTCCTTTATTTACGCTCGTACTGCACGATCCGGCGACGGGCACGCAGCGGACGCTCGACAGCGTCACCGGCTGGACTGGATGTGAAGTGCTGCCGCTCGACACTCCCAGCAGGCTGCGCTTGCGTTGGCTGGATCCGGTCGACCCGCAGCTCAAGGACATCCGCGTGACAGCCGCGGTGACCGCCGACGCCGCGAAGCACGCGCTGCGGTGGGAACTTCAGGTCGACAACGACAGCACTCAATGGAGCGTCTGGCGCGTCGATTATCCCCAACTGGTTGTGACGGATCTCGGGCCGCAGGCGGAGGTGTTCCTGCCGCGGGGACCGGGCGAGGTCCAGCCTGCCCTCTGGCAGCGCGCGTTCCAGTTTCGTGACACGTATCCTGGCGCGTGGATGACCATGCAGTTCATGGCGGCGTACGACAGGCCACGGAAGACCGGCATCTACGTGGCATTGCATGACGCGGCAGGTGCCACCAAGGATCTGGCGGTGGAGAGTCGGCCGGAGGACCACACGGTCTCGTTCCTGTTCCAGCAGCCGGTGGAGAATATGGGCGTCGAGGGCAACGACTGCCGCTCGCCGGAAGCGGTGTGGCGCCTGCTGCGCGGCGACTGGTTTGATGCCGCCGTATACTATCGCGACTGGGTCCGCGCCTGCGCGACGTGGCATCCGTCGCGGGATACGGACGCGCGTCGTGACACGCGCGCGGCCCTGCAACAGCTCGACGCGTGGGCAGTGGGTGGCGGCGACCCGTGGGTGCCCGGCGCGCACCCGTCGGCGGAGCGCGTCACCGAGATCGAACAGTTTGCCGCGGCGCTGGGCGTGCCGACCGGGATGCACTGGTATGGCTGGCACCCGCGTCCCTTTGACAACGATTATCCGCATTACCTGCCGGCCAAGCCCGGCTTCCGCGAGGCGGTCGCGCAGCTGCAGGCGGGCGACGTCTCGGTCATGCCGTACATCAACGGCCGCTTGTGGGACACGCGTGATCACGGCCTGGAGGACTTCGAGTTCACGCGCGTCGCCCGCCCCTTTGCGGCCAAGAATGAACAAGGCGAGGTGATCACGGAGGAGTACGGCAGCAAGGAAGAGGACGGCAGTCCCGTCCGCTTCGCGGTGATGTGTCCGGCCACGCAGTTCTGGCAGGAACGGGTGTACGACATCACGCTGCGGCTCTACACCGAGTATGGCGTGAAAGGGGTGTACATCGACCAGATCGCCGCCGCGACCGCGCGGCTCTGCTTCGACCCGACGCACGGTCACCCGCTGGGCGGCGGGCACTGGTGGGCCGACGGGTATCGCCAGATGCTGGAGCGGATACGGCGTGACATGCCGCGGGACTGCTTTCTGACCACCGAGTGCAACGCGGAAGC
>JALOQX010000029.1 GCA_025459265.1 Pirellulaceae bacterium | reverse complement strand
TCCTCGAGGAACCGATGCAGCGTGATATTCGAGCCGCGCAAGTAGTACACCTGGCCATTCAGGTACGCCCGCTTCGTGGCGGCGTCGAAGCGGAACTCGCGCATGCCGAAACGCGTGGTGACGCTGTCGCCCCCTGTGCTCGACCGGACCACGTACAGAAACGGATCCTCCGGGGACCAGAGCCGCGCGTGGGGAATCGCGATCGACTGCGTGAGCACGGTTTCGGCGCCCGGCTCGAGCGTGATGGGCTGCGGCGTGGTGACCGCTACCTGATCGCGGGTCTTCCAGGTCCTGACGGCATGCGTCAGCGAGCTCTTGACCGGCGCGGTCCCGCAGTTCCGCACCGTCGTCTGCACGACAATGGTCCCCTCAGAAATGCGCGGCGCCACCTGGATCGACTCGATCCGCGGATTGTCGCTCAACAGCAGCGACACGCTGTCATAAATGCCCGGCGTCCACTTGATCTTTTCGAAGTCGGACCCGGTCGGATACGTGTCCGGCAAGACGGCCGGGTGAGCGCCAATCCGCACAAGCAGGACGTTGTCCGCCTTCCAACGGATGGCTTTCTCGAGATGGAAGTAGCTGGCCGTGAAGCAGCCGGCGTATTCGCCGAGCTTCGTGCCGTTGAGCCAGACGGCGGTCCCGAACTGCGCTTTGTTGATCTTCAGCAGGGCCACCTGCCGCTGCTCGGGAGCCCGGAACGCCTTGCGATACCAGAAGTAGTTGCGATCCTGGTCCACCTTGCCGTTCCAGTATTCGGTCAGCCACTCGGGCGGCGACAGCTTCGCGCGGATCCGATTGGCCAGCTGCTCGCGGCTCAAGAACGCGTCGACGTTCTCAAACGACGGCGTCGCGAGATTGGCCAATCCCGGCACCGGCACGGTGTGGATAAACACATCCGGGATCGCTTCCGGGTCCAACCCATCGGCAATGTCCCACGTGCCATCGAGCGAGACGATGTGTCGCTCGGCACGCGCCGGCGAGAGAGGCCACGCTCCCAGGAGCACGCAGCACGCGATGGAGACCGCCCGCAGCGCCGACGTGGTGGATCGTGGACAATACAATTTGGCGAACATGGCGAAGATCATCCCTCTGGTGAGACATATTCGGGCAGCGCTCGCGATTGTAGGCCGATGCGCGGGCGTGAGCAACAAAGACACGCGGATTTCTCTCCGCAAATCAGGCTGTGACAAAGCGACCGATTCACGACGCGGGCTGCTTGTGTTGCGTTTCCCCCCTTCACTAGAATGGCGTCGCCCGCGGGCAGTTCGGTTGATTCTCGTCGATCGCAGTTCCTATGTGGTGGGTGGGTTCGTGCTTCGTCTTGCGGGCCACAACCGCATGAACATGCTCGGTGACTGAGAAGGCGGTGACGTACATGGGTGGATTCTTTGGCGTCGCATCGCACCGGGATTGCATCCTCGATCTCTTCTACGGGACGGACTATCACTCGCACCTCGGCACGGTGCGCGGGGGCCTGGCCGTCCGGGACGATCGTGCGCTGACGCGCGTGATCAAGGACATCACCAACGCACAGTTCCGCAGCAAGCTCGAGCACGAACTGGGGCATCTGCGCGGCTGCGCGGGGATTGGTGTGATCAGCGATTTCGAGGACCAGCCGCTGATCATTGGGTCCCACCTGGGCGTCTATGCCCTGGTGACCGTGGGCCGGATCGCCAATCTGGAGACCTTGTGTGCGGAGCTCTTTAAGAACCGTCGGACCCATTTCTCCGAGATGGCCGGGCAGACGATCAATCCGACGGAACTGGTGGCGACCCTGATCAACCTGGGCGACAGTTTCGAGGAGGGCATCCGCTACGCGCAGGACGTGATCGAGGGCTCGTGTTCCCTGCTCCTGCTGACCAATGACGGCATCTACGCGGCGCGCGATCGACTGGGGCGTACGCCGGTGGTCCTGGCGCGCAAGGCAGACGCCCGCGCCGTGACGATGGAGACCTGCGCGCTGCCCAACCTGGACTACGACATCGAGCGGTACTTGGGCCCCGGCGAGATTGTCCGCCTGACGGCGGACGGTGCGGAGACGGTGCGTCCTGCGCTCGATGCGATGCAGATCTGCGCGTTTCTCTGGGTCTACTACGGATACCCGGCGTCCAGCTACGAATCCATCAACGTCGAAGTAGTCCGCAATCGCTGCGGCGCCGCCCTGGCGCGGGCGGATCACGTCACAGTCGATCTGGTGGCCGGGATCCCGGACTCCGGGACCGGTCACGCGATCGGGTACGCGAACACCGTGGACGTACCGTACGGACGCCCGTTTGTGAAGTACACGCCGACCTGGCCGCGCAGTTTCATGCCGCAGGATCAGCGTGTGCGTGATCTGGTGGCGCAGATGAAGCTGATCGCGATCGACGACCTGATTCGCGGCAAGCGATTGCTCTTCTGCGAGGACTCGATCGTGCGCGGCACGCAACTGAAAGACACCATCCGGCGCCTGTTCGCCAGCGATGCGCGCGAGGTGCACATGCGGCCGGCCTGCCCGCCGCTGGTGTTCGGCTGCAAGTTCCTGAACTTCTCGCGGTCCCGCACGGCGCTGGACCTGGCCGCGCGGCGCGCGATCCAGCAGCTGGGAGATGGTGACGACCAGCTGGCCGACTACACTGATCCGGACTCGGACTCCCACGCGCGGATGGTCGAACATGTGCGGCGCGAACTGGGACTGACCTCCCTGCAATACCAGCGTCTGCCGGACCTCGTGTCCGCGATCGGGCTGCCAAAGGAACAGCTGTGCACGTACTGCTGGGACGGGGCCGAGCCCTGCGCTGGCTGCGGCACGCACACAGCCCACGCCGCTTCCACCGGCATGCATGCCAGACCCTGCGCGCTCCCCGCGTAAATGGGATGGCGTGATCCTGGCCGTCACACCGCGGCAGGGGACGGCAACATGGCGGCGTTCAAACGGCGAAACGCGTCGCCGCAGGCCCGGTAGTTTTCCGGCGACATCCCCATGCAGCCGTATTCCTCCACATAACCGATGAAGCCGCCAGCTGGGACGGCCAGCAGCTGGAACATGCGCTGCGCCTCGGCCAGGATCTCCTCCGGCGTACCTTGGATCGACACCGTCTGATAGCTGATCGGCATCATGAAGCACTGTCGCCCACGGAGCCGGCCGCCGATCTGTGGCAGGTCGACCACATTCGGCTGCGAGATGTTGAGGACGTCGACGCCAATCTCGTGAAAATCCTCGGCGATATCGGTCAGATTGCCGCAGCAATGATACCAGACGTCGAGTCCCTGGCGGTGCGCATGATCAACCTGGCGCCGGTAGCGAGGCTTGAACAGCTCACGCCACATCGCCGGCGAGATGATCATCCCGGCTTGAGTGGCCCAGTCGTCTGCCAGATGGATCCCGTGGAAGGCGTGACGCGCCGCCATCGTCATCAGCTGGCACTCGAAGTCCATGATCAGATCCATCAGCGGGCCGAAACGGTCCGGCGCCAGCACGAAATCCTGCATCGCGTTCTCGAATCCGCGCATGAACGTGTAGACGGTAAACCCGCTCAGGTCCAGACTGGCCAACCGGTAGCGATCCTCGCACAGGGCGATGAACTCCGGCACCGCGTGCATCCGCTCGTCCTCCCGCAGATCGGGAGCGCGGACGTCGCAGACCGCGGGCAGATCGGGCCACACGGCCTGGACCGGGTGGCCCATGGTCCCGTCACCGGCCGACTCCAGGTGATATCCCCACTCGTTGGTCGACCAGTCCCAGACGTTGGCCAGCGCGGTACCGTCTCCCGGTATCCCGCGCGACAAATGGTACAGCAGCACGTCGCCAGCCGTCTGATCGCAATTCCAGAACACGACCGGCACGCGCTGCGGCCCGCGGAATCGAATCGCTTGATCAACCAGCTCCTTGCGTGAGGTCATGACGCTCGCTCCCGATGCTGATGATAAGTCGTCAGTCCTTCAAAGTCGGCCACAGGTCCAGCCACTTCGCCACGATGGCGTCGGCCAGCGTCTGCGGTGTGCGCGCCCGGTATTCGGCGGCCGTGCGACCCCAGTAGAAGCTGATCCAGCCGGCGGCGTGCGCGCGGGATTCCTTCACAAACTGCTGCATCTGCTCGAAATCGCACCGTAAGGGAAACGTCTCTTCCACCACCACCGGTTTGCCGAGACAGAACCCGCGGAGCGTCTCCAGCGCGGCGGGGATCTTGTCCCGCTCGGGATAGATGTGCACGGCGACGAAATCAAGCGGCTCGGCGACGTGCCGGGGGTCGAAGCCGGACGTCAGGCCGGGCCGGTCGAGGCTCCAGTCGACCAGTCCCACGGTGATCAGGTGCCGCGCGTCGTGTTTGCGAATCGCGGACACGAGCGCTTCGATCCATTGTCGGGCCACTTCGCGCCGAACACGCCCGCCGCGATCGCGGGTGATGAACTGGACGAAGTGTTTGCCGGCAAAGGGCGGGCCCAGCCAATGCTCCTGCGGCTGGTCGCCCCCCGGCACGACCGGCTCGTTCATCAGGTCGTAGCAGAAGATGGCCGGGCTGCCGGCACATACTGTGGCGACCGCTTCCCAGAACTTCGCCTGGGCTTGCCAGCGCGCGGTCTCGTCGAGCTGATCGTACCACGCGGGCACGTCCGACTGGTGGTAGCAGCCCAGCCCCGTGACGTCCAGGTAGAGGTGGAGGCGTTCGGCCAGACGCACCAGCCGCTCGAGTTGTCGGAGCGAACGTGCGTTGAGCGTGTCCGGCCCTTCGAGGAACTTGCCGAACTGCAGGTGCACGCGGACTACGTTCGCGCCCAACTGCTGCATCTCCTCAAAATCCTCTTCCACCGTATCCCACTCGGTCTCCCAGTAATCCTCGATCAGCCGGCCGTCTGCGTCATGATCATAATTGAACCCCCAGGGCACGAACGCAGACCCCGAGTCCGCGCAGACAAACGACCGACCGTCGTCGGACACGCGAATCCAGGACTGCGGTGGTTGCGCCGTATCGGTGATCAGATTGGGCGCATGGCCGAGCAGCTGGAAAGCCTGGCGGACCGGACCCAGATCTCCGGCCGCCGCAGGCAGGTTGCGCAGTCGCAGCGCGCGGTCGGCGACGTTCGCGGCCCACACCGGAATGTCACCGTGGAGCAGGATGCCGGGGACCAGGGCGAGTTGACGGTTCTCGTAGCACGCTCCCGCGAAGTCGAGGTCCGCCTCTGTGATGCGGGGGTCCAATACCATCCCAAACAGCCCCGCTACCGCGAGGTCGCCCGAGCCCGTCGTGATGATCTTCACGCGCTGGGAGTCGCTGACGTCGCGGCCGACCAGCGCGTCGATCACGGCCTGTAGGTCGGTCACGGCCATCCCGGTGACGGGGCGGCCCCAGACGATGCTGTTGCGCTGCCAGGCCGTCTTTTGGGCACCCGCGTCGACCTCCCCCGTGGCGAACAGTTCTCCCGTGGTGCGCACGTCGGGCAGGACCACGGTCGCGCCGTGCCGTGCTCTCTCGCACGGTGAATCATCCCCGGACTGCGCGAGCAACGCGTCTTTGCCACGCTCGTCCAGGATGATCTCCAGGGATTCGGCGGGCGACTCAGCGCCGCTCGGCCGCAGCACCCAGGCCGGCACCGTCAGACCGCCTTCACTGGGGAACTCGATGCGCTGGACGACCAGATCCTCGCGCCGTTCTTCTTCACCAACAACCTGTTCGCGGCGCCGAGGCAGAACCGTGTGCAGACCCAACAGCCCGCGCAGAACAGCGGTCGATTCAGCGCGCTGCGACTGCCACTGATCCACGGTGCTGCAGGCGACCGGCCGCCGGCTTCGCTCCTCCCGGTAGAGCCTCGCGAGCTCGCCAAACCCTTTGTCTTGCGGTTGCGACACCGCCAGCTGCTCGACGTCCGAGACGGGGAGCGTAAGCGTCTCCGGCTCAGGTTCGGGCGTCGTCGTATCGCGGCCGCGCAGCCAGCGTTCCAGCCACCAATAGGTGTATTCCCGCTTCGTCCGATCATAGTCGTGCCCGGTATCGAAGTAGCGGCAGAAAACGCGGTCTTCGACGCCGTGGGCCGCGCAGAGCTGGCGAATCGTCGGGAAATTGTCCGCCTCGAACCGCCGCGTCCAGTCGTTCATCGTCAGGTACTGAACGGGGCAGGGGAGTCCCAGCACGCTGATTTCGGGGTGATCGGTGCGTTGCATGACGTTCGGGAAGTGATTGCACATGCAGTGCTGTGACGCCGGGAACATGATTTCGCGAAAGTTGCAGGTCAGGCCGACGATGGTCGCGGCTTTCACGCGCGGATCGAGGGCCACGACCATCTGCGTCTGCAGTCCGCCCCCCGAAGCACCCGCCACCCCGATCCGCTCCCCGTCCACCTCGGGCAGCGACTGAAGGAAATCGATCGCCCGCATGTTGTTCCAGATCATGAGCGTCTGGTGCGATACTCCCACGTAGAGATCTTCGAAATGGTGCTGCGTCGACGAGAACACGACGTACCCGAGTCGGGCGAGATTCAGGCAGCGGCTCTGCACCACTTCGTGCGCATTGCCGTGGTCCCAGTGTCCGTGCGGGCACAAAACGGCCGGCGCGGGCTGCTCCTGAAACTGCTTGGGCAGGTACAGCAGCCCCGTCGAGTAGACGCCAGGCCAGAGCTGATACGACACTCGCCGCACGGTGCACCAGGGATGGTCGAGCGGATCGGACAGCCGGATGTCCAGCGGTGGGCGAGCGGGCAGGGGCTCGAGCCCGACGCAGTCCAGCAGAAACGCGCGCAACTCGCGGCGATGCGTCTCCCAGTCCTCACCCGTCCGCACCACCAGCGGCTTGGCCACGGACATGTCCTCAAAGTACTCCGTCAGCCGCTGGGGATAGTCCCGCGATGCCGGTCGCTGCCACGTCACGGTGACGACCGTCGACCGTCCAGGGATCAGCGCAGCCTGCTGCGGATCGACGGGTTCTCCATCGATTGTGACGCGCTCAACGGCCCGACCGAAGCTCTCCAGATGCAGGACGGCCTCGGCCGGGGGAAGACGAACCGGGGCATGCACCGTGATCCGGGCCGAATGCCCGTCGTCGGCCACTTTCACGGCGAGGCTGAGGTCGCCGAATGACGTGGGCACCTCCAGCACCCGGAACTCGGCACCCGCGCGCGTCCAGGCGGCCGGCAGTCCGGCCAGCAGGTGCAGCTGAGCACCTCGTTCCAGGATGAGCAGGTGGCGCACCAGACGAATGAACTCCGCGCTCCCCCAGTTGTGCGGCATGTCGCCGACGAAGTGCGGCGGTTGGCCAACCGGGTTCTGCTCCTCGCGCCAGCACAGCAGTGGCGACGCGTGATTGCCCATCGCGTAGAGTGTCGACGCGGCCTTCGGCCCGTGTCCCAGCCAGAGGTGGGCGTGCGCGTAGAACGACGCCGCGTAGTTCCAGACGCGTCCAACATCGCCAGCGTGCCGGTCATCAGCGGATCGTCCGGCTCGAAGATGCGTCCCGGAAAGACCGCCTGCAGGAAGGCCCACGCGCCACACTGCGGCAACTGCGGCGCTTCGCCCCGCATGGTGACGGGGACGTACGTGTGGCCGGCCTCATCGACCAGCTTGTCGCGCTGGCGTGCGCGGTCAAACGTCTGCCAGTAATCCTCGTATTCCGCCTGCCACGCTCCGACCATGGCGGGCTGAACCAGTTGAGCCAGATCGATCGCCGCCTTCAGGCCGGCCAGGGTCCAGTAGACATTTGTATATTCGCGGTGTTTCCCTCCCAGACCGCCGTCGCCAAAACCGATCGGCATGAGCCCGTAATTCGCCTGTTGAGGATCATCCTGCGTCATGCGTCGGTAGGCGATGATCTGATTCACTTCACGCTCGACGCGCGGCCACATGCGCTCGAGCCACGCGCGGTCGCCGGTCAGTTGGAAGTGCCGCTGGATCATCCACAACCGCAGGCCGCTCTTCTTGGAGAACTCGACTCCACCCGGCCCGTCGTCACCGTCCACCTGCTGTTCCAGACCGGCCCGTGCCTCCTCGACGCGCCCGAGGTAGCTGACTGCCTCCAGCAGGAACGGGCCATCGGCAGCCCAGGTGCCGCGATAGCACGTCGGGCCGACCTGGAACTTCGGCTTGCCCGCTTTCCACTCGCGTGCCTGATAGATGTTGCGAACGCACGAATCGAGCAATCCCTGCAGCGCCGGATCGGGAACCGTGATGCGATCATAGGGCAGATCAGCCTGCTGCCAGAATGCAACACAGCGCTGACGCTCCACGGCGGCATCACCCAGCGTGACGCCGCCGCGTGCCAGTTCGCCCTGGGGCAACGCGATCAGGAGGTCAAACGACGTGCCCGCTGCAATCGCTCCCGTGTTCCACGCCAACGTCAGCGGCTTCGGCAGACGGGGCAGGGAATCCGCGTCCATCCGCACCTCTGCCTCAGCGTCCGCGCGACCGGCCAGGACCGCCTCTGCCACCGGGGGCGTCTCAGCCGCGAAGCTCCACAGACCGCTGAGAATCGTGTTGCGGTCCGGGGCGCCCGCGGCGGCGAGCACCTGGACCCGCAGCGTGCCGTCACGATCTTCATCGCGGCCGGTCACGAGCAGCACGACCGGCGTATTGCGCCCGAATTCGCGCACCAGATCGACGTCCCGCGCCGCCGCTCCTTCCACCTCAATCCGCAGCGGTCGCTGCCCCGGCTCGGCGTGCCAGCCTTCGATCAGGCCCAGGGCGATATGCCGCGAAGCGCCGGGGCTGACCGGGATGCGCACCGCCAGCGGCTGACCGAAGGCGACCAGCACGTGGCGAAAACAGGGTGCGCATGCACTGTTCGGCTGTGCCCAGTCGCGCTGTACGCGCAACGGAGCGTCGCACTGGATGGCGGCCTCGGTCCCGGCCTCATCCGGCGGCTCGTCCATCAACGGCTCGCACGGTGTGGAGAACTGGCAGAACACATTTTCCGCCGATCCGTTGATCAGCAGCCGCGTGCGCGTGGCGTCGAGCGCCAGACGGGATGTCGTGCCGATGTCGAGCGCGAGACGGCCGGTCGCGGGATCGGAGCCGTGATGCGTGGCATGCACCGCCAGATAGTCGATCCGCGTTGCGCCGCGCTGTGGCGGTTCCACGTCCGGCAGGACACCCGCCCAAGCTTCCTGCCGCAGCTGCCAGCTGCCGACCTGGCACTGACTGATCACAATCGGCACCCGCGGATGTTCCAGCGACTGGTGCAGCGGTCCTGGCTCTCCGTCACCGATCAAGCGGGCGGCCACACGCGTGCCGAACGTCCCCTCGCCATTGTTGTACGCTTCCGGACCCTGTTTCCCGTACTCGTAGTAGAGCGCACCGTCGCTGCCGACAATCGTCTTGTACGGGTCGTCCGGCAGGCCGATGCAGGTCTGCCACCGCGCCGGCTGGTAGCGGAAGTCAAGCACCTCCGGCTCCAAGTGCTCGGTGGGGCCTGACACGGGAAAGCGGTCGATGCGCAGCGGGATGCGGGGGGCCGGCTGCGGCTGGGCATCAGCGGACGGGACGGCAATTGCGATGATCGCGACGGCGACAACAGAAGTCCAGGGTCGATCCTTCATACGTCGATTCTCACGGCATGGGTTGATCGCTTCGAGTGGGCTGCGTGGCCGACACTTGCGGCGCGCCCAACCACACCCTACTGAATTGCCATCCGTCGCGCGACTCTCCGAGTCGAGCAGTCACGGCTCGGAGAGCCGTGCGACAGCGTCCGTCGCGCGACTCTCCGAGTCGAGCCATCACGGCTCGGAGAGCCGTGCGACACCATCCGTCGCTCGACTCTCCGAGTCGAGCAGTCACGGCTCGGAGAGCCGTGCGACAATTCTCGATTCGGCGACGTGTTGTTGGGCACGCCCTTGCCGCGCATTATACGCGGCGCCGCAGCATGCCGCATGGCTGCGCGAGCGTGGAACGGGACGATTGGCCCCGGGGGAGGGAGAGGAGCCGGGGAGTCAGACGCTGCGCCAGCTGGTCACCGAATCGGCCCACTGTTGGAAGATGCCCAGCATGGGCATGAGGTTGCGGATGGGATCGCCGCGATTCTCTTCCTTGAACGCCAGCTGGACGTTGATGTTCTCCCAGAGAACCAGGCGGCTGCCCACCTTCATCGTCGCCCGCACGTCGCCGTCCTGCGAGATGATGAAGCCGAGCGATCCTGCGTGCGCGTGGCAATACCGCATCATGGCCCGATGACGCGTCCCGAATTGACTCAACGATGCCTTGCGCAGCAAGCGAGGCGTCGCATGCGTATCACCGGCAATGGAGATCTCCGCCAGATCGGAGTCCGAGCGGAGCTCTACCCCAAATCCATGGACCACCAGGCTGCGGTCCAGGAGCACGAAACCGTCCACGCGGGACAGAGCGGCAATGAACCGCACGCACCCCAGCGTCTCGGACTTGTGCTCGTCGAGCCGATCCTGGCAGGTCATCGCGTCGATGTGCGTTTCCACCGGCAGCACGTCGCTTGCCATCCGCCGATGCTGCGCGACAATGTCGGCGGTATCCCGCTTGAGCAACTGGTACTTCGTCAACCCGACGACAGCCTTTGGTAAGCGGTCGTAGGTGAGGTTGTACTTCACGTTCAGATCGGTCGAGAGATAGCTCGGCACGATCAACAATCCGCCGCCATGTCGATAGTGTTGAATGCACATCAGGATCCGGCAGATCGCGTTCTGCCAGCGGACCAGCAGTTCGTCCTCCACCTGCTCCAGATCATCGCCCGGCAGCTGCCCCATGGGCAGCGCGGCTTCCTCGCTCAGCGTGGTCCGCAGATTTTCTTTGAGAATGGCGTGGACCGGTCCGGACCACATCACGTCGTGATACTCGTGCACCAGGTTGTTCTGCTCCAGACTCCCCAGCAACACGAAGTCCTTGTAGACGCACAGGTTGCCGACGCCCACGATCGTGGTCTGGAACACGCCGGGTCGGCGCGGGGTCGCGATCGAATCGAGCGCGACATAGTCCGCGTGCCGCAGTTCCTGGTCGACCATGCCCCAGATGAACATGTCTTCTTCGTCACCGTAGACGGCCAGCGAAGAGGATGTCGGATCGGTCGCCTCAGCCAGCTTGGTGATGGAACGCACATCAAACGGCAACGGCTGTTCAAACGGCACGATGGCCCAGCCGCCCCCGCGACCGGGCTCCGATTCACCATGCGTCGGGTCCTGGGGATCGACATAGTTGACCGTGCAGCGGCAGGGACGCCCCTCGTCGGTCTTCAGGCTGGCGTAGTAGAGGGTTTCGAGCAGCTTGCCCAACAGTTTCTCGGAAGGAATTGACCGCACCTGGCTGTTGCGCAGCCGGTCCGCGACCAGTTTGGCCAGATCGTACGGGTAGTAGCCAGTTCGACTGGACGGCATGGGAGACCACCACCAGACGGCACGATGCCCACCGTTACTCGACCACGCTCAGCGGTCGCGGGATGATACTGCCCGGGCGAAAACGGGGCAAGGCGAATGCAGGGGGAACGAGCTCGGCCGGGTGTCGCCCGCGGGGGGATGTTGTCGCGGCGGGCCGCTTGGCTTAGGTTGGCGCCGTGCGATTTCCTCAGCCCCTGGCAAGGTGGTACCTCCATGCGATGCTTTCGATGCTCCGGCTCTCTGGTCCGCGCCTCTGCCGCTGTCTGGCTCGTCGGATTCGGCCCGGGCCATGCGGCCGGCGCCGCACAACCGCAGCCTGCCGTCGACCAGGTCATTCTGGTCTTCAAAACTCACTTTGACATCGGTTACACCGATCTGGCTGCGGCGGTTGTGGCACGCTATCGCACCAGCATGATCGACCAGGCGTTGGAGGTGTGCGATGCGAATCGCAACCTGCCGCCCGAGCAGCAGTTCGTCTGGACGCTGCCCGGCTGGCCCATGAGCCAGATCCTGGCTGACTGGCCGGGGCAGACGGCCGACCGGAGAGCCCGCATCGAGCAGGCGCTGCGCGAGGGACGATTTGTCGTGCATGGACTGCCGTTCACGACACACACGGAACTGTTGGAGCCCGAGGATCTCGCGCGCGGCTTGGGGTTCGCTGCGCGCGTCTCGCGGTCCGTCAGCCTGGCGCTGCCGCGCGACGCCAAGATGACCGATGTGCCCTGTCACTCGTGGATTCTGCCGACGCTGCTGCGTCATGCGGGGATCGAGTTTCTGCACCTGGGCTGCAACGCGGCCAGCAGCTCGCCGCAGGTTCCACGGCTGTTCTGGTGGGAAGGCCCGGACGGTTCCCGTCTGCTGACGATGTACATCGCCGAGGGCTATGGCACCGGGCTGCTGCCGCCAGCCGACTGGCCGTACCGGACGTGGCTCGCCCTGATCCATACGGGCGACAACCACGGGCCGCCTCAGCCGGACGAAGTGTCCCAACTGCTGGCCGAGGCCCAGGCCAGGCTGCCCCAGGCGCGCGTGCGGATCGGCCGCTTGTCGGACTTCGCCGACGCCATGGAGCAGGAAGCTGCCGCACTGCCGGTGGTGCGCGGCGATATGCCCGACTCCTGGATCCACGGTCCCCTGTGCAATCCACAGGGAGCACAGCTGGCCAGAACCATCCGCCCGCTGATCGGTGCGGCAGAATCGCTGCACACACTGCTGCAATTGTGGGATGTCCCCGTCGAGGATGCCGCACCGACGATCGCCTCCGCCTATGAACAGAGCCTGCTCTATGGCGAACACACCTGGGGCGGCGCGCTGGCCTGGGTCTCGGCCTACGATCGCCCGGGCGCGATGGCCTACGGCGACGACTGGCGCAAGTTGCGTGAGAGCGGCAAGTACGATCGCCTGGAGGCCTCGTGGGCCGAACACACCGCCTACATCGAAACCGCCCAGCAACTGGTCCAACCGCTGCTCGCTCGCCAGCTGCAGGCACTGGCCCGAGCGACGTCCTGTGCCGGCCCACGCGTGGTCGTCTTCAATCCGCTCCCCTGGCCACGCGACGGTCTGGTGACGCTCGCCTGGACAGGTGCGAAACCTGCCGGTCTGCGCCCGGCAGCAGGAGGCGAAGTCATCCCGGTGAGTGCGCGAGATGAGTCGCTTACGTTCGTGGCGCGCGACCTGCCCGGCCTGGGATACCGGACGTACGTGGCCGCCGAGCTGCCGGAGGCCGTAGATGGATTGGAGTGCGATGCCGCACGGCACACACTGGTCAGTCCCTACTTCAGACTGACACTGGATCCCCGCCGCGGCACGATCCGCTCGTTGATCGACCAGCAGTCCGGTCGTCAATGGGTCGCCGAGGACGCGCAGGGGGGGCTGGGCCAATATCTCTACGAGCGATTCGACCGCGATCAAGTAGCTCAATACGTCCGAGCCTACGTCAAGATCGACGCAGCCTGGGCCATCAATGAACTCGGCAAACCCGATCTGCCTCCCGCGGCCGAAGTTCCCTACCGGGCGATCACCCCGGCCGGGTTTGCGGTGAGTTACCAGCGCTCGGCGTCGGACGTCTCGGCGACGCTCACGACACTCGCCGGTTCGCCCTCTACACAGCCGCCCGATGCGAGTGTGTCCGACGGGCAACGCGATGATCAGCCGCCGCATGGCGTGACGACGCGAGTCACGCTGTACCGTGATCTGCCTTGTGTCGACCTGGAACTGACTATCCACGGCAAACCGGCCGACCCCTGGCCCGAAGCCGGCTGGTTGTGTTTTCCCCTCCAGGCCGACTCGCCGCAGTTCCGCCTCGGGCGACTTGGCTCGATCGTCGATCCGGCACGCGATG
Source organism: Pirellulaceae bacterium (assembly GCA_025459265.1). Lineage (GTDB taxonomy): Bacteria > Planctomycetota > Planctomycetia > Pirellulales > Pirellulaceae > JAAYDI01. The sequence goes on along the minus strand of JALOQX010000029.1, from coordinate 26,640 downwards.
TGGTGGCCGGCGCCAACCGCAACTTGTTCGCGATTAACACGGGGGTGGCAGTGGTCGATCGCTCCGGCGCCGCGTTGGGACTGTGCCCTCTGGACAGCCCGCTGGTGAGCCTCGCGGAGCCCGGTTGCTGGAAGTACGACCCGACGTTTGTGCCTCGCCAAGCGCGTGTGTATGTGAATCTGTTCAACAATCAGTGGACCACGAATTTCCGACTCTGGAACGAAGGGAGCTGGACCTCGCGCGTGCGGCTCTGGGCGCTGGATCGAAACGCCGTCGATCAGTCGCTGACCGTCACGGCGCTCGAAGCGCGCTATCCGCTCCAAGCCGCCCGAACCGACGGCGACGCGGGCTCCTTGCCGGTCGAGCAGAGTGGGGTCACGATCTGCCGGCCGGGAGTGCTCCTGACCGCCTTTGGCGCGAATCCGGACGGCGCGGGTCGGCTGCTGCGGCTGTGGGACCTGGCGGGACACAACGGTTTGTGCCGCGTGCGCGTGCCCGTGCATGCCGCGCTCCAGCAAGCGCACACGGTGGACCTGCGCGGCCAGGTGCGCGGCGTGGACGTGCCGATACCGGTCACGGCCGGTGAACTCACCGTCCCCGTGCGTCCTTTCGCCCCCGTGACGCTGTGGTTCAAGTGACGGCCTTGGCTGCACTCTGTCGCTGCACCGAGTCGCCGCCGTAGGTGGCGACATGATGCAGCGACAGGTTACAGACAGTCGCACGGCCAGTCCATCAGCGTGGCGACCTTCTGGAACTGCGCGCGGTTGTGGCCCACACTCATGGCACAGTGATGAGTCGGTGCGCACTGGAACCAGTCGTTCATGAACTGGGTCGGCCCCTTGGCGAACCGCACGTGCGTCATCGTATTGCCGATGCGGAGGATCGGGGCCTCGATCGCCTCGCCCTGGTTGATGATCGTCCTGAGCCGTCCGTCGCCGGTCTGCGTGACATTGAGCAGCGTCACGGGTCCTTTCCGCACGGTCGCTTCGACCGACACGCCGGTGCCCCATTTCCCGTGATAGAGGCCCATACCGCGGAGAATCGGCTGGCCGTCGGCGATGGCAATGTGGAACGGGCCGTCGTGGCCCAGGATCATCGTACCGAGCGCATAGTCGGCCGCCACGATCTCGCTGTAGCTGCCCCCCACGCCCAGAATATCGCACACCTTCATGGCGATCGCGGTCTTCATGTCCCCTTCACCGGAACAGGGAATTCCTTGCGCGGTCAGCAGCGAATGCCCCAGGATGAAAGCCTCCTGCAGTGTTTCATAGGTGTTCCCATCGCGCCCGCGGTAGTAGTAGGTCAGGGCGTCGAGGTCGAACTGGCGGACGAGCTTCTCCTGGGCGACTGCGACGCGACAGGCCGCCTCGAGCTGTTCCGGACGCGGCTTGCGCGCCAGCGGGTCCGCCGGCGAGTCTTCACTGATCACGAACATCCGACAGACTTCCTCCAGCTTGGCCTGCTGTTCGGCCGGGGTGACGGTCGGGAGGATCTGCATCAGGTCGCACATTTCGAGGACTTCCACGTGCATGCCGGTCTGCGCCGTGATCATGGTGAAGTCGCTGTACATGTCGAGCATCCCGGGGTAGGTGTGCCCCAGGAACCCCATCCGGCCCTCGCGCAGCGTGCGTGCCACGCGCGCCGCCCGCACCCACATTTCAATCTCACGCCACGCGCCGACCGCTTCCGGATGCGTGGCAGTGCACTCATCCGCCAACGCGATGGCGGGAGTGCGGTCAAGCCCCAGCACGCCGCTGACCACATGAAACGGCACGCCGGAGCGGTTGAAGGCGTTGGCGATCTCCGGCACACTGCAGCCGACACAATGCGCCAGCCATTCGCCCGTAGTGGTCCGCTCGTAAGCCATGGCAACCGTCGGCTGCAAGTTCAACACGACCACGGGCCGCCGGCAGTGCTGGGCGATGTGGACGTGAGCAGCACTCATCGCGTAGGTCGCCGCGTGACAGAAAATCAGGTCCACGTTGGCTGCATTCAGCCGCTCCGCCGCCCGGCGGCTGGCGGACTCCTGGTCAATCATCCCCACGTTGGTCACGTCACCCCACTGGGCGAGTCGCTCGGCGATGAACTGGCCGTAACCCTGCAGACGCTCCAGCAGGCCGGGGAATTGCTCCCAGTAGTGCGGGTGCCCCACGGCGTAGAGCCCAATGCGAGGCGGTTTCGCGGGTTTGATCGGTGGAAACATGCGGAACCTCTGTAACGCACCTGGCGTCGTGTCGGCAGACTGACAGCGGTGTACGTACTACCGCGTCGCCAGGTAATTTCCGTAGCCAATGACGAAGGTCGAGACGATGAGCGTGAGAATGCCGGCCCAGACCAGTGTGCGCGTCCGCGAACTCGTGCCTCGCCACTCGTGGAAATACAAGCCCCACAAGTTGCTGAAGACGATGATGAATGCCATGTGAATAGACCAACTCGAGAAGTCGTACTGCTTGCCGAGCTTCGTCTGCCCCATCCCGTAAAAAAAGAACTGGCCGTACCAGATGACGCCTCCGAGCGCCGACAACACGTAGTTGCGGACCTGCTGACCAGCCGGGCCCCGCACGTAGTCGCCAAAGCTGCGGTTGCGGATATTCAGGAACAGACACCAGGTCGCATTACTGAGAAATCCACCCAAGAGAATGACCACCAACACCGCATTGTTGGAGAAGACCGGCGTCGTCCCCTTGGCGATCGACAGTTGGGCGATCGGATCACCGGCCGAGAGTCCGAAGGCGAAGCACGCGCTCAGGATGCCGGACATCGTGGCCACGAGAAACCCCCGCCCCAGCGCGAATTCCGCCACCGACTCGCGCTTCTGCTGATCCGTTAACTCGCGCTCCTTCGCCATGCCCGCCAGGCCGCATACGCCAATCCCGCCCAGGCAGACCGCGACACCCAACAACACCGTCATGCCGGGCACCTCGGTCAGCAGCCGCACCAGTTTGTCCCACTCCTCCGCGGTACCGAACAACCCGTTGTAGATCGGCGGGAGCAGCGTCCCAAACGTCATGCAGAATCCCAGTGCCACGGCGTAGCCCAGCGCCATGCCGAGATACCGCACGGACAGGCCGAACGTCAGGTTGCCCAGGCCCCACAGAAGTCCGAAGAAGATCGCCAGATACCAGGCCCGGTGGGGGCTCTCGCGGAGCACGTCCAACAGCTGCGGCGTGGTAATGAACGCCACGATCCAGGGGGCGGCCAGCCAGGCGGCCAGCCCCATTACCAGCCAGAAGCTCTCCCACGCCCAGCGCCGTACGCTCTTGAGTGGTGTGTAGAAACTCCCCGCCGCAAACCCACCGATGGCATGAAAGAAGATTCCCAGAAACGGATTGGGCGTCATGGTTGTCTCCCCAAGGAGGTGGCTCGGCACAAGCGCCCGTCAGCCCACCAGCCTGCTGCCTTGCGGCGCCCGCTACAACGGACGCCTGAGCAGCGTGCCACCATTGTGCGCGACGCTGTGGAGGGTGACAATGATCCCCGAAACGCCGGCTACCCGACGGTTCTCCGGTCCTCCAGTGGGGATCCCGCACCTCCGTCAGAAACCCGGCGACGTCCGACACGTTTGTCCGGCCGCACCGTCCGGAATGTGACACGCCGGCGCGCGATATTCAACCACTGAACCGCCTGCAAGCGGGTGTGATTGCTTCCGCTCTGGCTGCGAGCGTATGCTTCCGTTCTGGCGTGTATTTCCACCAAGGTCTCGGCGGATCCCCAGCCATGTAGCGGACTGCAGCAATGAACACGTCTATCACGCACGGATCATGACGGACTCCGGTAATACGGCACAGGTCGTCATACAGTGCGTACGGGTCCTTGCCCAGCAAGTCGCGTGGGGTCGCGATACCGATCCGCTGTAGGTCCCGCGAAATAGAGGGTCCGACGTTCGGAATCTGCTGTAAATCGACGGCTGTTTCTCTCGGCATCTTCCTCATCGACGTGATTCCCTATTCATGCACTGGATTATCGCGATGGGAGGGAGTATTGCGCATCAGGAAAGGGGAGAGACAGAAAAATGGGGGACAGAAAAATGGGGGACAAGGAGATCCCAGTCTGCGATTTTTCTGTCCACCATTTTTCTGTCCCCTATTTTTCTGTCCACCATCTTTCTGTCCACCCTCAATCGGGGGACGATGCAACTGCGGTTGATTTCTTGGGGCGAACCGCTATCTCATAGTAGGCAGGCGACTCGAGCCGCGATCAAGCGGACGGCCGCTGCACGCAGTTTCCACTCAGGGCAAGGTACTCGCATGACCCCACTGATTCTCATCTCGTCGTTCCTACTGGCTGCCGATCCATCCCCAGCGGGCGTCTGGCCAGGGTTCCTGGGAGCCGGCGCGTCGGCCATCGCACCGGAATCAGTGCCGCTCACCTGGGCACCCGATCAGAACGTCGCGTGGCGTGCCGAGCTGCCCGGGGAGGGGCAGTCAAGCCCGATTGTGTGGCAGGGGCGGGTGTATCTGACGACGGTCGAGGGTGAGATGAAGGACACGAATCACGTGTTGGCCCTTGATCTTCAGACCGGGGCGTTGATCTGGCGGAAGTCGTTTCCGACTTCGCTGCCGGTCAAGAAGACGCTCTATGTCAGTCGGGCGGCACCCACGCCGGCGGCCGATGCCACGGGTGTGTATGTTTTCTTCGAAAGTGGGGATCTGATCGCGTTGGACCATGATGGGCACGAGCGTTGGCAGCGGTCACTTTCCCGGGAATATGGCTCGTTCGATAACGAGTTCGGTCTGGGTTCTTCACTGGCTCAAACGGAGTCGACGGTCTTCGTGTTGATTGACCACAAGGGTCCGAGTTACTTGCTGGCGGTCCGCAAGTCCGACGGCACGAACGTGTGGAAGACGGAGCGGGCGAGTCGGGTGGCGTGGAGTTCACCTGCTTTGGTCACGGCGGCAGGCGTGCCGCAGCTGGTCGTCAGCGGCGACGGGTCGGTGGACGGGTACGATGTGGAGACGGGCAGAGCGCTGTGGACGCTGGGAGACGTGGGCGGGAACACGGCCACGACGCCGCTGGCGTTTGGCGACGGGATGTTCCTGGTGGGGGCGGGAGCGGGTGAGCGGCGGCAGTTCGCAGCGATTGCGCCGCGGTCGAACATCGCCGTGCGGATCGTGCGCGACGGGGACGGCTGGCGCGCCGAGAAGGTCTGGACAGCCGAGAAGGCGCTGGCCTCGTTCGCCTCGCCGGTCGTGTACCGGGGGCTGGCCTACTGGGTCAACCAGGTGGGCGTGGTGTTCTGTTTCGATGCGATGACCGGCGAGCTGAAATACAACGCGCGGCTGGCTGAATCCTGCTGGGCCACGCCGGTGGGCGTGGGCGATCGCATCTACTTTTTCGGCAAGGATGGGGCGACGACAGTGATCGCCGCCGGTCCGCAGCACCAACAGCTGGCCGTCAACTACATCTGGCGCCCGGAAGACGTGAAAATCGAGGGGGACGACCAAGGCGCCCGGATGTTCGGCGGCCCCATTCAATACGGAGTGGCGGTGGTAGACGGTAGCATTCTGATTCGCACCGGCAGTACTCTGTACTGTGTGCGTGCTCTGCCGTAGCACACGGTGCCGATCCACTCCCGAGGTATCGCGACATGCCGACTCCTTTGTTTCATTACCAGAAGCTGTTCGAGTCCGGGCCGGACGAGACGGAGTACCGCTTGCTCACGCGCGAGCACGTCGAGGTCAAGACGTGGGACGGGCGGGACATGTTGTGCATCCAGCCGCCGGCACTCACGCTGCTCAGCGCGCAGGCGTTTCATGACATCAACTTCTTCTTGCGTGCTGCGCACTTGCGGCAGGTGGCAGCCATCCTGGACGATCCCGAGGCGTCGGACAACGATCGCATGGTGGCGCTGACGATGCTCAAGAACGCGGATGTCTCCAGTGCCGGGGTGTTGCCGTTCTGCCAGGACACGGGCACGGCGATCGTTCACGGCAAGAAGGGACATGCGGTGTGGTCGCTCGGCGACGAGGAGGCGCTGGCGCACGGCGTGTATGTGGCGTACACCGAGCACCATCTGCGTTACTCGCAGATGGCGGCGCTGACGATGTGGGACGAAAAGAACACGGGGACGAACCTGCCGGCGCAGATCGAGTTGGCCGCTGTGGACGGCGACTCGTACGACTTTCTCTTCATCGCCAAGGGGGGCGGGTCGGCCAACAAGTCCTTTCTGTTCCAGGAAACGCGCGCCCTGCTCAACCGCGCCGCGCTGGTCGATTTCCTCAGCCAGAAGATGGCCTCGATCGGGACGGCAGCCTGCCCGCCCTATCATCTGGTGTTTGTCATTGGGGGCACCTCGGCGGAGGCCACGCTGAAAACGGTCAAGCTGGCCTCGACAAAGTACCTGGACCACCTGCCGACGTCGGGGAACGAGCACGGCCGCGCGTTTCGCGACATCGAGCTGGAAGCACAGCTGCTCGAGGCGGCTCAGCGGTGCGGCATCGGCGCCCAGTTTGGCGGCAAGTACTTTGCGCTGGACGTGCGTGTGATCCGGCTGCCGCGCCATGGCGCGTCGCTCCCAATTGGCCTGGGCGTGTCGTGCAGTGCGGACCGGCAGGCCAAAGGGAAGATCACGCGCGACGGAGTCTATCTGGAGCAACTGGAGTTCGAACCGCTCAAGTACATCCCCGAGGCGCTGCGGCACCGGAAGGATGAAGGGGCAGTACGCGTGGACCTGAATCGGCCGATGCGTGAGATTCTGGCTGAGCTGTCGCGCTATCCCGTGACCACGCGGCTGCTGCTGACCGGTCCGATCGTGGTCGCGCGCGACATCGCGCACGCGAAGCTCAAGGAACGTCTGGATGCGGGCCAGGGGCTGCCGGACTATTTCCGGGCGCACCCGGTGTACTATGCCGGTCCGGCCAAGAAACCGGCGCACCTGCCCAGCGGCTCATTCGGTCCCACGACGGCCGGCCGCATGGATGCGTATGTCGATCTCTTCCAGCGGCACGGCGGCAGCCTGGTAATGATCGCCAAGGGCAACCGTGGTCCGCAGGTCGCGGAGGCGTGCCGGCAACATGGCGGCTTCTATCTCGGCAGTATTGGCGGCCCGGCCGCGATTCTGGCCCGGGAGAACATCCGCCAGGTCGAAGTCGTTGAGTTCGCGGAGCTCGGGATGGAAGCGATCTGGAAGATCGACGTCGTGGACTTCCCCGCGTTCATTCTGATCGACGACAAGGGCAACGACTTCTTCCAGCATGTCGGACCCGGGTGCGCGCACTGAGAGCTCCGCCCTCCACCTGGTTCACTCCGTCGTCCGCCTGGTCAATCGTCGATCGTGATCCGCGTGACCCAGACGCTATTGGTCTCCGGCGAATCGGCAGGAACGGGGCCCCAAGAGAAGGGGATGCGATCGTAGATGAGCAGCAAGTTGCGTTCGTCAACAGCGACGACTTCGGTGTAGGAGCTGGATTTGCTCGCATCCGTGATTGGCTCCTGGGGTACAAACGCATTGTGATTCGCCACGACGTCGAACTGGTTCCAGTCGAGTCCTTTTCCGTCGCGACTGAGCCACAGGTAGACGCCGGGCCGGCCGCCGGAAAGTGCGAGCGTTCCGTCGGGCAGCACAGCCAGGCTGGGCTGGACGGAGAACACGCCGGGCAGCGCCCGCGCATCGGACCACGTGTGCCCTTCGTCCTCACTGTACGACTGGCCGTACGGCAGGTTCGAGGCCAGGCGGAAGATCGACATCAGACGGCCGTCCGGCAGCCGGCAGAGTGCCGCTTCGCACGGTCCTTCCGCGCCTTCCAACGGACAGTCTTCTCCGGCGATCGTTGCGCGGATCTGCCAGTCCACTCCGTCTTTTGACTCCGCCAAGACGAGGGCGTAGCGCGGTGTATCGCGATAGTGACCATAGAGCGTCGCCAGATAGTTTTGGTTCTTGTCGATTAATGTGTCGCCGTTGAAGACGAACCCGGACATGCCGGTGGTCGGGCTCAGTGGCTGGTCGGGCCGCGACCAGCCGCGCACGACAACCCGATTTTCCAGCAACGCTGCCCGCGTTTCCCCGGGTTTGCAGAGCTGATACACTTCGCCCATCACCAGGTCACCCATCGGCCGCAGGTAATAGGGCAGCAAGAGCTCGTCGCCGCTGGTCAGCGTCAGCGTGGGATCGCCATAGCGGCCTTGCACTGGCGCGGTCCACGTGAGACCTCCGTCGGCAGACCAGGAGAGACTCGCTGTGGAGATGGTCACATGCTCGTCGGCGTAATTGGACATGATGGCGAGCAACCGTCCGTCGGACAGCCGTGACAGGGACGGGAACCAAAGATACCCCTTGCTGCGCGCCACCAGAACCGGCTGTGACAACGTCACATGCCCCTGTTGAAACGGAACTCGGTGTCCTGGTATCCAGGCAGGCTTGTCCAGTTCCATGATCCGGATCTTGCGAAACAGGAACTGTCCGCCGCCGGGAACTTCGGCCTGCAGCGCGAGGTAGCCGCGTGGGACTTCGATGCCGTCGACCTGCCAGGCCTGCTGACCATTGACTCGCAGCGACGCCGTGGTGCCCTGGACGGTCAATTCGAAACGGTTCCAATCGCCTGGTTTGGTCGGGACGGTGTTCTTGCCGTTGGGAAACCCGACGAGGTTGCCCTCACCTGCCTGCTGCAGATTGACCTGGTAGCGATCCGGCCACGGACGGCCTGCCGGGACCTCGGTGTATCGAAAGTACAAGCCGGAGTCCCACTTGTCGGCGTGGAGTGCCTTCCACTCGAAGTCCAGCACGAAATCGCCGTACTGCTGCTTGCTCTGCACCAGCCCGTTGCCGGAGGCGAGCAGTATGGCCTCCTCCTGGACGACCGCCTCGCAGGCCAGGACGTCCCAGCCTGAGAGCGATTTGCCGTCGAATAGGGGATGCGGTTCACCTGCGCGCGGGGTCGTCGCGCTGCCGAGCACCAAGCAAGCGGCGAAACACCCACTGTGGAAGAACATGCGCAACACGATTGGCGGCTCCTTACTGTCAGCGGTCACGGCGCAGCAGCACGTGGGTGGCCAAAAGCGACCACGTGCTGCGCTGCCGGATATGAGTCCCCGGGTTTCACCTCGCCTGTAGTTTGAATCGTTTAACCCGCCGCCGCAGGCGAGGTGAAGTTCGCTGCGGCCTCGCCTGCGGCGGCGGGTTAAACGATGACGGCCTCGGACCGTAACATTGCCGCGCCCGGTGCCGCTGTCACTCTATCTTACTCGAAATCCTCTGGGACGGAGCGTGGGCCCGTGGGCAGACACTCTGGTTTCACGGGGTTGGGCAGACGTGCGGTGGCCAGGGTTTCTTCCTAATTCTTGTACGGGGCCGTACAATGCCGGGCATGCACTCCCAAGAGCGACGAAAACGACTCGACGAAGCCCGCGACCACGAGGATGCGTGGCTCGAGTGGTATGGGCTCACGCCCCAGCAGCGATGGGCAGAGTCCAAGAAGAACTGGCAATTCTATCTCCAAGTCGGAGGTTCGCTTGATCCCGAACCCGATAGTCAAAGTCCTTTCGACGCTGTCATGCCACGAGGTCAGATACCTGCTTATGGGCGGGCAGGCCTGCGTGTTCTACGGCGCGGCCGAGTTTAGCCGGGACTGTGACATTGTGATTGTCGCCGACGACGCGAACCTGAATCGCTTCACGTCGGCACTCGATGAACTGCAGGCCGACTGCATCGCCGTTCCGCCGGCCGACTGGGGCTACTTGGATCGCGGGCACGCACTTCACTTCCGTTGCCGACATCCGGACGCCTCCGGCATTCGACTTGATGTCATGACCAGACTGCGGGGCTGTGATGATTTCGAATCACTCTGGGAACGCCGGACGACCATTCAGGACGCCGACGGGATCGTCTACGAACTGCTTGGCATCGAGGACCTGGTGCAGGCCAAGAAAACCCAGCGCGACAGGGATTGGCCGATGATCCGGCGGCTCGTCGATGCTCATTACTACCAACACCGCGACGAACCGAACGAGGCCCGTGTCCGCTTCTGGCTCCGCGAATCTCGCACGCCGGAGACGCTGATTCGCGTCGCCGCGGAAAACCCCGCGATCGCACGGGAGGTGGTTTCCCTGCGGCCGCTATTGGCCGAAGCGTTTGGTGCCAGCCATACCGCCCTCACAGCGGAACTCGAAAAGGAACGCATGGCGTCCGCGGAAGCGGACAAGAACTACTGGCGACCACTGGTCAGAGAGCTCGAGGCCTTGCGCGCGGCAAAGCGCAGGGAGAACGATTGATTCAGCGGCGAACAATGTGGGCAGTGCATTTTTGAGGTCAACGTGAAAAGCAAACGAGAAGCCGAACGGGAAATCAGCCAAGCGATCGTCCGGTTCGAAAAGGAATTCATGGGTCGTGGGCCGTTGGAGGCACGATCCTACATCATCGAGGACATGGTGCTGGTACGGTTGAAGAACGTTCTGACGCCAGCCGAGCTGAAGCTTGCGGAGTCGGAGGAGTCGAAGCGAGGCCAGTGCTTGATCAAGCAAGTCAGGCAGGAATTGATTGAGCAAGGGAGGCCTTTGCTGGACGCCATGATAGGAGGGATTCTCGCCGTGAATGTCGTCAGTCTGCATACGGACATCAGCGCCAAGACGGGCGAGCGCATCATCGTGTTCACGCTCGAAGGGCGCCCCGAATTCGACCAGGCATGATGGCGGCGAGATTTTTCCGCGGAGACCTTGACTTCGCATCAAGTCGCGCCTACATTCTACCGATACGAATTGTGGCTGGGTTGGATTTCGCGTTGCGGACGCCAAACAGTCGACAGAATCAGGTTTTGGCTGCGTGGGATTGAACGCTCGCGCAGAGAAGGCCGGAAGGTTGCAAATGGCAGCCTTCCGGCCTTTTTTTTTGCCCGACAGCGGACCTTTCGCGGGAGTAGCCGAGCGCTGTGGAACCCGTCACTGCCATCATGTCCTTCTTGACACTGCAGTTGCTTCTCCTCGCATGCGTCCCGGCGGTGCGCGTGAACTTGCGCATCCGCACCGTCCGCCGGCTGGTGACGGGGCTGGTCGGCTGCGAGTTCCTCCTCGCTCTGGCCCTCGCTGTCGCGTACCTGCTGGGCGGCCGTGAGCCGTTTTCGCTACGACTGGTCGATGTGCTGCCCGAAGCGGGCGTCGGCCTGGGAGTCTACTACGACGGGGCCACGAGTTTGATGCTGTTGCTTGTCGCCTTCGTCGGTTTGGTGGTGAGTCAATTCTCGATCCGTTACCTGGACGGCGAGGGTGCGCAGGGCCGTTACTTTGGCTGGTTGGGTTTCACCATTAGCGCCGTCTCGCTGATGGTGGTGTCTGGAAACTTGCTGCTGTTCTTCGCGGCCTGGGTGATGACGAGCCTGGGACTGCACCGCCTGTTGCTGCACTATCGCCACCGCCCTGGGGCGCAGCGGGCGGCGCGGACGAAGTTCGCCATCAGCCGGCTGGGCGACGCGTTTCTGCTCGCCGCGTTGGCGCTCACCTTTCGATCGTTCGGGACGCTCGACTTGCCCGACCTGTTCGCCAGGGCGGACGAGCTGGCAGCCGGCTCGCCACCCCTCGCCCGTCACGCCGCGATCGCCTGGCTGCTGATGCTGGGCGCGGTCACCAAGTCGGCTCAGTTTCCCTTTCATGTCTGGCTGCCGGACACGATGGAAACACCCACTCCCGTATCGGCGCTGATGCACGCGGGGATCGTCAATGCGGGTGGCTACTTGGTGATTCGCCTGAGCCCGCTGTTCGCGTTGGCGCCGGCAGCGCTGTCGACGCTGGCACTGGTCGGGACGGTGACTGCCTGTTTTGCGGGCGTGGTGATGATGACCCAGCCGAGCGTCAAACGAGCGTTGGCGTATTCGACGATCGCGCAGATGGGCTTCATGATGCTGCAATGCGGGCTGGGCGCCTTTTCGGCGGCGCTGCTCCACATCGTCGCCCATTCGCTGTACAAGGCGCACGCATTTCTCACCAGCGGCAGCGTCCTGTCGCAGTCTCAGTCAACGGTCGGCGCGGCGTCGCCGACACCCAACCTCCGGGTCACCGTCGCGGCGCTGCTCGCTGCTGCGGCCGCGACGCTCACGGCGTACGTCGCGATGTTGTGGATCCTGGGCATTCCGCTGAACGACAAGCCCGGCGCCTTCGTGCTCTCCTTCATCTTCGTCCTCGCGTTGACGACCTGGGGCTGGCAGTTGCTCCGGCGGGGCCGCCGCGCGGCGACGTTCATCGCGTGGGCAGGAATCGCGGGACTGTGCCTGGTCTACGTCGCGAGCTACGTTCTGGTCGATCACCTGTTGCAGCCGACGACCCGGTTCCCGGCAGCTTCGATGTTGGTGCTGATCGGAATTGCCGCGGCGTTCGCCCTGCTGTTCAGTTTGCACATCGCGTTGAACTGGAGCGTCCGGCTGGCGTGGCTTGCGCCGCTCCACGTTCACGCAGTCAATGGGTTTTACGTCGACGCCGTGTACCACCGCGTCTTCGCGAGACTCGCCAAGTCGTGACGATCCGGATGGCCACGCCCTCGTATTCCTGAGCGACCGCCTGACACTCGAGCACAACGGGAACGACCGCCAATGTCCGCACGAAACGTTGCCACCCCACAAGGCACAGGTCCGCGCCGGCCCGCCGGCCCGGGCAACGTCGCGTCTCACGAATTTCGCGAGCGCTGCGCGCGCGTGCGGGGTGTCATGGAGCGCGTGCGGCAGAAGATCGCACCCGTGTGGCCGCTGCAGGACTACGTGGCGGTCAATCCGTACGCGGGATGTACTGCGCACGAATTCCTCACTGCGCGCGCGTCGCTCCGCAGGGTGTCGGATCTGGAAACCCTGATGCCGGTGGCCTACTACCGCGACCAGTTCGCCGCCGGCCTGCTGTGCCGCGAGGACATCGACGCGGCGGTCGACGAATTGGTCGCCGACGGCGTTGTGGGCGCCGAGCGGATCGACGTGAATCAAGTGGTCGCGTTGCTTCTCCAACCCGGCACGGGGAGCCCGCTCACAGACGCACCAGTCAGGACGTCCAGCAATCCCGACCGCCGCGTACGCACGTTCACCGAACTGTTGGACGAACACACGGAATCAGATTGGTCCCGCCTCGTCCTCGCGGAAATCTCCAAACACTGTTCCAGTCACTATGACGAAGGGCAGGCCGTCTGGTCGAATCCCTGGCGCGAGTTGCCTCTTTATGACGCCTGGCGACGGGCCGTGCGGCATGATTACCGCTTCGCGATTCTCGGCGTGGCGGGTTTGCGGAAACTGGCAGCGGCCCTGCCGCACGATCCGCATGTCGCGTTGGCCGTACTCCTCAACTCCATGGCCGTTCCGCCAGACCAGTGGGAGGATTTCCTGATCTGTGAAGCCCTGGCGATGCCCGGCTGGAGCGCCTGGGCGAATTACCAACAGGTCGAGGCCCAACGGCGCGGCGAAGAGAGCACCGATCTGGCTGGCTTGCTGGCGATGCGGCTGGCCTACGAGGTCGCAATCTCGGACCAACTCGGCTTCCGAGTGGATTGGGCGTCGCTGGCGAACGATCACCGCTCGGCATCCCGTCTCACGGCGCCGCCGACCGACGAAGAACTGCGTCGCTACGCGCTGCTGAAAGGGAGTGAGATTGCTTTCCGCAGGCAGCTGCTCGCGCACATCAAGCGCACCGACGGCACGTCCCGCGCGCCCTCCGCCGATGGGCGCTTGGCGCAATGCGTGTTCTGCATCGACGTGCGGTCTGAGCGGATCCGGCGCCACCTTGAAGCGGCCTCCGGTGCGGTCGAGACCTTCGGCTTTGCCGGCTTCTTCGGTATGCCACTTGAATTCGTGGGATGGGCGGAATCACGCGGCCGCGCGCAGGTCCCCGCACTGACTGCGCCGCAGTTCACAGTGTACGAAGGGATCGGCGACGAAGCGACAGCAAACGCGCACGCTGCGATCGAGCGACGGACATTGGTCGGTTTCCTGCGCAAGTCCTGGAAGGGGTTTCAAGCCTCCGCGGCCAGCTGTTTTGCGTTCGTCGAAACGAGCGGTCTGTTCTACGGACTGACAATGTTGTCACAAGTGATCGGGAGAGGAGCCGCTTGTGCGAGCCGCTTCGACGGTGTGGCGAAAGACGACCGGCAATACCTCGCCCCGACGCTTCGCGGACTGGACCAGCAGGGCGTGTGCGCGTCCCGGCAGGCCGACCTGGCCGAGTCGTTGCTGCGCGGAATCGGAATCGTGGATAACTTTGCGCGGCTGATCGTCTTCTGTGGACACGGCGCCCGGACCGCGAACAACCCGCTGCAGGCCGGCTTGGACTGCGGCGCGTGCGGGGGGCACTCGGGCGAGCCAAACGCGCGTTTCGCCGCGCTGCTGCTCAATCAGGAAACGGTTCGTCTGGCGCTTGCCCAGCGCGGTATCGAGATTCCGCAGGAGACGCACTTCATGGCGGCGTTGCACAACACGACGACGGATGAAGTCGAATTCTTTGATGCCCCCAACGTTCCCGCGTCGCATCGTCGCGACCTGGAGGCACTGCGGGCGATCGTCGTCTCGGCCTCCCGTCACACCCGCCGGGAACGACTCTCTCAACTGCCTGAACGGCATGCCGACGACTTGATCCGCCGAAGTCGCGACTGGTCGGAGGTCCGTCCGGAATGGGGACTCGCTGGTAACGCGGCTTTTATCGCCGCGCCGCGCGACGTGACCCAAGCCTTCTCGCTTGACGGGCGGACGTTCCTGCACAGCTATGACTATCGCGAGGACTTGGACTTCGCGATCCTCGAGCAGATCATGACCGCGCCACTGATCGTCGCACATTGGATCAACATGCAGTACTACGCCTCGACGGTCGACCCGACCCACTGCGGCAGCGGCACCAAGACACTGCACAACGTGGTGGGACGATTCGGGGTGTTCTCGGGCAACGGCGGCGATCTGATGACGGGTCTGCCGTGGCAATCGGTGCACGACGGCACACGTTATCAGCATGATGCGCTCCGGCTGCTCGCCGTGATCGCCGCTCCCGCCGCGGCGATCGAGGCCATTGTTGCGCGACACACGGTCCTCGCCAACCTGCTGACCCACGGCTGGGTGCAACTGGTCGCGGTGGACGGCGGCGGATTCTACCGTTACACCGGCCAGCGGACCTGGGACGCACTGACGCCACCCGCCGTGAACCGGGTCGCCGGCGGGGCGTGGCAAGCCACACACTGAAACCTTCTGTGCCAGATTTCAAGGAGATTCTCTGATGACCTCGACACTCTCACGCACGGCGGTGAACGCACACATTGCCGCGCTGGAGCCGGTATTCGACCAGGCGCTGACGCCCGTGCAATGGCTCGTGATCGCGCACAACAATGCCCGCGTGGTGGACTCCCTCATGTCCGCGCTGGCGGGCGAGTCGGCAGCCGTGCTTGAGGTATCCCAGGACACGTGGGACTTCCACGGCGGCGAACTTGCTGAGACGATCGAGTGGGCATTGCAGCAGGGCGAGGTGGCGCACTTGGTGCTCGTCGGCAGCTCGCAGGTGGGGGGCACGCAGATCCGCGCGACACGGGCACCTGCAAAGACCGTCGCCCAAGCGGATGCGCGCTGCGACAAGCTGCTGGCCGGGATTCACCGCCTGGCCGCCCAGCATCGCGAGGTTCAGGATCGGTTCGCCGAGCAGGTGCAGCAGGTATCACGAATTCCCGTCGTGCACCGTCGCTGGCGTGGCGGGGAGCTGGCCGTGTACGGGCTGTTTTATCGCGCCGAAAGCGGGCTGTTTCTCGCCTACGACGTGGACACCGATACGTACCGGCCGCTGTGCTCGTAACGGGGAGCATCACGATGACCACCATCACTGTCGCACGCGGGGACGGAATTGGACCAGAGATCATGGACGCCTGCTTGCGTGTCCTGGACGCGGCAGGCGCGGAGCTGGAATACGAAGAGGTGCATGTCGGGGAGAGAGTCTACCTGGCTGGAAACACCTCCGGCATCGAGCCCGGTTTCTGGGATTCGATCCGCCGGACGAAGGTCTTCTACAAGGCCCCCATCACGACTCCCCAAGGCAGCGGATTCAAAAGCATCAACGTCACGACGCGGAAGACCCTGGGGCTCTTCGCCAACGTGCGTCCCTGCCGTGCCTTCCACCCCTTCGTCCGCACCAGGCATCCCGACATGGACGTGGTGATCATCCGCGAGAATGAGGAAGACCTCTACGCGGGGATCGAGCATCGGCAGACCGATGAAGTCTACCAAACGCTCAAGCTGATCAGCCGCCCCGGCACCGAGAGGATCTGCCGTTACGCGTTCGCCTATGCCCGCGTCTACGGCCGCCGGAAAGTCACCTGCTTCACCAAAGACAACATCATGAAGCTGACCGACGGCCTCTTTCACCGGGTGTTCGAGGAGGTCGCACGCGAGTATCCGGAAATCGAGCACGAACACTGGATTGTCGACATCGGCGCCGCCAAGCTCGCCGATTCACCGGAGACGTTTGACGTCGTCGTGCTCCCGAATCTCTACGGCGATGTGTTGAGCGATGTCGCCGCGCAGATTGCAGGCTCCGTCGGCATGGCCGGTTCGGCCAATATCGGCGAGCACGCCGCGATGTTCGAGGCGATCCACGGCTCGGCGCCGCGACGGGCCGGGCAGAACCTGGCGAACCCTTCGGGACTGCTGATGGGCGGGGTGCTGATGCTGGTGCACCTCGGTCTGCGCGACGTCGCCGCCAGGGTCCACAACGCCTGGCTCCGCACCCTGGAGGACGGCATCCACACGTACGACGTGTTTCGGGAGGACGTGAGCCGGCAGAAGGTCGGGACCCGTCAATTCGCCGACGCGGTCATCGAGCGGCTCGGCCAGAAACCCGTCAGCCTCGCGGCGGTCGCGTATCCCTCCGAGCAAGCCCTTGCGATCCCGCCAGCGCCGCGGTACGCGCCGGGCGAGCGCGTGTTGCGCGGCGTCGACGTCTTCCTGTTCTGGAACGACCGCGATCGGGATCCGAACGTTCTCGGCCCGCTGTTGGCGCAGGCAAGCAGCGACGGCCTCGAGCTCTCGATGATCAC
The DNA here is from genome assembly GCA_025459265.1 of Pirellulaceae bacterium. GTDB lineage: Bacteria > Planctomycetota > Planctomycetia > Pirellulales > Pirellulaceae > JAAYDI01. The sequence goes on along the minus strand of JALOQX010000029.1, from coordinate 9,683 downwards.
CAACCGAGGGCTCAAAGTGTGGCCGAAAGGTGCTCCGGAGACATTCTGCACGGACCACTGGCGCTGCCGTTTCCAGCTGGACGACCGTGCTCCACCGCTGGAGCAGGACCGTGTTTTCCAGTTGCTGTCGCGGATTGGCAAGCTGGGGTTCGACGTGATCAAGACGGAGCACCTCTACTATTTCGACGGGGAACCGGGATTCTCGCTGGGGCAGGGCCAGTGACGTCCTGGCCGGTCAACTGCCCGCACCCCGGCCCGGTAAAACGGCGCTGCCTGACTGTTTTCATGTCGTCACCCCCCTCGGCCGTTGACGACTGCTCTGCGAGGGCCACAACCTGCGGACGGAACACATGACGAGACCCGACGCCAATCATCTGCTGCCGTCAAGAGGCGCTTCGCATCTGCGACAACTGGAAGCCGAAAGCATCCACATTCTGCGCGAGGTGGTTGCCGAGCTCGAGAGTCCCGTGCTGCTCTACTCGATCGGCAAGGATTCCTCGGTCATCCTGCACCTGGCCTTGAAGGCGTTCTATCCGGGCAAGCCGCCGTTCCCCCTCTTGCACATCGATTCGACGTGGGAGTTTCGCGAGATGATCGAGTTTCGGGACCGCTACGTGCGGGGCGAACTCGGGCTGGACGTCATCGCCTACGTGAATGAAGAGGGAGTCCGCGCCGGGATCAATCCCTTCGACCACGGCAGCCAGATCTACACCGACGTGATGCGGACGCAGCCGTTGAAGCGTGCGTTGACCACGTTCGGCTTCGACGCCGCGATCGGCGGCGGTCGCCGCGACGAAGAACGCTCGCGCGCGAAGGAGCGCGTGTTTTCCTTCCGTGATCGGCATCACCGCTGGGACCCGCGCAATCAGCGTCCGGAGTTGTGGAGCCTGTACAACACCTGGAAGCGGTCGGACGAGTGCCTGCGCGTGTTTCCGCTCTCGAATTGGACGGAACTGGACGTCTGGCAGTACATCCTGCACGAGCATGTTCCGATCGTGCCGCTGTACTTCGCCAGCTGGCGCCCGGTCGTACAGCGCCAGGGCGACCTGATCGTCGTGGACGACGAGCGCATGCGATTGCGCGCTGGAGAAATACCGGAGATGAAGATGGTGCGATTCCGGACGCTGGGTTGTTATCCCGTAACCGGAGCTATCGCGTCGACCGCCACGACGGTGGAGGCCATCGTCCACGAGATGTTGACGACGCGGTCCTCCGAACGACAAGGACGCGCGATTGACCGCGATGAATCGGCCGCCATGGAGCGTAAGAAACGCGACGGGTATTTCTGATCGGACCGGTTGCCGATCCATTGGATTCACCTCGCCTCAGGAAAGACGCCATGCATGCCGCAGCCACAGGGGCATCATCCGCCGCGGCCGGCCTCGATTTGCTGGCCGACCATGCCAACAAGGAGTTGCTGCGCTTCATCACTTGCGGCAGCGTCGACGATGGCAAGAGCACGCTGATCGGCCGTCTGCTGCTGGAGACCGGCGCGGTCTACGACGATCAGATCGCGACCCTGCAGAAGGATAGTGAACGACATGGTACGACGGGCGCCGACATCGATCCCGCTTTGCTGTTGGACGGCCTGGAAGACGAACGGCAGCAGGGAATTACGATCGACGTCGCGTACCGCTACTTCGCGACCACCCGGCGGAAATTCATCATCGCCGATACGCCCGGCCATGAACAATTCACCCGCAACATGGCGACCGGCGCTTCGACGGCTGAGCTGGCGGTGATCCTGGTCGATGCCAGCAAGGGACTGCGTCCGCAAACGAAACGCCACGCATTCATCGTCTCGCTCTTGGGCATCAAACATGTGATTCTGGCGGTGAACAAGATGGACCTGGTGGATTACGACGAGTCCGTCTTCCACACCATCTGTCTCGACTTCCGCCACTTCGCCGCCAGGCTCGACATCCCCGAGCTTCGCTTCGTGCCCCTGTCGGCGTTGAAGGGCGACAACGTGGCCCGCCCCAGCGCCAACACCGCGTGGTACGCCGATGGCTCGCTGTTGCACCTGTTGGAGAATATCTACATCGGTGCCGAAGCCAACGTCCACGATCTGCGTTTTCCCGTGCAGTGGGTCAATCGGCCCGATTCCAGCTTTCGCGGATTCAGCGGGACGATCGCGTCGGGCACGCTGCGCGTCGGAGATGAGATCGTCGTGCTGCCATCCAAGAAGAGGAGCCGCATTCGCCGCATCGTGACGCGCGACGGCGACCTCGCCGAGGCCGCTGTGGCGGAGTCGATCACCGTCACGCTGGATGACGAGATCGATGTCGCCCGTGGCGACATGCTGGTTTGCCCCGGAAACCGGCCCCACATCTGTCGCGACGCCGACGCCATGCTGGTCTGGATGTCCGAAGAACCGCTGATGCCTGGGAAGTCGTATTGGGTCAAGCATACCACGCGGCGCACGTCGGGCGAGATCCAGCTGGTTCGCTACACAATCGACGTTAACACGCTGCAGCGCTCGCAGGCCACCACACTCCGACTCAACGAGATCGGCCGTTGTCGGCTCGCCACGCGCGATCCGGTGATGTTCGACGCCTATCGGCGTAATCGAGCGACGGGCGCGTTCATCCTGGTCGATCGCGTCACGCACGAAACGGTGGCGGCAGGCATGTTCCTCGACCCCAGCGACTCGTCGAGCAGCGGTGAGCATTGGGACGACCAGCCGGCAGGTCTGCGGTTGCAGCGCGCCGTCAGCCGCGTCAGCGGCGAGGAGCGCGCACGGCATTACGGACAAGCGCCTTTCACGTTGTTGATCACCGGGCTGAGCGGTTCCGGCAAGACGACACTCGCCCTCGATCTGGAACAGCGCCTGTTCTGGGCCGGCAGGAAGTGCGTGCTGCTCGACGGCCAGACCATGCGCTTTGGCATCAGCCGCGACCTTGGTTTTTCAGCCGACGAGCGTTCGGAGAATCTCCGCCGAGCTGCTGAAATCGCGAAGATGCTCAACGACGCCGGTCTCATCTGCCTCGCCGCCTTCGTGGCGCCCCACGACGACGTGCGACAGCGCATGCGCGACCTGATTGGCGCCGACCGATTCCTGCACGTGCACCTTTCCACGCCGCTCGATGTCTGCCGACAGCGCGATGCGACCGGTCGTTATGACGCCGCCGCCCGGGGTGAAATCGCCAGCTTTCCGGGCATCACGTCCGCCTACGAACCGCCGACCACCGCCGATCTGGAGGTCTCCACGCACGACCTTCCCCCGGACCAGGCCGTACAAGCCGTGCTCGACCTGCTGCAAACCAAAGGGGACAGGGACATTTGCCGTGGGTGACAAGGCAAACCAGGCAAGCGTCGGTGTGGTCGCCCACCCGTGATGGTTGTGTACCGCGCACGTGTCCCTGCGCAATTTGCCGGGCGGCGCGACGCTCATCTGTCACCGGCGCCCAGCTTGCCGACCTTACGGCGCCAAATGTCCCTGTCCCCTCGGGGTTTCCGAGCCGCTGTTAAGAGATTCGAGAAAGTCGTTCCACAGGTTGTTGAGACTGTCGCCATAATGCTCCTGGATCGCTACGTCGAACGGCTCACCTTTCCCCACTGCCACAACAAAATCTTCGAACGATCCCCCAGCCCGATCGTGCAGGTACTCGACGAACATCCGTGACTGCCGATGGAGCATAGGCCAGGAGATCCCATAGTGGGTTGCCGACTGGGGAAAGAGGAACCGTCCCTCTGCATCGGGCACGAAATGTCTTCCCCTGGCAAACGCCTCACGAGCCTCCTGATGCGAGACAATCTCACAGCCTGTATCCGCAACCGAGTCCGCTAATCCCTCGGCAAACCAGGTTGGCACTGTTCCCATGAAACTGCGCAGTCCCAACTGCTGGGTCATGTGCAGGTGAGACAGCTCGTGCGTAATTGTCTGTCGATGCGTATCGGTACCTCTGAAATTGAATGCCAACGGCGACACCCAGATGTCCCGGAAGAGCTTCATGCCCCTGGCCGGAGAATCGGCTGGCTCGCCGAGACAACGAGTGAAACTCTCGTGGGAGGCACACACGTACACACGGAAACCAGCTCGAAACGGTTGTCCTTGGTACTCCTGCACTCTGGCGATCGCCGCTGACAGAGACTCTGCACAGCGTTTTGCGTGGACCTCGGCCCCTGGTTCGTAGAAGACGCGTGTGTCCTGCTCAAGTGACTGAAATCCTGTGGTCAATCGGGCGGCAGCTCTCGCCCGGGGATGCAGCAACAGAAGCGGCACCAGCAGGGGAAGCACCCATAACAGGATGAGGAGCCTTCGGATTCTTCCTCGACCAAGAAACATCGCTTCGGGACTCCTTTGTCCGTGCGGATAGCGACCGAGTTCACCGGGCGAGCGCGAGTGAACGATTACAATATTGACGTACGAGACCCAACGGGGACAGGGACATTTGCCCTGGACAACAAGGCAAACCAGGCAAGCGTCGGTGCGGTCGCTCATCCGTAATGGTTGTGTACGGAGTGCTTGCCTGCCGGGAGGATCATCACGAGCTGGCAACTCTCACACCGGAAACCGTTCCTCTTGTCAGACGAAAGCATCACAAGCCACGAATCCCGGTCACCAATGAACCACTGATCAGCTTGCGCGTTGAGTGTGTCACTAAGACCACCCACCCGTATTTGGCCGGCGGACATCAACGCGCAGCAGCGAGGGCAGATCATGTGTTATGTGTCCCTTGGCCAGAGCTATGTACCGTGCTCACGAAGTGGATGTATTGTAGCACCACCGTGGGTGCGAGAGGCAGACAGTCTGGTTTCCTTCTGGTTTCCCGGAGCCAGAGGCAGACAGTCTGGTTTCCTTGGTCTGGTTTCCTTGGGGTCTGCGCGGCGAGCGGAAGGCGCGGCCTCCGGCAGGACGCGTGAGGGGGAGCGACGCCTGGGAACAGAGCACGCGTACCTCGATCCGGCACGCGTGAGCCATGGTCGAGGGGGCGCGGCGCAGGTCCGGAGCCGAGATGCATCGCCCGCGCACACGGCGAGCGCGGCAAGATCCCGTTGATGACGGGTGGGTCGCAGGATGGCTGGGGAGCATTGCTCCCTGGGGGGCTGCCAAAGTGCCTATCTGCCGGACTGGAGCTGAAGGTTCAGCTCTCCGAGGTCGCGATCGCTTTCCGATCCGTCGATCGTAATCCGGAGGCGGCCGGTGCGCGGCTGCATTGCTTCTGATCCCTCTTGGCCCTCTCGCGGCTTAGGCAACCGAGCAGTTGGTTGTAAGCCCCGGATATCCAAGTCATAGGCGCCAGGCGGTAGCCAGAAGGAGAAACGCCCTTTGACTGAACGGCAACGGGCAACCGGGGCGTGTCTTCCTTCATCGCTTGCGGGATGAATAGACACATCGGTCACTCTTGGGACCACGCCATTCTCGCGGCAGATAATTGAGCCATGCACATTCACGAGCGACTGAACCGAGATCACAGCCGGGCTCATGGCCGCCTCCCTGGCAACCAGCACAATTCCTCCCATGTTGCGTTTCTTTGACATTGCCACAAGCGAATACGCCTCGCGTTCCTCAGGGAGCTGCAGACGAAAGCACCCTTGTGGCAATGGTAACGCCGTGGTACTTGGCATCGGCTCCATCACTCCTTCGTCCGTCCAAGCACTGGGATCAGCAGGCATGTTATTGCCGTATTTGTCCCAGACAACTCCGTTGGCAGACCAGAAGGAGGCCACGTCAAAGTCCTCGACAGGTGCTCCGAACTGGTCAACAACCTCGCCCGTGATCGTCACCGGTCCTCGGCTTCTGGCTGTGACAGATTGCTGGATCAGCACCAGCGCGGCCGCTCCCCCATAGTAGGTCAATGGTAGGGACAGAGCCAGCAATACAAATAATGCCGGCATGCGGGGAGTTGCTTGTTTGAGCGACCGCAAGGCGATTGCCGTTCCCATCGCTGTGCTAAACGAAAACATGCCCGGACCGAGCATTTCGACGGGATGGCCTCAGCAAAACCGATAGCTCAGCTGCAAAGCGCCGAACGGCACGATCAACAGCAACAAAGCCCGCCATCCGGACGCAGGGACGGGAAGAAGGCCACCGGCAATGATTCCCGGAATTGCCATACTGAGGGCGTAAGCGAGGATGCGTGACCCGTAGATGGGAGCGGAGGCAGCCTTCGCAAAGCCGAAAGCAACGACCGGTACGACCAGGCTCCAGAAGAACGGATGCGTGGCCATCGTGCGAAGTGACTTCATTGGCAGGGAGCCCTCGGTCCTTGGTTCGGATCAGATCGATGTGTTCATGAAACCGTGAGATCCTCGACGCGTCGGGCGCCTGAAATTACCCCCTCGCAAGATCTGCGTCAAGATCCGCGAGATGCTGTTTGAGGTCATCGAGGCTTTCGCCGTGCGTCCAGTAGTCTGGATTCGTCTGCAGATATCCGAGCCACGCGTCGCCATCCCGCCGAACTACGATCTTTACGACTTGCATGAGTTCGCCTTTTGATCGAGCGGACGGCCAATGGGGGACCAACGGGGACAGGGACATTCGCCGTGAGCAACAAGGCAAACCAGGCAAGCGTCGGCGTGGTCGCGGATCCGTAAGGGTTGTGTAACGCGCAGCTGACTCTGCGCAACTCGCCGGGCGACAAGACGCTCATCTGTCACCGGCGCCCAGCTTGCCGACCTTACGACGCCAAATGTCCCTGTCCCCTTTCCGCGTCCCCGCCGCGGCCAGCCCGACTGTGTTGGTCAATCGGCCAGCGCCTGGCCGGTGGTCTCGGGCGCCCACCAGATCACGATCGCGCCCAGGAGATAGACGAGTCCGCACGTTGCGCCGACCAGCGGATAGGATCCGCCCAGGGCCGCGAAGAGCGCGCCGGCGCCCAGCACGCCGGCGGCCGTGGCGAAGCGACCGACGTTGTACGCGAGCCCGCTCCCGGCGGCGCGCACGCGCGTGGGGAACAGCTCCGGGAGATACAGCGGCAGCCAGCCGAAGAACAGTGTCGCCACCAGTCCCTGCGCAAAGACCACGGGCAAGAACAGCGTCTGCAGCGGGGCCGTGCCGAGGAACATGGCGAGTGTCAGCGCCGTGGAGCCGACACTGATCAGCGCGTACGCGCGCCGCCGACCGAGCCAGGCAGCCACCTGCGCGCCGCAGAAACTGCCGAGCACGGCCCCCAGCGCCCACCACCCTTGCGTCACACCCTTGTAGCCCGCCGCCGCGCCGCCACCGACGCTGTCCGCCCAGGGGATCATCCATTTGCTCGCCGCCCAGGCACCCACCATGGGAATCGAGCCCAACAGGACGCCGATGACGGTCCGCCGCAGCAAGGCCGCCCGAAACAACTCGCCCATCGGAACCGTCGGCGCGCGAGCTGCCGTGCGGCTGGCGCGCCAGCGGGGCGATTCCGGCAGGCCGACCAGCACCACCAAACCGAGCAGCGCGGGTGCGGCGGCCAGGCCGAAGATCCAGCGCCAGGAGTCGGGTGTGATGTGCCACACGCGGGCGATCTGCGAGAGCATGAGAATGCCGCCGTTGAGCGCTGCGCCCATCAAGCCGGCAATGATGGGGCGCGATTTGTCCGGCCAACATTCCGCAGCCAGCGCCACCGCGTTGGGCCACACACCTCCCACGCCCAACCCCACCAGGAACCGCAGCCCGAGCATCTGCTCCTGGGTCTGCACCACGGCTCCCATGCCCGCAAACATGGAATAGAAGAGGATGCTGATCCCCAACGCCCGGGTGCGCCCTACCACATCTCCGAGATTGCCCAACACAATCCCGCCCACTGCTGCGCCCGCCATCAGCGCGGCCGTGAAACGGGCGAACCAGTCGCCACCGGCCTGCGGCGTGTAGGCGGCGCCCAGCAGGTCCTGCGAGACCGACAGCGACGCGACCGGCATCAAACCGAGTTCGACGCCGTCAAACAGCAGGCCGCCGATCGCCGCCGCCAGCACCGCCAGTCGGGCTGGACGCGAAAGCTGAGTCGTCATGATAGGCCACATTCTGTCACGGAGGTGCGTGGGGCAGAGTCGGCTTGGAGCGCCACGGGCATTCAGGCCGTACCTGTTCCCCAGGCCCACATGGTATCATACGGTCCCCTGGACCGGTGACTGGATCCAGGCCGCAAAAGAAGCAACTCACCCATGACAGGCACAGGGAGACGGGACGATGAAGCGACGCGATTTCCTCAAGGCAGCAGCGGGCGGTGCGGCATCCTGGGCAGCATTACATGGCATGGCGTATGCCGCCGCGGCCGAATCACCACCGCGCGTGGCGCTGATCGGCTGCGGCTGGTACGGCAAGACCGATCTGTTCCACCTGATCCAGGTCGAGCCGGTCGACGTGGTGGCCTTGTGCGACGTCGATCAGCAGATGGTGGACGAGGCCGCCGGCCTGGTCGCGCAGCGGCAGACTTCCAAGAAACGGCCGGCCACCTACGGTGATTTCCGCAAGTTGCTGGCCGAACAGCGTCCCGACATCGTGCTCATTGGCACCCCCGATCACTGGCATTGCCTGCCGATGGTCGAAGCGTGCAAGGCGGGCGCGGATGTGTACGTGCAGAAGCCGGTGAGTTATGACGTGGTCGAGGGGCAGGCGATGGTGGCTGCTGCACGGAAGTATGGGCGGACCGTCCAGGTCGGACTCCAGCGGCGCAGTACGCCCCACCTGCACGAGGCGCGCGAGCGGTTCCTGGACAGCGGCAAGCTGGGCAAGGTCGCCTATGTGGACATTCACAGTTACTACGGCGGGCCGGGCGATTTTCCCCCCACGGCACAGCCGCCGGCCCATCTGGACTGGGACATGTACGTCGGCCCGGCCGACTGGCGCGATTACAGTCCCGGGATTCACCCGCGGAGCTGGCGGGCCTGCCGCGAGTTCAGCAACGGGCAGACGGGCGACCTGTGCGTCCACCTGCTCGACGCCGTGCGGTTCTTCCTGGGGCTGGGATGGCCGCGTCAGATCGCGGCCACCGGCGGCACGCTGATGCGCAGTCCCGATTCCAACATCAACGTGCATGACACGCAGACGGCACTCTTTGACTACGGCGATGTGCAGCTGGTGTGGAACCAACGCAACTGGGGCGAGAACCCGGACCCGGACTATCCCTGGGGCGCGACGCTCTACGGCGACAAGGGCACGCTCAAGATCAGCGTCTGGTCGTACGACTTCATTCCCAAGGGGGACGGCGAGCGGGTGCATCGCAAGGCGTTGGAGGAGCGCGAGCAGTATCCGGAGGATGTTGCCCACAAGGCGACCGAGCTGTTTGCCGCGCCGGCGACGCGAGCGCACATGCGGAACTTCATCGCGGCGCGGCGCGCGGGAGAGCGCCCGGTGGCGGACATCGAAGAAGGACACATTTCCTCGGCGTGCTGCATCCTCGCCAATCTTTCCATGGAGCTGGGCCGCGGCCTGCGGTGGGATGCCCAGGCGGGGCGCGTCATCGACGATGACGAAGCGAACGGGCGTCTGGCGCGCACCTACCGCGGGGACTGGGTGCATCCCACGCCCGAGAACGTGTGATCCCCCAGTTTACGGCAGGCGTCCCAGGCGCCGCAAATGACTCTCCCACAGGTCCTGGCGCACCCACAGCTGCGCCAGCACCTGGGGCCGGATCTGGAAATAGTCGATCATGATGTGCGTGTCGTCCAGACGCCGCGTGAGTTCCGCGTCGTGCTGCGGCGCACTGATCACCAGCGGCGCGGTGACGTCGTCCGGCACCGCCGTCCACCATTCCACGCGG
>JALOQX010000028.1 GCA_025459265.1 Pirellulaceae bacterium | reverse complement strand
GGGGGCTCGCTGCGCTCGTCCCCAGCCACCCGGAAATTGCCGCAATCACGCAAGTCCATTTAGACCCTGCCGCTGCTCGAACTGCGCGGCATCTCCAGCGACCGGCTCAAGAGTCCCGCCTTGGCCAGGACGATGTAGAGCACGAAGCCGACAACGATCGCGGCCAACGGCGGACAGGGCACATTCAACTTCCAGGTCGCCATCGCCGGCACCTTGTCGGCGATCATGTCGATCGCCCCGACCACGAATCCCACCGCCCAGGAGATCCACCCGGCCGGATTGAAGCCCGCCCGCGGACCCGGCCACTGGCGCCCGGCCAGCAGGTAGTCGGCGGTCATCGCGCCGCAGATCGGACCGAAGGAGGCCCCGATGATGCCGAACATCTGGGCCGCGTTGCCGGCTTGCCCCGAGAGCACCAGGGCAATCGAGGCCGCCGTGCCGATGCCGCACGACACGAACGGATTCACCTTCGGCAGCGTGTTCTTGAAGCTGTTGGCCGCGATCAGCGAACTGAAGCAGGCCGGCGGAAACGCCGCGATGGCCAACAGCAGCCAGAAGATCTTCGTGACCTGCGGACCCATGATCGTGTCCATCAGCTTGGTCGGATCGATCGTCATTTCCTTGCCGCTCATGAGGCCGCCGCCGTATGTGCCGGCCACAATCAACAGGGCCAGGCAGCCGGTGAAGATCGTCGCGCCGGCCACACCGACGAAACCGCCTAACTGGACGTCACGCCCGTCGCGATTGCTCGACGCGATGTCCGCGCCCGCCGCCCCCGCCGTGGCAAAGAAGCCCACGATGTTGGCGATCGCGAACAGCACCAGACTCAAAGCACTGGGTGCCACCACCTCCGACGCCCCGGTCAGCTGATCGGGCTGAAAATTCCCCACACCCGAGAAGGTCTTGACCGTCAAAATCAACAGAATCACCAGCGGAATGATCGGCAGGTACGTCGCGACGCGGGCCACGTAGTGGATGCCTTTGAGACCCACGAACGCCGCCACAATCGCCCAGACAGTGCCAATCGCCAGATGCGCCGGGGAGCCGGACGGCTGCTTCGCCAGTCCGGCCAGCAGTTCGGCGGAGAAGTACGAGTTCACCGCCAACCAGCCGAATTGCAGCACGCCCATGAAGAACCCCGGCATCAGAAACCCGCCCTGAACGCCGTATGTCGAGGTCCCGACCACGGCCAGCGGCAGTCCGGTCTTCATGCCCATCAGACCCGGTGCCAGATAACTTGCGAAGTGACAGATCAGCGCCGCTGCGATGACGCCCAGCAGTGCCGTACCGAGCCCTTGTGCCAGGATGCCGGCCGGGCCTGGCGCGCCGCTCGCCGGCACACTCTGCCAGAACACGAACCACAACATGATGCCCGCGTACGTCTGCGCCGTGCTCTTGTACCACGGCACGCGATTGGCTAGCGGCACTGGCTGCGCGGACGCGACATAATCGGGCAGATTCGTAGTCATGCAAGTTCCTCCCCCATGGATTGACGTCAAGGCCACCGTCCAACCGGCCCCGAGTATACCGCGTGGCGCGAGCGTGTAAAATGGAGCGCCAACGACATTCGCGCCCCGCGCTGCCGCGCACCTGCGTCACATCCAAGGAACCGCTCATGGCCACCTCACGCCGTCGCTTTCTAACCGTCTCCGCCGCCCTTACCGCCTCCCTGAGTTCGCGCCTCAGCGCATGGTGCCCAAACGCGCAGACCGCTACCTCGCCCCGGATGTCGCTGGGGTTGGTCACGTATCAGTGGGGCCAGCACTGGGACCTGCCGACGGTGCTGCGCAACTGCGAAGCTGCGGGACTGCAGGGGGTCGAACTGCGCACCGAGCACAAACACGGCGTGGAACCGGCCCTCTCGGCCGACCAGCGCCGGGAGGTCCGCGCACAGTTTGCCGACAGCCCCGTGCAACTGGTCGGCTATGGCTCGAATGCCGAGTTCCACAGTCCAGACCCGGCCGAGGTGCGCAGGAACGTTGAGTTGACCAAAGCTTATATCCACCTGATGCACGACTGCGGCGGCAGCGGCGTCAAGGTGAAACCCAACGCGCTCGTGACCGACGTCCCCGTCCAACAAACGCTCGAACAGATCGGCGCCGCGCTGAACGAAGTCGCCGCGTACGGCGCCGACTACGGACAGGCGATCCGGCTGGAAGTGCACGGACGCGGGACCGATGAACTTCCGCACATTCGGACCATCATGGACATCGCCACACATCCGAATGTGGGCGTGTGCTGGAACTGCAACAGTACGGACCTCAAGGAACCGGGACTGGCACACAACTTCCGCCTGGTCCAACATCGACTTGCCCAGACCGTCCACGTGCGCGAGCTGGACGTCCCGGACTACCCGTATCGGGAACTCTTCGCGTTGCTGACCGCGGCCAACTACACAGGATGGATCTTGCTGGAGTGCCGCACGCACGCCAACGACCCCGTGGCCGCCATGGCACGACAGAAGGAAGTGTTTGAGCAGCTGCTGAGCGAAGTGGCGAAGGGGGAATGAGGGCGGAGGACGGAGGGCGGAGGACAGAGGGCGGAGGACAGAGGGCGGAGGACAGAGGGCGGAGGGCAGAGGACGGAGGACGGAGAGCGGAGGACGGAGGACGGAGGACGGAGGACGGAGGACGGAGGGCGGAGGGCGGAGGACGGAGGACGGAGGGCGGAGGACGGAGGGCGGAGGGCAGAAAGGAAGGACGAGTGGCGAGCAAGGAGTGACGAACGACGAGTGGAATTCCCTTCTGAGCTCGTCACTCCTTGCTCGCGACTCGTCACTCTCTCTCCCGTCCCATCATCCTGTTCATCCTGTCCAATAGCAGGCGTCGGCCGAGACCAACCACCGAAGGTCAAGCATCGCACACCGACGGCAAGCGTGTGGGACTAACGCTCAGCGTTTGCGTTCGAGCTCCTCCAGCCGGCGTTGCAGCTGTTCGAGCTGTTGCTGGAGCGTCCGAATCTGCTGTCGCAATTCCTGCAGCTCGTTGTCGGCTGCCGGAACGGGCGCGGCTGGTGCTTCGAGGGCTGGCGGTGGCGCTTCCGCGGGTGCCGCGTCGGGGGGCGGAGGCGGAGGCGGTTCCGGGTCCGAGCCGGCCGGCAGCGTGCCGGCGTTGCGTTTGGCCGGCGGCGGGGGCGGGGGCGGCATCCTCACAGGCGGCGGTTGCAGGTCGCCGCCGTTGGCCCCGGCAGGCTGATCCGGCGGCGGCACGAACGTCTCCAACGCGCGTTCCAACGCATCAAGGATCGGTCGTTCACCCCGCTGGCGGTCGCCCAGCATCAACGGCGGATCAATTCGGCGTGAGAGCCCGGCCCGCGGTACGGGTGGCGCAGGAGGAGCTAGGGCGGGCGTGAGACGCACTTTCTTGTGTCCGCGCCGATCACCTTCATAATACGTGACTTGGATTTCCTCGCCCGGGCGATACGCCTGGATCACTTCCACCAGTTCCTTGGCCGATCCGATCCGCTGTCCGTTGACCGATACGATCACCCCCCCCAGCGGCAGCCCGGCGCGCGCGGCCGGATAGCCGGCACGCACCTGGTTGATGACCGCACCGTGGTCCACCGTGATGCCAAACCGCTGGCGCGTCAGCTCGGTGATGTCGACCACGGAAATGCCGAGACTCGGCCGCGGCAAGCCCGCACCATCTGCCGCCGGCTCGGGCACCTGCCGGCGACGCGGCTCGGGCAACTCGCCGATCTCTTCCGTCGCCGCGTCCTGCGCCGCCGGGCGGGCTTGGTCGAGCTTCTGTTCCAGCTCCTGCACCGGATCCTGCGCCCGGCTTGCCGGCACGTGCACGACCAGCAAGATCAGGATGATCGACGTCCCCAGTCTGACTCGCATCGGAATGCCTTTCCCGTTGGGCCGTTCGCGGTCGCGGCCCCCTGACCGCTCACGCCGCACCACCAGATGCGGCCCGACTGGTCCCATTATACAAGTCGCGCCCGTTCGCGTATGCTGCTCGTGTCATGAGCGAACCGCCCACACCACGCGATGCCACGCTCGAACCGGTCGAACTGGCCGATCGGGAAGCGGCGTTGCGTCTGCTCGGGATCGACGCGTCCCGCACGCAGGGCATGGTCGCAGCCGCCGAGCGCGGCGAACTGGACATGAGCGGCTTGTGGCACGCGCGTCGCGACGACCGACTCGTGGGGGCGGCCTGGGGACAGCGGGCATCCGGCCGCACTGCGTTCTGCTGGACACCCTGCCTGTGCGATGGCGAACCCAGCCGCACCGCGTCCCGCCTGCAAGCCGCCGTGGATGCGTATCTTGACAGCCAGCACGTCGACCTCATCCAGGCCGCCATTTCGGCGCAGGCTGATCAGGATTCTCAGCGACTGGTCGCCGCAGGTTACCGGTACCTCGCCACGCTGCTGTATCTGGCCTGCAACCGCGACCAGTTTCCCCAGCAGACACCAAAGACCGAAGCCGAACTGGTGTCCGTCGATGCGCATGCACGTGATCGCTGGGAGCAACTCGTCGCGCGGACCTATGCCGATACGCTGGACTGCGAGCAACTGGGATCGCTCCGCTGTATGTCCGATGTGATCGAGGGCTATCGCGCCACGGGCGTTTACCGAGCCGCATGGTGGTTGATCCTGCGCTATCAACAGGCCGATGTGGGCTGTCTCCTGTTGGCCGATCATCCCGAATACCAGCAAGCGGAACTGATGTATGTGGGGCTGGTGCCGGAGGTGCGAGGGCGCGGCTGGGGTGCACAAGTCACACGCTATGCGCAGTGGCTCGTGGCGCACGCGCGGCGCGAGCGCATCGTGCTGGCCGTCGACATGAGAAACTGGCCCGCGCGAAACATGTACGCGCAAACCGGGTTTTTCGCGTGGGACCAGCGGTGCGTATACGTACGCACACCGGCCCACGTGGGCTCTTCTCCGTAGGGGTCCCACACCGCATGACGCCCGCAAGCTCCGACACGTTTTCCACGCGCACCGCCTGCCGCCCCCCGACCGCCACGGCACGGGACGCGCGTCGTTTTTCCCGTGGTTTGCACGGCGCTGCGGGCGTGCCAAGAAAAAGTTCGCGGCACCTGCTTTACAGGCGTGCTAGCACGCGTACAATCGGCTCCCGCAAACGGTAGGTGCGACCTCCGTCGTCGACCCTAAATTATTGGGGGGAACGACTTTACCCGTAATATGGAATACGCGGCCCGCGCCGGCTGCCAACTGGTCTCCCGAGTTTTCTTGCACAGCGCGGGGGACGGCCAGGCACCGGTCCCATGAGGCAGGCCGCGTACGCAGAGGATGGCGTTAGGACGTGACGAACGACGATAGGGACATCGACTCAGCCGTGCGTAACGCAGTGGCTGGTGAAGTCGGTCAGGAACGTTTCGACTTGTGGTTCGGCGACGGCGTGAAGTTGTCCTGGGCCGACGAGTCGTTGCTGGTTTCTGCCGCCGATCAGTTCACCGTCGATCGGTTGCGGAACCAGTTTCGCGGCGAGCTGGCCGCGGCCTGTCGCCGGCTCGCGCCCGGTGCGGCGCGCGTGCGTTTCGAGTTGGACCCGTCGCTGGCGCCGTCGGTGGATCAAGCGTTGTGGCTGGCGCCGGTGCGGCCGCCAGAGGCCGTTGAGCCGAGTGCCCCGACCGGCGGGTGCCGGCGGTTCGCCTCGTTCGACGACTTCGTGGTGGGCGGCGCGAACCGGGTCGCGCTGGCGGCGGCACAGATGGTGGTCGAGCGGCCGGGGACGGTATCTCCGACTTTTTTCCACGGCCCGCCGGGCAGCGGCAAGACGCACCTCTTGGAGGCGATCTGGACGTCCGTTCGCCGCACCGCGCGGGGGCGACACGTGTTGTACCTGACTGCTGAGCAGTTTACCACGAGTTTTCTGGAGGCGCTGCGTGGCAGCGGCTTGCCCAGCTTTCGCCACAAGTATCGTCACGTCGATCTACTGTTGATCGATGACGTGCAGTTCTTCATCGGCAAACGGGCCACGCTGGTCGAACTGCAGAACACGGTGGAGGCCTTGCAGCGCGATGGCCGTCAGATGGTGCTGGCCGCGGACCGTTCGCCGGCGGAGTTGACCCAATTCGGACCCGTGCTGGCGACTCGTCTGGCCGGCGGCCTGGTATGCGAGCTGGAGGCGGCAGACCGTGCCACGCGGCTGGAGATTCTGCGACGACGCGCACAGCGGCTCAGCTCCCCCGTGCCGGACGACGTCCTGGCGTGGATGGCGGAGCATCTGGACGGAGACGCGCGCAAGTTGTCCGGAGCCCTGCATCGACTCGAGGTGTCGCACCGCGCGTTTCATCGACCGATGGATCTGGAGCTGGCCCAGACGGCCCTGCGGGACCTGGTGCATGGTGCGCGCCGCGGCGTGCAGCTGCCCGACATCGCGCGGGCGGTGTGCGACGTGTTCGGCGTGGATCCGCAGAGTCTGCAGTCGCCTCAGAAGGGGCGGGCGTTGAGCCAGCCGCGGGCGCTGGCCATGTGGCTTGCGCGCAAACACACCCGCGCCGCGTACTCGGAGATCGGCGCGTATTTCGGCCGCCGCAGCCACAGCACGGTGATCTCAGCCCAGAAGCAGGTCGGACGCTGGAGGGACCAGCAGCAGCCGGTCCACCTGGCCAGCGGCTCCTGCGCGGTCGACGAGGCGATCCGGCGCGTCGAGACGCAACTGCGCGCGGGCTGAACGCGCGCATCGTCGCTCGGCTCTCCGAGCCGTGACTGCCACTGTCGCACGGCTCTCCGAGCCGTGACTGCCACTGTCGCATGGCTCTCCGAGCCGTGTCTGCCACTGTCGCACGGCTCTCCGAGCCGTGACTGCTCGACTCGGAGAGTCGAGCGGCGGACGTCAGGCCCGCGGGAAGGCCGTCACCCCCGGCAGCGCGATCGCGTCGACCGGGACGTCGCCCCACTCGTACTTCTCCGGACCCAGCCGCATGTCCGCCCGCAGCGCTTCCTCGAAGTCGATCATCTGACCGGTGTAGCACGCCTCGCGTCCGGCAATCGCCATCATCGTGCTCAGCGACATGTACCGGCCATTGTTGATCGGCTTGCCGCTGCGGATTGCGCGGAACAGCTCGGCGTGCTCATAGTCGTACATGCCAGGCGGGTCGGCGCCCTGGTTGACCACTTTGCCGTTGATCACTCCCTTGACGCCCC
Organism: Pirellulaceae bacterium; assembly: GCA_025459265.1. Taxonomy (GTDB): domain Bacteria; phylum Planctomycetota; class Planctomycetia; order Pirellulales; family Pirellulaceae; genus JAAYDI01. The sequence continues at coordinate 25,802 of JALOQX010000028.1, read as the reverse complement.
GCGCGAGGATCTGCGCGGTCCCCTGGGTACCCAGCACATAATCGTCGACGTCGTTGTGGCAGTTGGCCATCTGCCGCGTGTAGGCGAACGCCTTGACGCCGTTGGCCCATTCGTAACAGACCGAAAAATGGTCGTAGATGTGCCCGAACTCGGGCAGCGTCCGCACCTGTCGCCCTCCCAACCCGAAGCAGCGCTGGGGAGGTTCGTCACCCATCAGCCACAGCGCCTTGTCCAGGCTGTGGATGAACTGTTCGGTGATGTGATCTCCGGAGAGCCAGGTGTAGTACAGCCAGTTGCGGTTCTGGTATTCCATCTCGCTCCAGCTCGGCTGGCGCTCGCGCAGCCACAGCGTGGAAGTCAGGTAATTCTCCTGGATCGCGACGATGTCCCCGATCGCCCCGTTGCGGATGCGGTCGATCGTCTCGCGGACGCGCAGATCGTAGCGCCAGCAGAGTCCCGAGACGATGTTGAGTCCCTTTTTCTCGGCGGCTTCGCAGGTCGCGAGCACACTGCGGACGCCGACCGGATCCACGGCGATCGGTTTTTCGCAGAAGATGTGCTTGCCCGCCTCGACCGCCGCCTGCAGGTGGGCCGGGCGGTAGTGCGGCGTCTCGGCCAGCAGCACAACATCCACGTCCGTGGCGATCAGTTGCTTTGCGGCGTCAAACCCGGCGAAGCACTGGTCCTCGGGAACCTGGTACTGGTCGCCAATTTCCGCCTGCAGGCCCGGCCGCGCCGCCTCGATCTGATCGGGAAACAGATCGGCCAGCGCCGTGAGCTGCACGTTCTTGTCTGCATTCATCGCATTGACCGCGGCACCGCGGCCCCGCCCGCCACAGCCGATCAGGCCCACCTTCAGCACGTCACTGCCGGCGGCGTGCACCATGCGCGCCGGGCCGAGTGTCGCCGCCAACGTGCCGCCCAGTACACCGACGGCGGTCTGGTGGAGAAACGTGCGGCGCGAGCAGGCGGACAGCGATGTGGCAGCAGACATTGGCGGCTCCTTTGCAACCTATGCCCAGAGGCGGGGTGATGAACCAGGTGGGAACAGGACGGTCCGCGCGTACGCACGACGCGTCTGGTTCTCATTGTCGTTGGACGGGCCGGTCGTGACAACTCCCACCCCGGCGTTTAGCGGACGCGCTGCATGTAACGCAGAAAGTCCTCATCCAGCCGGGCCAGATCTTCGCCAAACGCCCGCCGGAAGTCCGCCAGCTTCTGGTCGCGGTCGCGCTGGGCCAGCGGCGGCAACGTGGCGCCCGCCTGCAGGTACTGGACGTACTGCTCCCGCCGCGCCTGCAAGAGGAAGTAATTGAGCGCCCACGCCTCCGCGTAAGCGTCGGGCGCGGCGGTCGGGTCGCGGAACCGCGCGTCGTCGGTCAGCAAGGTCGCGAGCGCCGTGGCCGGCCGCCGCGCCAGCAGGCTGCGGAACCGTTGCAGGTGGACGCGGTTCACGGCGCCGATCGAACGCCAGCCGCGGGCACTGTCCAAGTCCGGCGTCTCGAAATACACCGCCAGACCCTCGCTGACCCACATGGGGTGCCCGGCCAACCGTGTCTGCAGGCCGGAATTGTACGCCAGCTGGTGCGTCGCTTCGTGCACCAGCGTGGCCACCGTCCGCTCGGCCGCCGGCTGGGACAGGATCTGGTTGATGTGCGCGGCCGAGCTCACGCCGCGCTGCTGCTTGCGCAGGCCGTCGGCACCGGTCAGATCATACGTCGTGACACGATTGGTCTGCAGATGATAGTAGCCGATGATCGAGCGGGTGGCTGGGCCCAGGTCCTTTGCCGCGTACTGGGCGTACGACGCCTGGCTGTCAAAGACCAGCGCGACCAGCGGGAATTCGGGCCGGTTCAGTTCCCAGCCGCGGTTTTTCCAGAAATTGTGGAAGCCGCGATAGAGGCGTTCGAACAGACTCCCGCACCAATCCGCGTACGCGTCCGACGTGTTGTAGCAGATCACGTAATTGGCGGTCTGGCGGACCTTGAAGCCGGGCGGCAGCTCGGCCAAGAGCCGCTGCGCCACCTCGGCTGCCCCCCACGGTTCGAAGGCCGCCTGGTCCGTTTCCCGCCGTACCAGCTCGTCGGGCTGAATCAGCCAGAGGATTCCATCGGGCGTTTCCAGCAGCAGACCGCCGTCTTGGGCTTCCACCAGCACACGGCCCGCCAGTTGCTGCTCCGTCGCGTCGCGTCGCAGCGTGACACGTTCCAGCGCCGGCGCGGCAGCAGCCCACGCCAACACGATCGACGACACGGCCAGTGCTCGCCGCGTAATGTCGCCCGGTCTGACTCGCACCCGCCGACTCCCCTTCGTCCGTTTCCGCCGGACTCCCAGTCACTTGCCTGATTATGGCAGCGCGCGGCCATGTCGCCAACTCTCGACGTGCCCCGCGCTGCCAGCCAGCCTCGTGCGCACGCGCAGCAGCAGGCGCGACACTAGCGCTGCCAGCAGAAGCACGGCGGCCAGCGCCGTCAGACACAGCGCCGCCGCCTGGTTGGCCACCCCCGCGTGCAACAACCCAAAGACGCGCAGCGTCAGCGTCGTGAGGCCGGGTGGAATCACCAGGATCGTGGCCGACAGCTCGCCACAGGCAAGGGCCAGCGCGGCCAGCCACGCGACAGCCAGCACCGGCCCATGCAGGCGCAGCCCCAAGTGCCAGAACCGCTGCCAGACACGGGCACCGTCCACCCGCGCCGCGTCCGACAACAACGGATGCGCGGCGCTCATCGCCGCCCAGCAGACGAAGATCCCCACCGGCAAGCCCCGCCACGCCGCCGCCAGCACCGGCGCGAGAATCGTCCGGTCGTAGAGCCCGATCAGCCACGCATCGTCACGCAGCGTAAACAGCTTGATCAGCAACACACCCACCAACGGGCCCATCGTCGCCAGGCCCACTGCGGCACACCCGATGGCGGGCACCGCACGCAGGCCGCCACGACGCCCCCACCATGCCAGCGGCGCCGCCGCGATCACCACCAGACTGGCCGCCGATGCGCCCATCCAGAACGTCCACCACCACATCCGACGAAACGACCACAGCACCGAGACCCGGTACGTCGCCGGACCCGGCACGAGCAGTTCGGCACAGCGCGCCAGGGACCAGATGCGCACAACATGCCCGTCCGCGTCCCGCACCACCAGTCCCGCCTGATAGATCAGACTCACCAAAGGCACCGCCACCAGCAGCAGGATGCCCAGGGCCGTGCACGCCCCGACGACCCAGCGCCAGCGCCCCAGTCGGAACCGGAACGGGTCCCCCTGCGGCACGATCCGCCCGATGTCGGGCAGGCTGTCCAGCAGGACCAGCGCCGCGCCGGCCAGGACCAGGGTCGCCAGGAGTGCGGTGCGCAGGCCGAACGTCGCCGCCGGATCATCCGACAGGGCCAGTCCCATGTAGATCTCCTCGGCCAACGTGCGCACCTGGTACAAGTCGGTCACCACAATCTCCGTGGCGCTCGAGAGAAGCACCCAGACACAGGCGGCCCGAATGCCCGGTCGGGCCTGGCGCAGCGTGATCTCCCGCACGACGGTCCAGGGACCGGCCTCCAGCAGCGCCGCTTCCTCCAGCTCGCGCGCCTGGCCCGCCAACGCCGCCGCCACCAGGCCAGTCACCCACGGCGCGGCCCACAGCCCATGGATCCAGGCGACCGCCCCCCAGCCGCGCAGCGGTGGCCTCGGCAACGTCGCCCCCGCTCCCATGTACCAGCCCAGCTTGCCCAGCGCCGCTTCCCACGCCGCCGCGTGCACCAGCACCGGCAGGAACAATAGCGCCAGCGTCAGGTACGCCAGGCAGCGCCGGCCAGGCAGGTCGGTCCGACACAGCAGCAGGGCCAGCAGCGTGCCCAGCGGTACGCTCACCACGCACGTCCCCACCGCCACCAGACCGGTGTTGCCGGCCAGCAGCCATACGCGGCGGTCCGCCGTGCCCAACAGCCCGGCCACGCCGGCCGCCAGCAACAGCCATCCGCCCCAGAAACACCACCGCGCCGGGCGTACCATCAGACCTTCATCGCTGCGCCGGGCCCGGCGTCTGCGCCGTGACCGGAGTGCTCTGCAGTTCCTCGGTGAATCGCGCCAGATACTTCATCAGACTGTCCGGTCCGTTGAAACCCACCACGGTCTCGTCCCAGTCGACCTCGCGCGACAGGACGCGGCCCGCGTCCAGATCGAAGCGGATGGTGCCGTCCGTCAACTGCTGTACCAGTTGGGCCTGCACCCGCGGATCGTGGACCGGCGTGAGGACCTCGGTCTTGACGGCAATCGTGGCCACGCCGGACTTGACCGCGGCGAGCGAATACACGACCCGCGTCTTGACGCGCTGTCTCATGCCGTCCGGGCGGCGCACGTGGACGTCCTGCGAGGTCTGCCACTGCTGCCCGACACGCACCGGGCCGGCAGGCAGCGGAACACAGATCTCGCCCAACCCCAACGTCACCTGCGGACCGGTACCCGTGCGGCGCAGCACCTTGCCGGTGGGAGCGATCGTGACCGTGGCCAAAGGCGTGTCAATCGACTTGGCCACCTGCGCAAACTCCGGCGGCGGATTGCCGTCCGTGCGGCTGTTGTAGCGGACCTCCGGGCGCTCCGAGATCTTCTGCCACATGTCGATGTCCGCCACGCGGTGCACAAACGTCATGTTCCCCGCGGCGTCCACCTCCTGCACATCCCAGACCTTGGTCGAAATCGTGCGGGACCGCGTGGTCTGCGTCTGGCCCTGCATCGTGGTCTCGGTCGTGCTCAGGTGCCGCACCGTCCAGCCGATGGATTCACCGGCCGTAAAGCGGTATCGCAGTTCGTATGTTTCAGACGCCGCACGCTCGACGGCAGCCTCGACCTGCGCAGCCACCGTGTCCTGCGCGATCCCACTTGATCCCGCCAGCAACCAAACCGCACCCAGCGCCGCGGTGAAGAGCCCACCGGACGTGGCCCAGGCTGCCAGCCTGTGCGCCACAACCACGACCACACGCGCGCGGCGCGCACAGCCCACGGCGTACGACTCAAGGCCCGTGTTCATCATCTTCGCTTCCGTGCTGAAGGTTCGCGAAACACCCGCGGCCACGGTGCACTAGCGCCGGATGTGACCGCGCCAGCCGAGCTTCTCCCGCAAGGTCTGGTAGTAGTTCTGCCCGCCGATCTCGACCAGCTGAAACTGCGGCTCGGCGCGCTGCACCCGCATCCGATCATTCGCCCGCAGCGTGCCCACCACGCTGCCGTCCACCACCACCGACGCCGAGGCATCCGGCTCCTGCGTCGCCACCTCATAGATCCGGTCGGCACGATCCACCACCGGCCGGACCGTCAACGTGTGTGGACTAATCGGCGAGATCACAAACGCCTGCAGGCTCTTCCGCAAGATCGGCCCGCCAGCCGACAGATTGTGCGCGGTCGAGCCGACCGGCGTACTGATGATCAAACCGTCGCAACTATAAGTCGTGGCCAGAATCGAGTCAACGTAAAGATCGAGCTGCAACATGGCGAAGGGCGGACCACCCAGCACGGCGGCCTCATTGAGCCCCAGCTGGCGGTGCCGCAGCTGCCCCTCGCGCCAGAGGGAACAATCCAGCATCAGGTGGTCGACCACCCAGCAGCGCCCGGCGCAGATATCAGGAAAGGCGCGGACAAAATCGTCCGGCGTCAAAGCCGCCAGAAACCCCAGCTTCCCCAGATTCACTCCAAGAACCGGCAACTGTCGCGATGCCATCTGCCGCACGGCATGCAGGATGGACCCGTCACCGCCGAGCACGATGGCCAGATCGGCCGCGATCTCATGCAGATCGAGCCGCGACGAGAAGTCGCTCACCACGATCTCGGCCAGCTCCTCAATGACCGGCCGCAACTTCCGTTCGGCCGCATGCACGTTCGAGCGCTGGGTGTTGCCCAACAGCACGACGCGCAGCCGGCGCGGCACGTCCGACGACCAGGCAGGCCGCCGAGCTTCGTCCGTCGGCGTCTGCGGCGAGCAGTCACTCATGGCCGGCGTTGTTCCTGTGGCTCCAGGGCCTGCGGGGAGCCATCGTGGTAGTGGTGGAGCGGGAGGCAGGCGGCGATCTCGCGACAGGTCGCGGCCAGGCCACTGGCATCCAGCCGCAGGTCGGCCAGCAGCTCGGCACGCTCCCCATGCTCAATGTACTGATCCGGGATCCCCACGCGCCGGACGCGGCTGGTATCGAGCCCGCGGTCCGCCGCCGATTCCAGCACGGCGCTGCCGAATCCGCCCAGCAGCGTGCCTTCTTCGACGGTCAGCACGAACCCGGTTTCCTGGATGGCCCGGGCGATCACCGCGTGATCCAGCGGTTTGGCGAACCGCGCGTTGACGACGCCGACGTCGAGCCCTTCCAGGCGGAGGGTGTTGGCCGCGCGGAGGCAGTCGTCCAACAGCCCGCCGCAACACAGGATCGTGCCGTCGGTTCCCCACCGCAGGATCTCGGCCCGCCCAAGTTCGATCGGGGCGACCTCACGCGACACCACGGGCGCCGATGCCTTGGGATAGCGGATGCTGGCGGGGGTGTCGAGTTGGAGGGCGAAAGCGAGCATCAATTCGGCGTCGCGCGCATCGCCCGGCGCCATGACGACCAGGTGCGGGAAAGCCCGCAGATAAACCAGATCGAACACGCCGTGGTGGGTGGGCCCATCCGGACCGGTCAGTCCGGCGCGGTCGAGCGTGAAGAGGACCGGCAGGTTCTGCAGCGACACCTCCTGGAAGATCTGATCGTAGGCCCGCTGCAGGAACGTGCTGTAGATGTCCACAATCGGCCGCAGTCCGGTCTTGGCCAGCCCCGCGGCGAACGCCACCGTGTGCGACTCGCAGATGCCCGTGTCGAAGAAGCGGTCGGGAAATGCGTCGCGCACCGGTTCGAGCTTGTTCCCCTGGCACATGGCCGCCGTCATGACGACGGTGGCCGGATCGGCCTGCATCCGCGCGAGAATCGCATCGCGGATCACCTCGGTGTAACTGCGTTGGCTGGCCGCCCGGCTGTGGGCACCCGGACTCTCTGCCGCCGAGAACGCGGGCGGCGTGTGGAAGTAGACGGGGTCCTCCGCCGCCGGCTGGTAGCCGTGACCTTTCTCCGTCACCACGTGCAACAGCACGGGGTCTGCCAGCTGCTTCACCATCTGGAGGTATTTGCGGAGCACGCCGATGTTGTGGCCGTCGATTGGCCCGATGTATCGGAAGCCGAGATCCTCGAAGAGCATGCCGCCGTGCAGGCCGGCCTTGATGCCTTCCTTCAGCTGCGCCAGGAACCGTTCCGCCGGATCGCCCAGGACGGGCATCTTGTTGAGCGCGCGGACCACCTCGGTCTTCAAGCCCGTGTAGAGCGGATTCGTGCGGAGCCGGTCCAGATAGCTGGCCAGCCCGCCCACGCGCGGACAGATGGACATTTTGTTGTCATTGAGGATCATCAGGATCTTCTTCTTCATCCCGCCGACGTTGTTCATCGCCTCGAAGACAATCCCCGAGGGGAACGCGCCGTCGCCGATCACGGCCACCGCGTGCCGCTCCGGCGACCCGTGCAGTGCGTCCCCCACGTGGACGCCCAGCAGCGTCGAGATGCTGCAGCCGGCGTGGCCGGTCATGAACAGGTCGTAGGGACTCTCGGCCGGGTTCGGATAGCCCATCAAGCCGCCCTTGCTGCGGATCGAATGGAATTCCGGGTACCGCCCGGTGACGAGCTTGTGCGGGTAGATCTGGTGTCCGGTATCCCAGATCAGCCGGTCGTGGCGGAAGTCGAACACGCTGTGCAGCGCCAGGCAGAGCTCGATGACGCCCAGGTTCGAGGCGAAATGGGCCGAACGCGTGCTCAGCAGATTGCAGAGGACTTCGCGGATCTCCTCGGCCAGTCGCTTCAGATCGGTCAGCGACATCTGGCGGAGCGTTTCGGCCGAGCGGATTGCGGGGAGCAGTTCAGGCATGACGTTCATCCATTCCGTTCCAGCACGTAGCGCGCCAGGGCCTGCAGGTCGCCGCCCCGTTCACCCAGTGGCAACAGCGCGTCACAGGCCTCCGTCACCAACCGTGCGGCCCGTGTGCGACTCGGCGCCACACCCAGGACACCGGGAAAGGTCAGTTTGCCGCGGGCAGCGTCCTTGCCCGCGCGTTTCCCCATTGCCGTTTCGTCCCCTTGCAGGTCGAGCAGGTCATCCACGATCTGAAAGGCGACGCCGAGGTGGCGCCCGTAGGTATCGAGCGCCGCGCGGCGCGGCGCATCGGCCCGGGCCACCAGGGCCCCGAGTGACAGCGAGACGCGGATCAGCGCGCCCGTCTTGCGGCGGTGAATGGCCTCCAGCGCGGCCAGGTCGCCCCCCTCCTGTTCGGCCCGCAGATCGTCCACCTGGCCGCCCACCAGGGCCGTCGGTCCCGCGGCGGCCGCCAGCGCCGCGCAACAGGCCGCCGCCACCGCCGGCGGCCGCACGTCCCGCGCGAGAATCTCCAGCGCCCGTGCCAGCAACGCGTCTCCCGCCAGGATCGCCACCGCCTCGCCGTACTGCCGATGGCAGCTGGCCCGCCCGCGCCGCACGTCGTCGTCGTCCATGGCCGGCAAGTCGTCATGAATGAGCGAGTACGTGTGGACCATCTCCACCGCGCAGGCCGCCGGCAGCGCCTCCTCCGGCGCCGCGCCGCAGGCCTCCGCCGCCAGCAGGACCAGCAGCGGGCGGAGTCGTTTTCCGGCCCCCAGCAGGCTGTGCCGAATCGCCTCGCGCAGCACCGGCGGACAATCCGGATCCGGCGGCGTGTACTGGTCCAGCGCGTCTTCGATCCGGCCCGTGAAGCGGCCAGCGACGTCGGCGAAAGCAGGCAATGGTGTCGATGTCATGCAGTTCGGCGGATCACCCTCAAGGTCCTAGCCCTTTCGCCACACCGGCCTTTATTTTAGAACAGGGACCCGCGATCGTCTATCTCCGCGTCCGGGCTCGCCGAGGTCCCGGGACGCGACCGGCGCCGTCCCCGCGCCGCCTGTTTCTCCTCCAGTGACATCTCCGCCTCCGCAAACGGCTCGGTCTGCGCGCGCCCGGCGGCGTCGGTCCCGGAGAGCAGCTCAATCTTCTGCTCCGCCTGCTCCAACTGCCGGTAGCACCGTTGCAGGACGTGAATGCCGCGCTCGTACTGCGCCAGCGCCTCGCTCAGCCCCAGCTGGCCTCCTTCGAGCCGCGCGACGATCGCCTCCAACTGCTCCAGCGCCTGCTCGAACGTGAGCGCATCGGCATCGGGCGGCTCCGCCCCAGGACTGTCCGTCTTTTTGGCCATGGCAGACATCCATCCTCATTCAGGCGCAGCGGGCAATGACTCCCCGGGCTCGCCCGGCAACAGCGACTCGACACGGCTGAGCGTCTCGCCGGCCGCGTACCGCGTCCGAATCCGCTCGCCGACGTGCAGCATATCAGCGCGATCGACCAGCACACCATCGGTGACCCGGTGGGTGACCGTGTAGCCACGGGCCAGGACGGCCAGCGGGCTGAGCGATGCCAGCTGGCTCGCCCGGGCGGCGACTCGTTCGCCGGCGGCGCGCAGCGCCTGCCCCACTGCGCGGGACGCCCGCTCCTGCAGCTCATCCAGTCGCCGCTCCAGATCGCGAATCCGCTCCAGCGGCCGGCTCAGCACGCGACGGTCGGCCAGGGCCGCCAGCCGCAGGCGGGCCGTTGTCGCCCGTGCCCGCAGCGCCGCCGCCAGGCGCGCCCGCTGGTGCTGCAACCCGGCCCGGATGTCCTCGGCCGCCGGCACCACCCGCTGTGCCGCCTCGGTCGGCGTCAGCGCTCGGACGTCCGCCACCAGATCGGTGAGCGTCACGTCAATCTCGTGCCCGATGGCCGACACGACCGGGATCGGCGACGCATGGATCGCCCGCACGACCGGTTCTTCATTGAAACACCACAGATCCTCCATGCTCCCGCCGCCGCGGGTGACGACCAGCACATCCAGCGGCGGCGTGAGCCGCTGCGCCACCTGGAGCGCACGCACGATGTCGGCTGCCGCGCCCTCGCCCTGGACCCTGACCGGCATGACCAGCACGTCCACGCCGCGCCAGCGCTGCCGGAGCACCTCGAGAAAATCCCGAATCGCGGCGCCGGTCGGGCTGGTGATCACCCCCAGCCGGCGCGGGAACCGCGGCAGCGGCCGTTTGTGCCGCGGGTCAAACAACCCCTCGGCCGCCAGCTTCCGCTGCAGCTGCCGCAAGGCCTGCTGCAGCGCGCCCAGTCCCCGCGGCTCCAGATGCCGGATCACCAGCTGGTACGTCCCGCGCGGCGGATAGACGTCGATGTCGCCGCAGCAGACCACTTCCATGCCGTCCTCCAGGCTGAACCGCAACCGCGAGGCCACGCCACGCCACACCACCGCCCGCAGCTGGGCCTGGGAGTCCTTGAGCGTGAGATACAGGTGCCCCGAGTGCGGCCGCGCAATGTCGGTCACCTCGCCGGCCACCCACACCGACGCGAAGCGTGTCGACAACGTGTCCTTGATCCGCCCCGTCAACTGCGCGACTGACAGGATTCTGTCATCTTGTCCCGGTGGCTCCACCACATCCCACGGGTCCATACACTCGCCTTCCGCCAGGCCCCGGTCAGGCAATCCGCAACGCGCAGGGCTCCGCGCCGCCACCGCGCACGTCCCCCCGATCCCACTTCCGGATGCGCCGCTCCTCGTCGTGCCGCCAGTGCCGCCCCGCCCCGCGACGCGCCGCCGGACGCTGCCCGACCATGCGGCGACCGGACGCGGCCCAGTCTTCCGCCAACACCGTGAGCATGTTGAGCAGCCGCTCGACACGCTGACGATAGTACTCGACCCCCTCGCGGTCCACGCCCGGGGGAATCTGCACCTTGGGTCCGGCCACGGCGCGTGCCCGTGAATAGGGCCGGGGCACGGCGAATTGGTCCCAGGCCGGTCGCACGCGCCAGGGCCGGTCGTAGCCGAGCCCGATCGGCACCAGCGGGAGGCCCAGGCGCGACGAGGCGTAGATGCAGCCCGCGGCCAGCTGCCGGCGCGGACCGCGCGGGCCGTCCGGCGTGATGGTCAGATTCATCGTGGCACTGGTCCGCATCAGCTCCCGCAGGGCCGATACCCCTCCGCGGCTGGTCGACCCGCGGATCGTGCCGAAACCCATGTGCCGCGCCGCCTGCGACAACCACTCGGCATCCTGATGCTGACTCAACAGCATCGCGATGTGACAATGCCCCCGCAGGTAGAACAGGAAGGGAATGTACTCGTGCCAGAACAGGAAGATCGCCGGCCCGGCAAAGCCCGGCTCCGCCGGGTCAATCTCCGGATCGTAAAATGCGGCGCGGTATTCCAACGTGCCCATCCACTGACGCGTCAGGGCCGTGATCGCCAGACCGCTCAGCTTCCTCAGGCTCGCACCCATGGCCCGCCTGGCCCACAACCGTTCCACGTGCTGACCTTCCCTGCCTGCGTGACTCTCCCGACACTCCACCGTGGGACGGACCTCTCGGTCCGTCACAACATTCCGGAGTCGCCACCTACTGGGGCCACTCCCCCGCAAACACTTCCTCGGCCGGCCCTGTCATGTAGACGTGATTATCCCGTTCATCCCAGACCAGCTCCAGGTCACCTCCCAGCAAATGGACGAGCACGCGCCGGACCGTACGCTGCGTGAGCACTCCGGCAACGCACACGGCGCTCGCCCCCGTGCCACAAGCCCACGTTTCTCCCGAGCCCCGTTCCCAGGTCCGCTGCCGGACTTCCGTCGGCGAGAGGACCTCGACAAACTCGACATTGACCCGCGCCGGGAAATGCGCGTCGTGTTCGATGTGCGGACCGAGCCCCAGCACCCACTGGTCGCTCAGCTCGGGAACAAACACGACACAGTGCGGGTTGCCCATCGACACGCAGGTCACGCGCAGAGGTTGCCCGGCCACGACCATCTCCTGCTCGACCACCGGGTCGCCGGGCAACGTGGTCGGGATCCGGGCCGCTTCCAGAGAGGGCGTTCCCATGTCGACGCGGACGCGGTGGACGCGACCGTCCGCGACCTCGAGCCGGACCGGAAGGATGCCGGCACCGGTTTCGATCCGCAGTTCCTCGCGGCGGCACAGCCCGTGGTCATACGCGTACTTGGCGACACAGCGGATGCCGTTGCCGCACATTTCCGCCTGGGAGCCGTCGGCGTTGAACATCTGCATCCGCACATCGGCCACGGCCGACGGCACGATCAGGATCAGCCCATCGCCCCCCACCCCCAAGCGCCGGTGCGCGATGCGGCGGGCCAGCGCTGCCGGGTCGGCCGGCACCGGCTGCGTGAAGCCCTCGACATAGACATAGTCGTTGCCCGCGCCATGCATCTTGGTGAAACGGAGGGACACGGCGGAGATCCTCCCGGGGGAAGGTCGCTGAGCTGGCTGTCGTCCGCGGTGCAGTGTAGAGGATTCCGCGCGGTTGTGCAGCGGCGCGGCACGGCTCAGCCCTGCAGATCGAGGTGACGGCCCGCCCACCCGGTCGGGTCCTTCGGCCGGCTGGACGCGGCCGCGATCGGCGGCTCGACGGCCGCCGACGCTTCCTCCGCTGCGGGCCGCGGGCCGAGCTCCCAGGGTCGGCGGCCGTCCGCGTCCCGATCGCTGGCTTGTTCGTGCTGTTCCGTCTGTCCTACGCCGGACGCCTGTTCGGCCTTCTGATTCATCTGTGTTTCGCGGGCCTGGCCGGCGGCGTCCTGCTGCGACCGCTGCACGTCCGAACCTTGGCTCTGCGCCACCGGCGCGCCCACGGCGCTGCCAATCATGCCCAGGGGTCCCATACTCATCGGGTACCTCCTCACAACCTGCCCCAAGGCCCGCTCACGTCACTGCGCGCGCGTCCAGGGCGTGTGCGGCGTCGCCGTCCGCGGGATCGCCTCAGGGAACATGCGCTGCAGGGTCTCGTCGAGCTCCGGCAGCGCCTTGCGAATCACCTGCGGTTGATCCACGGTCCCCAGCACCTGGATCTGCAGGATGCTGCGACTGGCCTGGGCCAGGATCGTCTTGAGCACCGGCAACTGCAGTTCCTCGCGCCCCACGAGCGCATAAAAGTCTAGGTTCAGCTGGCGGCCGAGGTCCATCCAGCCCTGTCCCTTGAGCCGCACAACGTCCCCGCTGAAGTCGATACGATCGAAATAAACCTGCTCACCGTTGATCCGGAAGTCGATGTCACTGCTGGTGAATGCCGCGTCGTCCGGCTGGCGGAGGCTCAACACGCGGAGCAACCGCGCCATGACGGGCAGTTCGTAGATGTCGGCCTCGCGGAGCTGCACCTGGCCGTGCCCCTGCAGCGTGTGGAGCCCCGCCTTGGCGCCCTGCAGATGGACGAGCGCAAACACGCGTCCGCGAATGTCATGCACCTCGGTGTGCAACGTCCGCGCGATGTCGACGACGCTGGCATCGGCCAGCGACACGTCCGCACTGAACGGCAGCTCAGGACTCAACAGCAGCTGGGCGTCGAGCGTGACCTGTCCCCCCATCGTCTTGGCGGTCACCGACCGCGGCTCCGCGCCGGGCTGCGCCGGAGCCGCCCGCGATCCGAGCAGCAGCTGTTGATGGTTGAACCACAGCGGCCCCTGGAGCTGCGTACACTGCGTGCCGCGGGCGATGAACGAATCGATCTCCAGCGCGCCGCCACTGAAGAACCCGTCCGCCAGTTTCTGGCCGGTCAGCCGGATCCCGCCGTGAATGTGCTCGATCTGCAGCCCGTTTTCCAGCGCGCCGTTCTCGAGGTCCAGCAGCAGGTCCCAACCGGACGTCAGCGGCACGCCCGGTCCGCCCCGCAACCAGCTGTTGCCGTTGAGACTTACCACGCCGCGATACTGCAGTTGCCGCAGGGCGGGTCGCAGCGCTTCGGGCATGGCGTCGATCAACTCGCGGTCCACCGCCAGCCGATCGGCGATCACCCGGCTCAGCGCCACTTCCCACCGTTCGTCCGGCGTGACTTGTCCGGTGCCGGAGAGTTCGACCCGGGACGCGCCGCGCACGGCGCTCACGTCGTGCAGCTCGAACCGCCCGTCCCGCAGCGTGAGCTTGCCGATCACGTCTTCGAACCGCAGCGGAAGCCACACCGGGTGCACGTTGATCGTCCGGCCCGGCACATTCTGGGAGGGAGGCCATTTCTCCGCCTGCAGGTCGACGCCCGTTAGCCCCGTGGTCGTGTCGTGCCGCACGACCAACGAGACGTGATCCACGGTCCCGCGCGGCCGCAGGCTGTCCCACAACCGGGCAACGCCCGGATGATGCGTGCCGAGCGCAGCCTGGAGGGATTCGTCCAGCGGCAGGTCCCAGCACTGGAACTGCAGCTGCAGTGCGCCGCCGGACTGGCCCGCGGCCGCCGGCGTCCAGTCACCGATACACGTCAGGTACCCGCTGCCATGGTGTCCCCGCGCGTCGCGCAGCATCCACCGCTTGCCCGCCAGCGTCAGCTTTCCCGTGATGCGGTCAAGCGGATACGGAAACCGATCGTACTGGATCGCACAGTCGTGCAGATCCACCTCCCATTGCGAACGCGGCGGTGAATCCGGGGTCAGTTTCTCCACGCGCCCCTGCGTAATGGTCAGGGCACCTACCGGATGCAAACTGCGGAGGATCTTCTGTGCGGTCGGCTGCAGCGCGGACAGGAATTCCTCGTTGAGCGGAATCGGGCCGGCCGACTGGGCCGTGAACCAACCGGTCACGCGAGGCCCAGGGTCCTGCAGCTCGGCGGCAAATCGCACCGTCTGACCGCTCGCCACCGCCGTGAACGCCGGGATCACCACCTGCCGCCCCGCGACGTGAATCGCACCCCGACCCTGTTGCAGCCGCAGCGGAAACGCGTGATAGCTGAACGAAACGTCGTGGCACTGGATATCGATCTCCGGTTCCACCGCCTCGTCCGTCACGATCAGCCGAGCCGCGACGTCGACGGTGCCGTGCGGGGCGAACTTGTTCCATTCCGTCTGCAGGCGAGCGGGCAGCAACTGATACAGGCGCTCGTCCACCTGCAGCTGGCGGACCTGAGCGGCCAGCTGCAACCGGGGGGCTGAACCGAGAAACCCGTCCCACTGGCAGGACATGTCCAGCTCGGTCGTCCCGCTCTGCGCCGTGACGCGCTCGATCCGCAGCTGGTGATTATCACACCACACGTCGGCTTCCAGATTGCTCAGCGCCAATGGCAGACGCGGATCCTCCACACGTCCCTCCGCCACGTGCCCCTGGAGGATGAAATCGACGGGCGCCGTCGACTGCGGTCCGTGCCCGATCTGGAAATCGAAATGAGCGCGGGCCCGCAGCGCGGTGAGGAAGGCCGCGTATCCCGCCAGGTCCGCCGGGAGCGCGCCGAGCATGCGCTGTGAGACTTCCAGCCCGTCAATCGTGCCGCCGGCCGACCACTCCTGACCCGCCGGATCCGTGACTCCCTCGAACTTGACCCGCTTGAAGTGGTCACCCAGCAGCGTACCGACGAATCGCCAGCGCGGTGGACCTGCTCCGGAGGCGGCCTTGTCAAACCGCACATTGATTTCCCGCAGCGCCCAGCCTCCTTCACCGCGTCGTCCCTGGTCGTGCAATTCGATGGTCGAGTCTTCGACGAGCATGCGGGGCACCGACCCCTCGAAGTCCGGCAACGGGAGCAGCCGGGCCACGTTCCAGCAACCCGCTTTGTCGCACGTCGCATGGACGCGCATGCGTCGCACCGTGAGACACGTGACGTCCGGGGGACCGACGACGAGGTCGGCGAGATCCGAACGGCAGGCCAGGAGCAGCTCGTCCACCGTCAGACAGGCGGGCTCGCTCTTGGCCGCGCCGCGGACGCGGATCGAGAACCCGCGGATTTCGATTCCCTTGCCCTCCAGCCGCCGGGCCGCGTCCACGCGGACCACCAGGCCGCGCTGGACATAGTGCGCGGCAAACATCCGTTCCACATGCACCCGGATCTGCTCGTCCAGCTGCTCGGCCAGAAACTGACGACCGACCACCAGGCCGGCAGCGCAGACCAGCGCTGCCAGCAGCAGCCAGCGCACGAAGCTGCTCAGTCGGGCGATCAGTCCGCGTTCCTGTCGCATCCGCCAGGACTCCTTTCCGGGATGCCGCGCGCCGCGTGCCTTGTTCCGTTCCCTCACACGGCGACCACCGCTGTGCGGCGGCTCGCCCGCCAACCCGATCCGTCAGCGGACAGGACCGCCGCCGCCAGCACGATCCACACCAGCAGCGCCGGCTCGCGGTAGCGAATCGAGCTGGCAAACACCATGTGCAAACCGGTGAAGTACGCCGCCGGCAGCACGCACAGCCACACCATGCCGTTCGTCCGAACGCTGATCCAGGCGCCGCCAGCGCCCAGGAGCAGCACCGGCACGAACCCGGCGGCAACCACCCAGCGGATCGTGGCGCTGCGCAGTTCATCCGCGTTCGGCCACAGGTTCCACATGCGGATGAACTTGCGGATCATCAGCGTTCCGACTTCGCGCGGATGCGCACGGGCCCACGCGACCGCCGCGGCGTGAAGCCGTCGATCCAATCGCACCTCGAACCCTTGCGCATCCCGCCCGGCTGCCGCGTCGTCCGCCTTCTGAGCCCGATAGAATTCCGCGGCAAACGCCATGTCGCTGGCCCCCGTCGCGCGGGCGTTCCAGCCGTCATAGAGGCTGGCACCGACCTGCAGCGTCGTCGGCACGAACTGGCCCACGGCGCGGTAATTGCGCACCCACCACGGAACCATGGACAGTGTCAACGTCGCAAGCATCACGCAGCCCAGTGCGGCGTGCCGCCCTTTGCTGCGGCCCAACGCCAGATAACACAACACCACCGCCGGCGTGAACAACAACCAGCTCGGACGCGTCAACGTCGCCAGGCCGCCGGCCACACCGGCCAGCGCGGCCCAGAGGATCAGCGCGCGGCGGCCGCGCGATTGCCAGGCCGCGACCCAGGCCGCCAGCTGCACGACCATCAGCGGACAGAACAGAGCCTCCGCCAGCACGAAGATGCTCGACGCCACGGCACCGGGATAGACCGCGGCCAATACGCCAGCCCACCAGCTCGTCGATACGTCGAATAACAGCCGGGCAAGCCACATCACGCCCACCACCGTGACCACACCCAGCAGAGCCCCCACGACGCGCGCACCCAGAACCGATGGATCGTCCCCCGCGACGGCAAAGTACGCCGCTAACAGCAGGGGAAACCCGGGCGCGCGAAACACGCGAAAGTCCGGCCCGCCGTATTCATACGGCTGACCTGCCGCCAGACGCTGCCCCAGGTCCCAGTAGCTGTAGCTGTCCGGAAATCCCAGCCCGCGTGGGTCCCCCAGCCGCTGCTGCCACCACAGCGCGGCGAGCAGGCGCACCCCCAGCGCCACGACCAGAATCGCGGTCAGCATCCAGCGGGATGTCGCACGGGATTGCATAGGCTTTGTGCCACCACCATGCCAGAACAGAGTAGGGGACGGAGCATGGTAGGTCCGCGCGGGAACAGCCGTCAAGACAAGTTCGAGCTAGCACCCCTCGGCGGCCCCGCGGTCCCCCGCCTGCGCGAGCACGTGAGCTGGTCTCCGATCGCGACGATCTCGATGTTGCCGGGCATGGTGAGCACCTGGCGGGTGGTGTCGGCCGTCTGCACAAGCTGACCCAGTTGCTGCCACTTTCGCTCATCCATGGCCCGCAGCGGCCATGGCTGCCCGCGCCACAGGCTGATCAACACCTCGCGCACAATAAATCGCGGCTGACTTGCCAAGGAGTGCGTCCGCAGCTCGACCTCGTCCTCACTGCGATGAACCAGACACTCTGAAATCAGGGACTCGACCAGGCGGTCAATCACCTCCTGGGCCTGCCGTGCGAGGTCGCCCAACCGCAGGACGGCGGCATCGGCCGCCGGGTTGTAGTCGCGCCGCAAAACCGGCAGCAACTCGTGGCGAATGCGATTGCGCGTGTGCCGCGTGAGCCGATTCGTCGAGTCTTCACGGCACGGCAGAGCCAGTTCGTCCAGATACAACCGCACCTGGGCCCGCGTCACCCCCAAGAGTGGCCTGACCACAACCGTCAGCGGGCTGAGCGCACGCGTCCGCGGGATGCCTGCCAGGCCGCGCAGCCCCGTACCCCGAACCAGCCGGTGCAGCATAGTCTCCACCTGATCGTCCGCCGTATGGGCGGTCACCACGTACCGCGCGCCCCACCGATCGGCGACGGCACGCAGGAAGCGGTAGCGATGGCGTCGCGCCGCAGCTTCCCGACCGCACTCGACCGTCCGCAGCGTCGACGGAGCACTTCCTATCTCACTCGGCAGGCCTAGTCGCTGGCTCAGCTCGCCCACGAACTGCTCGTCGTCGTCCGATTCCTGACCGCGCAGCCGGTGGTTGTAGTGAGCGACGACCAGTCCTGGTTGGCCGTTGCGGAGCGTGGCTAACGCGTGGAGCAGCGCGGTGCTGTCCGCCCCGCCGGACACGGCGACGACGACCGCCACGTCCAGCCACCCCTCCGGGGGCCATGCGGCAGCCACACACCGTTCAAACTCGTGAAGTGCAGCCATGACTTGAGCGTAGCCAGGATCGGGCTATCCGTCAGGGGGGCACCGCGAGACTACGGATTACGCGGGCTTTGCCGGGTGAATTCGCGCAACTTGTTCGGACGTCGACATTTGAGTTCCAACAAAACCTGATCTCCGTCGCTCCCCGGGCGTTGCAGTGCGTAAATTCTCTGGTAACATGGGAGACACGTTGTCGGCGGCTGCTTTCATTCCGTTTGCCAGCTCGTTCGACCCGATGAAGTCGTATTAGCAACAACAATTGTAACAACCATTTAACAGGTGTAGGCGCTGCGCATTACGCGGAGCGCAAGGTGGTTCCACTCGATCGCTGATCAGCGACGTCCGGACGTAGTTATTGCGACCGGCAGGTGACACACACGGCGGGCCCAGTCATGGATATTTTGATGCTGCTGGTGCGGATGATTCTGGGCATCGGAGGGGGGGAGTCGTGCAGGATGCGGCGGGTGCCCGTGTATGCGGGGCCGGGGCTTCCACCTCTGGACGCTGCGGTAGGCTCCCTGTGGTGTGTCACGTGCCGTCATGACCGCATTCGCGCCATGTCAGCTGGGCCGCCATGGTCTCCCCAGGCCATGAACCAGTTCCTGCTCGCACGACCGCGGGGTGATCGATTCCGACACCTCGGTCCCACGGGACGACGGCGGCGCAGGTGACGTGCGGGGCCAGGCCGCCGCGCGGCGCCGGCCCGACGGCATTGTGCGGTGTCGCGATCGAATCGAGAGAGCCTCTTGTGCGCTGGTCGCAGGTCGTGTTGCAGAGTCCGGTTCTGGGCTCGCGCGGTCCGCGATCTTGCCGCGATTGTCCGGCGATGGCCAGCCTGTCCTGATGGGGGAGTTGTCCGTGGTAGTACCCATCTTGGCGGCTATGGACCAAGTCACGATCGGGGTCATTGTCAGTGCCCTGATCGCGGCCACGTTGACGTTCATCGTAGTCAAGCTGCTCGATCGGCTGCGCAAGAAAGACGCGGAATCGGAAGCCCGCGCGATCCTGGAGCGGGCCGAGCGGGAGGTGGCGAACCGGCACCGGGAAGCCGAACTGGAGATCAAAGAGCGCGCGCTGCAGCAGAAGGCCAAGACGGAAGAAGAGCTGGGCAAGCTGCGGGATGAGATGCGGGAGCGCGAACGGTTGCTCGACAAGCGGCAGGAACTGATCGAGCAGCAGACGGAAGACCTGCGCAAGCAAGAGCGGATTGTGGAGGGGACGCAGCGCCGGTTGACCGAACGACTCGACGACGCCAACCGTCGCAACGAGGAGTTGGCCAAGCTGCTGGACATGCAGCGGCAGACGCTGCATGACCTGAGCGGACTGAGTCGCGAGGAGGCCGAGAAGCGGCTTCTGTCGATGCTTGACACCGAGCTGACGCAGGAGACGGGCCAGATTATTCTGCGGCACGAACGGCGGATTGCCGAACAGTGCGAAGGGACGGCCCGCAACATGCTCCTGACCGCGCTGCAGCGCTATGCCGCCGCCCACACCGCCGAAAGCACCACCAGCTCGATCGACATTCCCAATGACGAGATGAAAGGACGCATCATCGGCCGCGAGGGGCGCAACATCCGTGCCTTCGAGAAGGCGACGGGCGTGGACGTGATCATCGATGACACACCTGGCGTCGTGATTGTCAGCGGCTTCGACCCCGTCCGCCGCGAAGTGGCGCGGCAGTCGCTCGAAAAACTCATCGCCGACGGCCGCATCCATCCGTCGCGGATCGAAGAGGTCGTGGCCGAGACGACGAAGGAAGTCGAACAGTTGATCCAGCGCCACGGGGAAGAAGCCGTCCAGGAGGTGAACGTGCACGGCCTGCACGAACGGCTGGTCTACCTGCTGGGGCGCATGCACTTCCGCACCAGTTACAGCCAGAACGGACTGCGGCACAGCATCGAGGTCGCATTCCTGACCGGTATGCTGGCCGAGATGGTCGGACTGGATGGCGATCTCGGACGCCGCTGCGGCCTGCTGCACGACATCGGCAAGGCCGCCGATCACGAGTTGGAAGGGGGACATCCGCGGATCGGAGCCGATCTGCTCAAGCGGCACGGCGAGGGCCCGGAAGTGGTCCATGCCGCCATCGGGCACCACGACGAGATCCTGACCGACTATCCCTACACCATGCTGGTCGCCACCGCCGACGCCTGCAGTGCATCGCGTCCCGGCGCCCGCCGGGAGTCGCTCGAGCGGTACATCAAGCGGATGGAGGAGTTGGAATCGATTGCCAACAGCTTCCCGGGCGTCGAACAGGCGTTTGCCATTCAGGCGGGGCGCGAGCTGCGCGTGATTGCCAGCGCCAAACAGACGGACGATGCCAAAGCGGCCAAGATCTGCCGCGACATTGCCAAGGCGTTTGAAGAGCAACTGACCTACCCCGGCGAAATCAAGGTCACCGTCGTGCGGGAATCGCGGTTCACGGAACTCGCCCGCTGACTACCGATCCGAAAGTCCAACCGTGAACATCCTGCTCATCGGCGACATCGTGGGGAAACCGGGCAAGCAGATCGTGCAGCGGGCGCTCCCCGGGCTGCGCGTCGAAGCCGGCCTGGACCTGGTGATTGCCAACGCGGAAAACGCGGCAGGGGGTTCGGGCCTGACGCCCAAGATCTGCACCCAGCTGCTGGCCGCCGGCGTCGACTGCCTGACCATGGGCGATCACATCTACCGCCGCAGCGAAATCGAAGCCGTGCTCGACGGCTCCTGCCCTCTCGTCAAACCGGCGAATTTTCCCCGCGCCGCACCCGGCCGCGACTGGGTCGTCGTCCCCTCCGCCCAGGGCGTGCCGGTCGCCGTCTTCAGCCTGCTCGGCCGGCTGTTTATGCGCCCGGTGGATTGCCCCTGGACGCGCGCCGATCAGATTCTCGAACAACTTCCCCCCGAGGCGATCGTCCGCGTGCTCGACTTCCACGCCGAGGCCACCAGCGAAAAACAGCTCATGGGACGGTATCTGGACGGTCGCGTCAGCGCCGTGCTCGGAACCCACACGCACGTCCCCACGGCCGACGAACAGATCCTGCCCGGCGGCACGGCGTTCCAGTGCGACGTCGGCATGACCGGCCCGTGCGAGAGCATCATCGGGCGCGACATCCAGCGGGTCATGCACACGACCATCACGTTTCGCCCCACCTATTTCCAAGTGGCCAAACGCGACGTGCGACTGGTCGGCACGTGCGTGGAAGTCGATCCGTCCACCGGTCGCGCCACCGCCATCCGCCGCGTCTGCGTGCGGGAATCCGAGCTGGCCCGGCTCGAGGCGCTGGCGGCCCCCGCGCTGGCGACCGCCGACGAGGAGGACGAGCAGGACGAGTGATCAGTGTGCGTAGGCGGCACCGTCGCGCGCAAAATCCTCGACCAGACTGTACTCGTAAAAGTTCTTCGCGATGTGCTCGGCCAGGACCCCGATGTACATCCGCTCAAACGATCGCCAGTCCGTGCTCACGACCGGAATCGCATGCGACGTCGGGAAACTGTGGTCGTGGTCCGTGGTGCGGAACACCTCCGTGCCTTTGGCCACGTCGTACACGGTGGTCGTCACATTCGCGCGACCCTTGAGCAGCGTCTTGCTCTCGTGGATGCTGAACGCCGCCACTTCGATCCCGACCACCATGTCCGCCTTGACGCCACGACCCACATCCACAAAGTTCGACTCGTCCCAGTCGTTGGTGTCCATCCAGTCGGAAACCTCATCCGGCCGCACCACGTCGATCTTGTCGCCCCGCTGGGACAGCAATCGCCCGACCTGGTCGGACAGCACCATGGACACTTCGCCGTCGCCGTAAGCAGACGAATTCATGATGCAGACCACCGCCACCCGTTTGCCTTTGAGTGCTGAGAATTTCGGCGGCACTGTCGGACCGTCACCGTAGGCCAGTTGGTACAGCACCGCGCAGCCTGTCGTGCACGTCAGCAGCAGCGGCAGCAGTGCGAGCAACAGGAGGAGCACGACCGGTGCGGAGCGATGGGCACAGCGCATGAAAAGTCCCTTTATCACGGCGCGATGCGCCGGGTACCTGACCCGGCCTTGGGGGGTGGAACATAGCACTCACGGTCCGACCACGCAAGACAGATTTTCCGCACTCTGCCGCAGGCAGCCAAACTGCGTTGACGAAGCATTTTGTGCAACCTACGATGAGAGATGCCGGGGGCGGGCGACCGTAACAATCCAGACAGGTGTGGCCCATCATGAACGAGCAGCTTGCAATTCCGCAGCGCGGTCAGCGCCGGTGGCCGGTGGCCGGTGTCGGGCTCTTGGTCGCCATTGCCTTGGGGGTCCCCCCACAGGTGACGGCGCAAGCGCCCCCCAGGAAACCCGCGGCCAAGTCGGAGGAAAAATCCTCCGAGGATGTGACGCTCACGACGAAGGACGGCGTGATCCTGCACGCCACGTACTACCCGGGACCGGAAAAGAAAAATACCGTGCCGCTCATTCTGCTGCACGACTTCGGGGGGACTCGGACGGACCTGCACACGCTGGCAGTCTGGCTTCAACAGACCTTGAACCACACCGTCCTGGTTCCCGATTTGCGCGGACACGGGACGAGCGATCGACAGCAGGGTGTCGACGCGCCGCTTGACATCGACAAGATGGCGCGGCCGGCACTGGAAAAGATGTGGCAGGACGTGGAGGCGGCCAAGACCTATCTGCTCCATCGCCACAACGAAGGCAAACTGAACATCGAGCAACTGGGCGTGCTCGGCACGGGCTACGGTGCCATGCTCGCGCTCAAATGGGCCATCAAGGATTGGACCGTCGCGGACTTGCCGACCTACAAGATGGGCCGCGACGTCAAGGCCCTGATCCTGGTTTCCCCCATGCACACGTTCAAGGGCGTGTCGATCGCCAACGAGCTGAAAATCCGGAACGTGCTCGCCCAGGTGTCGGTGCTGACGGTGGTCGGCCAACAGGACACGCGGCTCTACGGTGACGCCAAGCGCGTCATCAAGGCCTTCGAGCAGGCGCATCGGGACGACGCCGAAAAGACGGTCATCTTCCTGGAGGCGGACTCCCCGCGGCAGGGCATCGACTTGATCTACGACCGCGACCTGCCGACGGCCGCGTACATCCGCGATTTCATTCAGTATCGGCTCGTGCAGCGGGAGGCCGAATTCCCCTGGGTCGACCGCACCAGTCCGCT
The DNA here is from genome assembly GCA_025459265.1 of Pirellulaceae bacterium. Lineage (GTDB taxonomy): Bacteria > Planctomycetota > Planctomycetia > Pirellulales > Pirellulaceae > JAAYDI01. The sequence continues at coordinate 2,205 of JALOQX010000028.1, read as the reverse complement.
CAAGTAGCCTGCCCCGCCGGCCTGTTTAGCGCCCGCGTCCCAGGCCGCTCGTCGGAAGCGGGACAAGGCGGGGCGGTTCTTCGTTCGCCGGCGGCTCGACCGTGGCCGAGCCGGCAGGACGCGGAATCACGATCGTCACGCCGATCGGCAGCAGCTGAGCGTCGGCCAGCACGCTGCGATTGGCCTCCAGAATCTCCCCCGCCCGCTGGGCATCGCCCAGATACCTCGCCGCCAGTGACTCCAGTGTGTCACCGTCGTGGATCGTGTGCCGCCGCGGCGCGCGGGCTGGCGACGGGAGCGACTCGGCCGCCGGCAGGACGGGCCCCGAACCCTCCACGCCGTCCGCACCTGGCTTGAAGAGCGGCCGGTAGCGGTCGGGCAGCGCGGGCGGCCGCGACGGGGACATCGGCGGCGCGGCCGCGGACGCCTGGGCCGCAACGGCCACGTCCGGCTCGCTGTCGGCCGGACGCGGTGTGAGCGGCTGCATGGGCAGCGGAACAGTCGCTGCCTGGCCCGGCAACTGCAACGATACGCCGTCGCCCAGCGTCAGCTGCGGATCCGCGGCCTTGCCCCGTGACAAGGCCTCCGGACGAGGCGTGCGACGGTAGGGCCACGCCAGGCAGAGTCCGATCAGAAAGACCGTCAGCGCCAGCGCCACGCGCTTCGCGCGACTCCCCCGTTTCACAGGTCGCATTCGCCGGTCCATCTCGCACCATCCCGACACGCGTGCGGACGCGGCGCACCAGCCGCGCAGCATCACGTCATCGAGATCGGTCGGCGAGTCCGCGGAACCTCACGCCAGCCAGCGAAATTCCACCCGGCAGGCCCCGGGCCCGACAGGCTGTAACGATCGTAGGGGCGGCAACGACGAGTGCCCCGCCTCCCCAGAAACCCATCCGATCAGCTGGCCGTCTGCTCGTGCCGCCGAAGCATGAAGAGCAGGATGGGCGACGCGATGTAGATCGAGCTGTACGTTCCCACGATCATGCCAACAAACAAGGTGAAGGCGAACCCGTGAATGCCGGCACCCCCCATCGCGTAGAGAATCACCACGACGATCATCGTCGTCAAACCGGTCAACAGCGTGCGGCTCAACGTCTGATTGATGCTCGTGTTGATCATCTCGGCCGTCAGGTCCGGACTCTTGCCGCGCACTTCGCGGATGCGGTCGAACACCACGATCGTGTCATTGAGCGAATATCCGATGATCGTCAGCAGTGCCGCGACGATCGTCAGATTGATCTTGAACTCTTCAATGAGCAGGAATCCCAACAGATTCGCGACGTAGGCGCTGAGAGCAATCGCACCGAGCGTGATCAGCACGTCGTGGACCAGCGCCACCACGGCCGCCAGGCCGAAGATGAGGTGCTGGAACCGGATCCAGATATACGCGACGATCCCGACCAGGCTGGCCAGAAACGCGGCAATCGCCAGGCTCCGGGTATCACCGGCCACTTGTCCCCCGACCTTGCTCGACGACGGCAGCACCGGCGTATTGTCCAGATCCTGCTGCATCTGACTCAGCACCGCCTGCGTGTCCGCGACCGTGCCGACCATCCGCACGTACCATTCCTTGTTCAGCGCGCCGCTGGTCTGGTCCGCGGCAAACGTCTCATCCGGCGCGACGAGCAACCCCGGCACTTCCACCAGGTTGTCGGCGGCGGCAGCGCCGGCACCGTCGGCGGCGGCCGCGCCGGCTACGGCGGGATGAACGGCGTTGTAGGCCTGCCGAATCTTATCGCGCAGCGTCGGCGCGTTGATGGCATCGCGGAACGTCAACCGCGCCACGGTGCGCATTTCGTCTGCCGGCGCCGCGTTCGCCTCCACCTGCACCGGAGCGGCAGTGCCCGTCGCACCACCCTCCGCGGCTGCGGAGGGCTCAGGCGTGCTCGGTGCAGCACTCTCGGCGCTCGCCGCCGGCGCAGGGGCGGCGGGAGTTGCCGCGGCGTCCTCACCCCCAGCCTCGTCCTGCGGCGGCTCATCCGCCTGACCCGCCCAGGCCAACACGTCGTCCGACGGAAGGTCCGCGCGTCGCGGTGGCAGCCCCCCAGAGAACGCCCCATCCACCGACGTCGACCCACCCGGCGCGGGCTGGTCGGGTGCAGCGGGTGCCGGCGCAGGCTGATCCGGCGCAGGCTGATCCGGCGCAGGCTGATCCGGCGCAGGCTGATCCGGCGCAGGCTGATCCGGCGCAGGCTGATCCGG
>JALOQX010000477.1 GCA_025459265.1 Pirellulaceae bacterium | reverse complement strand
GTCTGGCCCAGCACGGCGCGGTCCGATTTGGTGCGGGGAATGAAACAGGTCATGCCGACACCCGGGTCGATCTGAACGTGCTCGAACTGCAAGCGGCAAAGTTCGTCGGAGCGGAAACCGCGCCAGAACCCGAGGCGCAGCATGGACTGATCGCGACGCCGGCGCAGGAGATCGGCCCGTGGGCTCGCCGACGTCTCTGCGGCGGCGATTTCGGCTTCGAGCCAGTCCGAGACACGCTTGAGGACGTCGAACTCAACCGGACGGGCCTGCCGTCGTGGGGCATTGTGTGCGGCCCGTACGCCCTTGAGAACCTGCTGGACGAGGGGCGCCTTGGTCGGATCGACGAAACCATGGTCCCGATGCCAGCGGGACAGCCCGGCCAGGCGGACCTGCAACGTGCTCGTCGTCAGCGAAGGCGCGTAGTGAGCCAGGTACTGGGCAATGGCGTCAGGCGTGGCGGGGAGCGCCCCCCGCCACTCCAGTTCGTAGTGACGGACCGAGGCGGCATACGACCGCCGGGTGTTGGCACGATCGGCAAGCTCGAGATACTGATCGACGTTGCTCACGGCTTGAGATGCTAGCCGAGACCAGCCCGGCGGAGAGATAAGCCGGGCGCAAGTAAGGCCGAATGCCGTTCTGGCCCAACACGTCCTTGCCGGGATAACGCAAGGGTTTGTCGAATTTAGAGTTGAAAGCCTGGCGGCTTCCCCGTCAGAACTCAAGCCAACTGATGTGGAAAGTAACGCGGCCGGCCCGTGAGTTTTTCACGCTCCGCCTATGGAACGATGGCTCCCGTAGTTCGCTTTGCTGTATCCCTAACGGCTTTCGGGGGGGGCCGGGGGACGTTGACACTGTCAGTTCCTTGAAGCCGCTTGCCTATCGCCAGGTAACTCCGCGACTCGACTATGTCCGGACGCGACTCGCGACCAGTCGCAGCGTGCCCGCGTCGTTGAACAGCAATCCGCGCACTTGAACGACGGAACCGTTGCTCACGTTGGCAGGCGTGAGCAGCGTGGCCGCACGCTGGTAGACCGTTATCGACGTCTTGCCGGTCAGCTTCGCGAAGACTGCATCGGCCGGGACCGTCAGAACGAAGGTCGCCTCGTTCCCCGCTGGCGTGTACCCGGACACCGTTCCCCGCAGACCTTGCTGGGCCAGGCGCACCGACGACGCCGTCAGCGTTCCGCCGCCGGTCATGCCGTGCATCCCGCCCCCGTGCGTCCACTGAGAGGTGCTGAGCGCTTCGATGCGTTGCCCTGCGCTCACGCTCGCGCGGTCGAAGCGCGGCGTGAACGGCAGGTTCGTCAGATCCACGCTCGTTCCATTGATCGCGAACGTCGTCGCGTCCCCGACGCTGACGGTCGTCGATCCCGCGAGACTCGACGCTGCCATTCCGCTTCCCGCCCCGTCGTGCATCACAAGGACCAGCTGGGTGGGCGGCGCACCGGTCACCGTCGCGACCACTCCGCTCGACAGCGCGCCGCCCGAGGCCATGTGCGACTGGACGTGCGACGCGATCCATGTACCGTCGGGCTGGAGGCTTGCGTCCACGGATACGACCTGGCCCGCGCCCATCATGTGCTGGCCGGCCATGCCCTCGAAGTGTGTGCCGGTGTGGGTAGTCAATGGAATGCCGCTCAGGCCCTGCATCATCGACAGCGTGAACGCGTTGGTACCGGTTCCGCCCACGACGCCCACGAGACCGTGCAATCCGCCCTGCTCGTGGTGCTGACTGTTGGCGATCGCAGCGCTGTGATGCGCAGAGAGCGACGGCGACAGGCTCACGTTGCCCGCCGAGTCGATGCCGACCGAGGCCCACATGTTCATGTCGAAGTTGACGACCATCGGCCCCGTCCCGACAACCAGCGGCGAGCCGAAGCTGACGTGGCTCGTCATCGGTCCCGCCACCTGCCGCTGCAGCGGCTGCCCGCTCGCCGGGTCCATGTGCATGACCGTCGCCCCGCCGAACGTCATCGTTGCACCCGTGTACGTGCCATGCGGGACGTTGGCCACCGCCAGCGGCGCGACGGTGCCCATCAGGTGCATCAGTTCCATCGGGCGCGGCGAGGACAGCACGGTCACCGACTGGCCGTCCGCCCGATGGAGGGCGACCGAGTTGACGGTGACGTTGACGGCCATCAGCCGATCGGCCGGATCGTCGCCAAGGTTGATCTGAACCGGCGAGGTCGCCGTGGTCGGCGTGCCCGTCGCTGGCGTACCAGCGCTGGCTGGTGGCGTTCCGCCGCCACCGCCACCACCACATGCGGCCAGCATCAGCGCCGCCGCTATCAGCGCGAGAGTTTTCATGGGCGCTCCTGATCGAGGCGATCATGAGACACCCGCAAGGCGCAACGATGTTGCGCCGCATCAAACAACGGGCGGCGCATTCGAGTGACGGGAAACAACCCCCGGGGGTCGGAAGCTTGAGCTTAGGGCGGCTGGAGTCGATGAAGCGCGGTGAGGGATAACCGCGGGCGTGTTCCTCCTAAACGAGTTGCCTCAACTGCTCCTGACCGAATGTCGTCCTCTGCCGCCCGTTCACGAAGTACTCCGGCGTCTTCTGCACGCGCACGACGTATTCGCTCAGCAGGTTGAGGCCGGTGCCGTCGACCACCGTCACGCGCGCATGGACATCTCAGCGCACAGCGGCCCGGATACTTTCACGGCGGGAGACGCAATCCGTCAGTTTCCGTGCTTCTTCATCACGTCGCCGCTCGCCGTCGCGGCGCGCACCTTCGCCTTGACCTCGATCGTCTCGCGCTTGCCGCCGCTTTCAACGACCAGCGTCATGGGCACGACATCGCCGTCCTTCATCTGCTGCTTCAGGTCCATCATCATCACGTGGTAGCCGCCGGGCTTCAATTCCACCGTACGACCGGCAGGCAGTGCCACCGACGGCACGGCTCGCATACGCATGACGTTGTTCTCCATCGTCATTTCGTGGATCTCGACGACACTGGCTACCGGCGAGCGGGCTTCGATGAGCTTCGCGTCCGTGGCCGACTTGAGTTGCATGAAGGCGCCGGTGGACATCTGCTGCGGAACGGTGCCTCGGATCCACGGGTCGCCGACGGTGACCTGAGCGGCAGCGGGAAGCGTGACGGAA